>DATCOJ010000144.1:0-17701 GCA_036564785.1 Rhizomicrobium sp. | reverse complement strand
CGTCCGGTCTATACACCCCCCGCGCCGCCGCGGCCGCCGGCAGCGCCGCCGCCGGCCTCGCCGGGTACCGGCTCGATCTGAACGATTTGGGAGAAGCGTCATGTCCGTCCTGGCTGAGAAAGTCGATTTCTGCGATCCCATCTGGTCCGCGCTGAGGGTCCAGGCCGAAGAATTGGCCCTGACCGAGCCGGCGCTTGCCAGCCTCGCGCACGCCAGCATCCTGAAACACGACCGGCTGGAGGACGCGCTCTCCTATCATCTCGCCAAGAAGGTGGGCGGCGAGGATCTCAGCCCGATGATGGCGCGGGAGATCTTCCAGGAGGCGATGAGTGCCGACCGGGAGATCGGCGAAGCCGTGCGCGCCGATCTTTCTGCGATCTTCGAGCGCGATCCCGCCTGCCACTCCTATGCGCAGGCATTCCTCTTCTACAAAGGCTTCAGCGCGCTGCAGTGCCATCGCATTGCGCACTGGCTGTGGGGCCAGCAGCGCAGCTGGCTCGCCTATTTCCTACAGAGCCGGGTGTCGGAGCTGTTCGCGGTCGACATTCATCCGGCCGCACGGATCGGCCGCGGCATCATGATGGACCACGCCACCGGGATCGTGATCGGCGAGACGGCCGTCGTCGAGGACGACGTCTCGATGCTGCACGGAGTCAATCTGGGCGGCACCGGCAAACAGAAGGGAGACCGCCATCCCAAGATACGGCGCGGCGTCCTGTTGTCGGTCGGCGCCAAGGTGCTGGGCAATATCGAGATCGGCGAGTATTCGCGGGTGGGCGCGGGCAGCGTGGTGCTGAAGCCGGTTCCGCCTCATTGCACGGTGGCGGGCGTGCCGGCCAAAGTGATCGGCTGCGCCGGATCGGATCGGCCGTCCCAGGACATGAATCAAATTCTCGAAGGCCCGGACTACCAGATCTGACGACGTCCGGCACCGGCGCCGGATAGCGCTTGACCGGGCCTTGTTTGCATGCAACTTCCCCTCGACTGGAACGGAGAGCGTCCGTGACCCGCAGCGAAATCTGGCGCATCGAGAAATACCTTCGCAATCTCTTTCGCCTCGACACCATCACGGTGGTCGAGCGGCCGCGCCAGGACGATTCCGTCGAAGTCCACGTGGCGGGCGAATTCATCGGCGTCATCTTCAAGGATGAAGAAGACGGCGAGACCTCTTACGCTTTCCAGATGGCGATCCTGGAAATGGACCTGCCGCCGGCCCCGGCCACGCGGGCAGGCTGATCCCCGCCATATCAGGCGATAGAATCCTAGCCGCGCTATTTGTGAGTCCGAAAGGATCGCACCAGCGCTTCGACGCCGCCGGCGATGTCCTGCCAATGGACCAGGTGGGCGCGCTTGAAGCGGTAGCTGAGCGCCACCCCGCGGGCGAGCCTGACGTCGCGCAGGCAGCTCGGGCTCGGCACTTTCTCGGTCAGCCGCACGCAGCGAAGCACGACAAGGTGGCGATCGAGGTGGCCCACCAGCAGATCCTCGCCGCGGTAGCCGGAATCGTCGCGGAAGGTAAACTTAGTCAGCCCGAACGGTCCCGGCTTTCCCTTCGGATCGACGACGTAGTTGAGATAGATGCGCTGCAGGCGTTCCGCCTCGCCCAGATTCAACTCCTCCTCGCGGATCAAAAGATTGACGAGCGGAGAGTCGGCGGTGTTGTCGGTGAAGTCCTGGGAATACCAATCGCTGTAGCCGCGGAAATTGGGAAGCGTGGTGAACAGCGCCACTTCCTTGTGGGCGCCGCCCTGCCTGGCGCTGCGGTAGATGAAATAGTTGGCCGGGATGGTGAAGGACGCGCCATCCACGGTCACGCTCACGGGATCGGTCCGCGAGGTGGGCGCGGGGTGCTCTTCGATGAAGGAGGTCGGTCCCGGCGCCAGATAGAACAGCAGGAACATGGCCGACAGCGCCGCGGTCACCAGGAACACGCCGAGCGGTATGAGCCAGCCCGATCGCTGCCTTACGCCAGTTTCCGTATCGCCGCCGCTGCGAGACATTCCGTCGTTCGAGGCCCGAGTCGCCGAAGCAACTCTAGCCAACATCCTCTCTCGATTCGCTGGATGGATCGGCGCAGGCCGCGCACCCTCAGTCATCTCTCGGTGAACTCTTTGGCTTTCCCATGGCCGGAAATCGGACGCGAGCCGAAGGCGGACGCCTTTGAGCGCGGTGAATCATCCCACAATGGAACAAATGATCGTTAACAGCGGTAAAGGTTCAGGCACACGGGCTGCATTCCTGACATCGACCAGCCGGGAGAGGGACCGATGTTTCGCGACGTGATGGTGGTCCTGTTTGCCGTCACCACGGGCTTCACGGCCTCCGGCATCGTCTCCAATGCCTATCAATTGATCGCCGGCGAGCGGAAGGACGGGAGCGCCCGCCGTACGGTCTACTATGCTGTGATGGTGGTCGCCGGCCCCAGCGTCCTGTTCGAGAATGCTGCCAAGGCGCGCCGGACCAAGAGCTGCTCGCGCCTGGCGTTCTGGCTCGCCGCGGCCGTCGCCGGCTATTGGAGCTTCGCTCTTGGCCTCTTCGTGCTGGACTTCGCCCTGGCGATCTAAAGGACGGTCAGCATGCTGGCGACCAGCGGGTGGCGGACGATGTCCGCTTCGCCCAGCCGGATCACCGCGATCTCGCTCACCCGCTCCAGCCGCGTGGCGATATCGCCCAGCCCGGACAAGCCCGACAGCAGGTCCGTCTGGTCGGGGTCGCCGGTCAGCACCATGGTGGAGCGCCAGCCCAGCCGGGTCAGCAGCATCTTGAGCTGGCCGTAGGTGCAGTTCTGCGCCTCGTCGATCACCACGAAGCAATCGTTGAGCGTGCGCCCGCGCATATAGGCCACCGGCGCGATCTCGATCTGGCCTTCCGCCAGCAGAGCCTTCAGCCGCTTGCTGCCGAGCCGCTCGGTCAGCGCGTCGTAGAGGGGCCGCAGATAAGGCGCGAGCTTGTCCTGCAAGTCGCCGGGCAGGAAGCCGAGGCTTTCGCCCGCCTCCACCGCCGGCCGCGACAGCACGATGCGAGAGACCCGGTTCTGCTCCAGGGCTTCCACGGCCTTGGCAATGGCGAGATAGGTCTTGCCGGTGCCGGCCGGCCCCAGGGTCAGCACCACCGAGCGCTCGTCGATGGCATCGATAAGGCGCTGCTGCAGCGGGCTCATCGCCCGGATGTTCTTGACGTATTTGCGGTCGCGGGACTCTGAGTCTAGCGGGCTCCAGCCGGCAGACGGAAAAAGCGGACGGACGTTGCCGTGTTCGACATCTTGGAATTCGCGTGTCTTGCGGCGCGCGGAACGCTTGGCCATGGATGCTCCCTGGTCACTGACACAACGGAGGGATCGGAGGAACGGCGAAGACTGGATGCTGCGGCCCGATGGCATGGGCCGGCAACGCGGGGGGCCACCTTCCGGCGTTTGGAACTGACGCTAGGCAAAGTGCAAGTGTGCACCCGGTCCGCCCCCAAAGGGCCATGCGAATCGGCTGGCCCATCTCAAGCTTAACGAGATTTGCGCGCGGCGATATATCGTTCTGTGCGAAACTCCGGTGACAGTCTTGCAATCGGCAAGGTTTGGAGAAAGGCCGACATGACGATCTATGCCATCGACGGGATCGCCCCCGAGTTTCCCGCGGACGGTGCCTATTGGGTGGCGCCCAATGCCACGCTGATCGGCCGCGTGCGGCTGCTCGCCAATGCCAGCGTGTGGTTCGGCGCGGTGCTGCGCGGCGACAACGAGTGGATCGTGCTGGGCGAGAACTCCAACATCCAGGATAATTCGGTGGTGCATTCCGACCCGGGCCAGCCAGTGACCATCGGCGCGAACGTCACGGTCGGGCACAGGGTGATCCTGCATTCCACCACGGTGGGCGACAATTCGCTGATCGGCATGGGTTCGACTCTGCTGAACCGCTCCAAGATCGGGCGCAACTGCCTGATCGGCGCCAACACGCTGATCGCCGAAGGCAAGGAGATTCCGGACAATTCGCTGGTGCTGGGCGCGCCGGGCCGCGTGGTCAAGCAGCTCAGCGAGCCGCAACTGGCGCTGCTGAAAATGTCGGCCGAGGTTTATGTCAGGAACTATCAGCGCTTTCGAAGCGCGCTGAAGGAGCTTTAGCCGAAGCGGCCGGTGGGCTGCGGCTGCGGTTTGGTCCACACCCGGCGCAGCCGGATTTCCGCCTCGGGGGCGAAATTGTGCCAGGCAACCTTGTCGTGCGTCGCATCGATGACGAAGAGCACGTCGAGCTTGCCGAGCTTCTGCATCAGGATGTTGCGGATGGCGTTCGCCGATTGCTCGCAGGCCAGCACCCAGGCCTGCGGCATGATGGGATAGGCCGGACCGAGAGCGAAGATCTCCTCCTCCAGCCCCGTGATGGAGCGCGACTTCATGTCGGCGACGATCACGTAGTGGGCGAGTTCGCCGTCGGTGCCGTCGCCGCGGCCGAAAGAGGGCGCGCGGGTTTCGTCCTTCTGCAGGGGTTCCGCGACGGCGCGAGTGGCGGCTTGCGGGCTCGCGAACCATTGCGCGATGTCGGGCTCGTCCGCCGCCGGTTTGAACTGCGTCTCGCCCGGCCGCGCGACCAGCGATTGGGGCGCAATGCGGCCCTCTGCAGCGAAGGCCTGCATCTGGCCGGGCGTGTAAGGCCCATAAGCCTTCCCACCCACGCTGACGATCCAGGAATCGGACATGTGCCGGCTTGAATGCGCTTCCGGCACAAAACTAGGATGAATTGGTTACGCAAGCCTTGCTTGCGGTGGTGGAGGCAGGCGCTTCTCAGAACAAGGCAAGAACGGCGCCTTGATGACCTAGTGAAAGCGGGTGGCGCCGTTGCCGCAATCGGGTTATCTCGCGGCCTCTCGCATCCCAAAATCGGCAGCTCCCATGACCCGTCCCCCCGCAATCGTTCTTCTCTCGGCGCTCCTATTGTGCCTCCCGGCGTGCAAAAAGCATGAGGCCATGGCCGCGCCGGCGCGCTCGGACGCCGTCGGTTCAAAGAGCGCTGGCGCGGTCCCCTTGGCGATGCTGCCTCGCGTGGTCACGCCGCTGCACTATCGGCTGAACTTCACGATCGATCCGACCAAGGACGGGTTTTCCGGTCATGCCGAGATCGACGTGAACGTTGCCAAACCGCTGAAGTCATTCTTCCTGCACGGTCTCGATCTGCACGTCGCCCGCGCGGCCATCCGCCTGGCCTCGGGCAAAACGATGGCAGCCACCTACGCCCAGGTTCACCCGTCGGGCGTCGCCGCGTTGAAATTCGCCCAACAGGTCCCCGCCGGACGCGCCACCTTGCTCTTCGATTATGACGCGCCATTCAACGGCTCGCTGGAAGGGCTCTACAAGGTCGTCGACGGCGGCAATGCCTATGCCTTCACCCAGTTCGAGGCGATCGACGCTCGCCGCGCCTTTCCCTCCTTCGACGAACCCGGCTTCAAGACGCCGTTCGACATTGCGGTGACCGCGCCCGCGGGGAACAAGGTCGTTGGCAACACGCCGGAAGCTCCTAGCGGCAGCGCCGTCAATGGCATGCAGCGCTGGGTGTTTCAGCCGACCAAGCCCCTTCCGACCTATCTCGTGGCGCTCGCGGTCGGACCGCTCGACATCGTGGACGGCGGCGACATTCCCGCCAACAAGTTTCGCGATCATCCGCTGCATTTGCGCGGCGTCACGGCGAAGGGCAGTGGCGCGCGCCTGAAATACGCGCTGTCCTTGACGCCGGCCACGGTGGAAGCGCTGGAGACCTACTACGGCATCGCCTATCCCTATCAGAAGCTCGACATCCTCGCCGTCCCCGACTTCGCCGCCGGCGCCATGGAAAACGCCGGCGCCATCACCTTCCGCGAGCAGCTTCTGCTGATGGACGACAACGCGCCGCTCGAGCAGAAGCGCGCGAGCCTTACCGTGCAGGCGCATGAGCTTGCCCATCAGTGGTTCGGCGACCTGGTGACGCCCAAATGGTGGGACGACATCTGGCTCAACGAATCCTTCGCCACCTGGATGGAGTACAAGATCGCGCAGATGGTCCGCCCCGAGCAGGACTATTCGCGCGAGACGCTGAAGAGCGCACTCAACGTCATGCGGCTCGACGAGCTGCCCTCGGCGCGCCACATCCACAACCCGGTCCACGGACCGGACGACATCGACAATGCCTTCGACGACATCACCTACAGCAAGGGCGGCGCGGTGCTCTCGATGTTCGAGAGCTATGTCGGGCGCGAGCAGTTCCGCCAGGGCATCCACGCCTATCTGACCAAATTTGCGTTCCGCAATGCCAGCGCCCAGGACTTCATCGGCACCATCGCCGCGTCCACGCACCACCCGGAGATCGTCAAGGCCTTCAACGGCTTCATCGATCAGCCGCATATCCCGCTGCTCGAGACCGAGGTGCATTGCGCGGCCAAGAGCGCAGCCGCGCGCGTCTCGCAATCCACCTATATGCCGGTGGGCATCCGCCTGCCGCAGGGACACTGGCAGGTGCCGATGTGCCTGAGCGCCGATGGAGGCGCCAGCGTCTGTAGACTGATGGAGGCGTCTCAGACCGTCGCGCTCGGTTCCACTTGCCCCTCGGTCGTTGTTCCCAATGTCGATGGCGCGGGCTACTACCGCTTTACGCTGGACGAGCCGCATTGGCGGGGGCTGATCAGCCGCGCGGCGACGCTTTCGCCGGCCGATCAATTGACTCTGTTCCACAATTTGAACGCTGCGCTCCGCGCCGGCAAAGCTTCGGCGGCGGATTTCTTTGCGCTGGTGAAAAGTCTGGCGCCCGCGGCACAATGGGATTTGCTAAATAGCAACCACGGCGGCTCGATGAACCTCAAGGACGCTTTCCACGATCTGCGCATCACCGGCATTCTGGCGCCGGCGCAGATTCCCGCTCTCCAGACGTTGATCCGCGAGACCTTCGGCCCCCGTCTCGCCGAACTTGGCCTGGCGCCGAAGCCGGGCGAAGCGGTTCCGACCGCGCTGCTGCGGCAAGCCCTCGTCGAGTTGCTGGTGGAGGAGGGCAGGGACCCTGGGCTGATCGCGCAGCTGGCAAAAGCCGCGCACGCCTATGTGAACTCCGGGGGCAAGGATCATGGCGGCCTGCCGCCGGAACTGATCCAGGAGTCTTTGCGCGCGGCCGTCCTGGCCGAAGGAGCATCGTTCGGCGACGCGCTCGTCGCGGCGATCGCGAAAACGCATGATGAATATTTCGCACAGATCGCCATCTATGCCGTCGCCGGCTCGCAAGATCGCGCCACGCTCGACAAGCTCCTGGCGCTGGCGCTGACGCCGGCCATCCGCACCGGCGATTTGCGCTATGTGCTGCGCTACTATGCCGGTGAGCCGATGGCGCGTGCGGCGCTGTGGTCCTGGGCGACCGCGAATTTCGATGCCTTGAAGAAGCGTCTCTCCAGCCGCGGCATGAGCGGGCTGCCCGATATCCAGCGCAACGCCTGCGATCCTGAGACCAAGGCGGCGCTGCACGCCTTTGTGGCGCCGAAAGTGAAGGAGCTCGAGGGCATTGGCCGCGTCCTGTCCGAGGATGAGGAGCGTATCGACCGCTGCATCGCCTTCAAGGCGGCCAAGGGCGCGGAGATCAACGCCGCGCTCGCCTCAGTGCGTTAGGTTCAGCCGCCCAAGCCGAAGGTCACCGCATGCATGATGCGGCGCTTGCCTCAGTGCGTTAGGTTCAGCCGCCCGAGCCGAAGGTCACCGCATGCATGATGCGGCCCGGAAGGAAGGCAAGCGAGCCCGCGATCAAGATGCCACCGATATAGACGCCGAGCATCGCCCGCTGGTGCATCCGCACATTGTGGGTGCGGGCTCCGCGCAAGGCGCCATAGACACCAAATAATGTGAGCGGCACGAACAGATGGATCGGGCTGAAGCCGAAGAACGGTCCGCGCGGCATCAGCGCTTGCACGAACAGCGCCGCGATCGCGGTGATCGTCATCAGCGTCAGATAGATATAGCCCAGGGCGCGATGAAACGGCTCGCCCTTGCGGCTGAGAAAAATCTGATAGGTGCCGATGAGGAACGCCGGCACCACGGTGGCCACGTGAATCTGCACGGCCAGCGGCGCATGCAGCAGCGGTTCTAAAGTCATCCTCAGCCCCTCCGAGTTCCAAAACGTAATCCATTTTCGATGGATTGTCTGGCACTTGCTCGCTCTCGCCGATAAAGTCCGGCATCTCAAAGGCACCGAGCGGAAAATATGGCGAACGCGGTCGAGCGCGACGTTCAAATTGCGGCCGGCGAGGGGAGAGTCTCCGGACTCCTGATCGCGCCGAAGGACGCGCGCGCCTGCTGCGTGCTGGCGCATGGCGCGGGAGCCGGCATGAAGCATCCGTTCATGGCCGGCGTGGCGCAGGGCTTGGCGGAGCGGGGCGTCGCCACCTTGCGCTACCAATTTCCCTACATGGAGCGCGGCAGCAAGCGCCCGGATTCGGCCAAGGCGGCGCAGGAGACCGTGCGGGCCGCGGTCGCCAAGGCGGCGACGCTCTTGCCGAAGCTGCCGCTCTTCGCCGGCGGCAAATCCTATGGCGGACGCATGACATCGCAGGCGCAGGCCGAGGCGCCGCTGGAAGGCGTGAAGGGTCTCGCCTTCCTGGGCTTCCCGCTGCACGCGCCCGGCCAGCCTTCGGCCACCCGCGCCGAGCATCTGGCGCAAGTGAAGATTCCGATGCTGTTCCTGCAAGGCACGCGCGACGATCTTGCCCATCTCGATCATCTCAAGCCGGTCGTCGCCAGCCTCGGCCGACGCGCCACGCTCAAGCTTTTCGAGAACGCCGATCACTCCTTTCGCGTCCCCGCCAAGAGCGGCCGCAGCAATGCCGAGGTGATGACGGAATTGCTGGATGCGTTGGCGAATTGGGCCGAGAAGATCTCCCGCTGAATCCGTCGTCAATTCGGCAATGACGCAAGTCCAACGCTCGCGGCGACGCGACGAACCCGGTCATCGAGACTCAATATCGCGAGATCTGGAACCGCGGCGCGCGCGTGCAATGCCCAAGCGACATGCAGCGCGTCAAGGCTGCGGATCGGCTCGTGCGGAAACGGCTGCCGCGCGCGCTCGACGATCGAGGGGAGCAGACTCACGACATCCCATTTTGCAGCGGCCGCAGTCAGATCGGAGCTTGCGGTCTTCGCAGCCGCCGCATCTATCCTTTGGTTGGCGGCTCCGCGATGAATGGCGCGATCGCACTCCACCAGCGTGAGGTCCGATGAAACGACGTATGTCGCCGCCACGAGAATGGCGTAGACGTCGGTCCCGCGTTGCTCGCGAAGCAGCCAAGCCGCAACGGCGCTGGATTCCGCATAGATATTCATGAGGACAGCGCTCAGATCGTATCTTCGCGCAACGCGTCGATAAGTTCCGCGGACGTGATGCCCTTTAGCAGCGGTGGACCGGGCCGCGCATAGAATTTGGCCTTTTCCTCGGCTGTCATTCTTTTCCCCAATCTGACTTCGCCGCGGCGAGCCATTTCAGCCAGGGGATGCTCGGGTTCTACCAATTCGGCCGGCGGAACGAGTCGCGCCACGGTTTGCCCGCGATCGGTCACCACCACGGTTTCACCTTTGCGCGCCGCGCGCACATAGGCGCTCAGATTGTTCTTCAGTTCTCGCAGGCCGACGCTTTTCATGTCCCCAATGTAGCCTCTTGTAGCTACATTGTCCAGGAAGCGGCTAATACGCAACAATATCAAAGGCATAAAGCCATAGCCGGCCTTGCCGTCAAAAATTCATCTTAAAATTCGCCCCACATAGGTTAAGATCGAGCCGGTCGGGGCTCCAGGCCCACCATCTCGGGGGAGATGCTCATGCACGACGCCGTCTATTACGGGAACTGGATTCTCGACTTTTTCCGCGCCGGGTTCGCCCACGTAAATGCCATGCTGGGCCTGCTGATCGCCCTCTATTCGGCCTGGCGCATGTCGGAATGGCGGGAAGTGTGGAAGATCGCGCTGGCCGCGGTCCTGATCCATGCCGTGGCCATGGTCCTGATCCCCATGATCGACCACGACGCGCCGTTCCGGCTGCCGCCGCTGGTCAGCCTCGGCTATTGGGAGTTCCTGGCGGCGCTCTACCTTGGCTACATCATTGCGATCGCAGCCTTTTTCTTCGTCAAGACCAACGTGCTCAAGGGCGGCGGCTCCAGCGCCCACGCTCATTGACGATCGGTAATGCGCATGCGCGCGGC
Source organism: Rhizomicrobium sp. (assembly GCA_036564785.1). Lineage (GTDB taxonomy): Bacteria > Pseudomonadota > Alphaproteobacteria > Micropepsales > Micropepsaceae > Rhizomicrobium. The sequence continues at coordinate 7,523 of DATCOJ010000144.1, read as the reverse complement.
CGGCGGGAAACCGCTGGGCGGCTCCAGCGTTAACTTAAGGCATTGGTCCAAATTGGGGGATTCCATGGATTTTCAGACGATGCTCAACGAAATCTGGAACTTTTTCCGGGAGGGCTTTAACCAAGTCAACGCCTTGGAGGGCCTGATCATCGCGCTGGTGGCGGCGCTCTTTGTGCCCGCCTGGCACCGGGTCTGGGTGGTGGCGCTTGGCGCAACCCTTGTGACCATCATCCTGAACGTGCTCCTGCCGGTGCTGGCAGACCACGCCGCCTTCCGCCTGCCGCCCCTGATGGAGCCCGGCTTCTGGCGCTTCGCCCTGGTGCTGTTCGTGGGCTACGTGGTGGTGATCGGCGTCTTCTTCATGCTGAAGCGCATCTTCCTGCGCGAAGCCCACTAGTCGCAGCAATCCATACGCTGGATCAACTCCAGTCCGTCATTGCCGGGCGGGCTGGAGCGAAGCGGAGGCCGTCCCGGCAACCCAGGAACGCCGTCTCGCAGGGTGTCCATAGATGGCCGGAAATCTGGCTCCGCTGGCGCTGCGCCGGACCCGGCCATGACGATAGTTGGATTTGGACCTCAGCTGTCCGAGATCGCTTTGCAGCGGCGCCGGATCGGCGGCTATAAGCGGGCATGTTCCGCTCGCTTCTGATCGCCAATCGCGGCGAGATTGCTTGCCGCGTCATGCGCACCGCGCGGCGCCTCGGCCTGCGCACGGTCGCGGTCTATTCCGACGCCGATGCGGCCGCGCTCCATGTCGAGATGGCCGACGAGGCGGTGCGCATTGGTCCGCCGCCGGCCCGCGATTCCTATCTCAAGGTCGACGCCATTCTGGCCGCCGCGCGGGCGACCGGCGCGGAGGCGATCCATCCGGGCTACGGCTTCCTGTCGGAAAATGCGGAGTTCGCGGAAGCCTGCGCCGCGGCGGGGATCGTCTTCGTTGGGCCACCGCCCGGCGCCATCCGCGCCATGGGCCTCAAAGACCGCGCCAAGGCGATCATGGCCAAAGCGGGCGTCGCCGTCGTGCCCGGCTATTTCGGTGATGACCAGTCTTCCGAGCACCTGAAAAGGGAAGCGGACAAGATCGGCTATCCGGTGCTGATCAAGGCGGTGGCCGGTGGCGGCGGCAAGGGCATGCGCCGCGTCGGTACCGCGAAGGATTTCGCCGCCGCGCTGGAAGGCGCCAAGCGCGAGTCCAAATCCTCCTTCGGCGACGACCGCGTGCTGATCGAGAAATATGTCGCCCGCCCCCGCCACATCGAGATGCAGGTGTTCGCCGACGCCCACGGCAACGCGGTGCATCTGTTCGAGCGCGACTGCTCGCTGCAGCGCCGCCATCAGAAGGTGATCGAGGAGGCGCCGGCGCCGGGCATGCCGCCCGCCATGCGCAAGGCGATGGGGGAGGCCGCGGTGAAGGCGGCCAAGGCCGTGGGCTATGTCGGTGCCGGGACGGTCGAGTTCATCGCCGATGCCTCCGAAGGGCTGAAGCCCGACCGTTTCTGGTTCATGGAGATGAACACGCGGCTGCAGGTCGAGCATCCGGTGACGGAAGCCATCACCGGGCTCGATCTCGTCGAATGGCAATTGCGTGTGGCCGCCGGCGAGACGCTGCCCAGGAAACAATCCGAGCTGAAGATCGACGGCCACGCGATCGAGGCGCGGCTCTATGCCGAGGATCCCGCCAAGGGCTTCCTGCCTTCGGTCGGGCGGCTGGAACGCCTGCATCTGCCGGACGGCGATGGCATCCGCGTCGATTCCGGCGTGCGCGAAGGCGACGAGGTCTCTGTGTTCTACGATCCGATGATCGCCAAGGTCATCGCCCATGCCGCGACGCGCGAAGCCGCGGCGGCCCGGCTCGCCCAGGCGCTGGCCGCGAGCGAAGTGGCCGGGGTGCACGCCAATGCCGGCTTTCTCGTCCGCGCGCTGCGCGAGCCCGATTTCCTCGCCGGCGACATCGACACCGGCTTCATCGAGCGCCACCGCGAGGCGCTTGTTCCGGCCCAGGCGACGCCGCGCGTGGAGATTCTCGCCCGCACCGCACTCTTTCTCGTCGAAGCCCGCGCCAAGTCTTCGAACGATTCCGATCCGTGGAACGCACAGGATGGATTCCGACTCTCCGGCGAGGCGCGCGAGATCGTCGAGTTCGCCGTCGAGGACAAGCGTGTTGCGGTCGAAATCCTGCATCGTCGCGGCGGTGGCCTCGAGCTGAGCATCGCCGGCAAATCCGTGACGCCCGCCCATGCGAGCGCCATGCGGCTTGCCTCAGGCGACATCGCGGTGATGGAAGCGGGCGACACCTGGACCATGGCGCTGCACGATCCCTTCGCCGAGGCCGAGGCCCACGGCGCGGCGTCGGATCGCATCGTCGCGCCCATGCCGGGCAAGATCGTGCAGGTGCTGGTGCGGCCGGGCGAGAGCGTCAAGCGCGGCCAGCCGCTGGCCGTGCTGGAAGCGATGAAGATGGAGCATACGCTTGCCGCGCCCGCCGACGCGCTGGTGGCCACCGTCGATGCCGCCGCCGGCGACCAGGTGGGCGAGGGCGCCGTCATCGTGCGCTTTGCGAAAGAGAAAAGTGCCGCGGCATGACCGTTCATCTGATCAAGCTCTGCGTCGGGGTTGACACCGTCGAGGAGCTGGCGCGATGGCAGAAGGGCCGCCTCGCCGAGCTCCGCAGGAAGCGCAAAGCCCTCGAGCTGATGCATGTCACCCGCGCCACGCCCAAGCGGCGCGACGAGGTGCTGGACGGCGGCTCACTCTATTGGGTGATCAAGGGCCAGATCGCGGTGCGCCAACGCATTGTCGATCTGCGCCCGGTGACCAAGAACGGCGGCCCGCATTGCGGCATCGTCTACGAGCCCAAGCTGGTGCCGGTGAAGCGGCGCCATCACCGCGCCTTTCAGGGCTGGCGCTATTTCGAGCCCGACGACGCGCCGCCCGACCTGCGCATCCCCAAAGGCGGCAAAGGCCTGCCGGAACGCCTGCAGGCGGAGTTGGTTTCGTTGGGATTGCTTTAGGCGGGGGATCATCCCAGCGTTTGCGAGATCGCTTTGCGCAGCGTCTCACGGTCGGCAGAAGCAAGTGTGCCGAGCTGGCGGATGGTGAGGGACTGTTTGAGTGTGGCGAAAATGTCGCCGAACTCAAAGGGCATCGTAGGCGTCGTCGTCCGAATTGCTCCAGACCTTCGAGAAGGCCGGTTCGCTCGTTCGCAAGGCGGCGCGCACGAGCGCGCGGTCCTGCGATCGCGTGGCGATGAAATCCACGAAATCCTCGACTTCGTCGATGCGCTCGGCCGGCAGAGCCTTGATCTTCGCGATCAACGATTGCGGGTCCGACATGGGTGCTCCTTCAGACGTCTTGGCCGATGGAAGGAACGGAATATAACACATATTCCCCTCAAACAGCCATGTTGTCGATCAGCCGCGTGCGGCTGAGCTTGGTGGCGGCGAGGATGCGCGCGGGGTGGGAGAGATCGCCGACCGCGGCGAGTGTTTCGGCATCGCGGATGGCGACATACTCGACAGCATCGAAGCCGGCTTCTCGGAGGGCCTTCGTGGCCCAAGCTTCCGCTTCAGCAATCGCCGCGCCGCCGCGCGCCATATTTGCAGCGTCGCTGAGAACGACATTCAGTTTTCCGGCGATGCGCCGCTCCTCTGCCGACAGATACGCATTGCGCGAAGACATGGCGAGGCCGTCCGCCTCGCGCACGATGGCGCCGCCCAGGATCTCGATGGGCAGGCCGAGATCTGCGGTCAGCCGGCGCACCACCAGCAATTGCTGATAGTCCTTCTCGCCGAAGGTCGCGACATCGGGCATGGCCGCGATCAGCAGCTTGGCCACCACCGTGGCCACGCCCGAGAAAAAGTGCGACCGGGAGTCGCTTTCCAGCCCCAGCGCCGGCCCACCGACCTCGACCCGGGTGGCGGAGCCTTGCGCGTACATCTCGGCGACCGGCGGCGCGAAGACGAGATCGGCGAGCCCGGCCAGCTTGCCGCAATCCTCCTCCAGCATCCGCGGGTAGCGGTCGAAATCTTCGTGCGGCGCAAACTGGGTCGGGTTTACGAAAATGCTCACCACGATACGCTGGCAGTGCGTTCGCGTCTCGCGCACCAGGCTCAGATGGCCGTCATGCAGCGCGCCCATGGTGGGCACCAGCCCGACCCGTGCGCCGTCCCGCCGCCAATCCGCGATTTGCACCCGCAATTGGGCGATGGTGGTGACGATTTCCGGAGCCATGCGCGACATTAGCGCGGGGGTGGTGCAAAGGGCTAGAAATCCGCGCGCAATTCCAGCACACATCGGACATGTCCGACCTCCGCAAAGCCATCTCCGACGCCTATCTCGCCGACGAGGAAACCGTCACAGCCGGGCTGATCCGCCAGGCGCGCCTGTCGCCCGGCGAGCGCGCCGGCAGCGAGGCGCTGGCCCGTGAGCTCGTCACCCGCATCCGCGCCGCCCGCGACCAGCGCAGCGGCGTCGATGCCTTCACCCAGGAATACGCGCTCTCCAGCGAAGAGGGCGTGGTGCTGATGTGCCTCGCGGAGTCGCTGCTGCGGGTGCCCGATGCCGCCACCGCCGACAAACTGATCCGCGACAAGATCGGCTCCGGCGATTGGTCGCGCCACATGAACAAGTCGGACTCGCTGTTCGTCAACGCCTCGACCTTCGCGCTGATGCTGACGGGCCGCGTGGTGCGGCTGGACGAGACAGCGAGATGGGATTTCGAGGGCATCTGGAAGAAGCTGGTGACGCGCTCCGGCGAGCCGGTGATCCGCAACGCCGTCACCTTTGCCATGCGCATCCTCGGGCGCCAGTTCGTGCTCGGCCGCACCATCGAGGAAGCGCTGAAGCGCGCGCGCGAGCAGGCCGCCGAAGGCTACCGCTTTTCCTTCGACATGCTGGGCGAAGCGGCCTACACCAAACACGACGCGGCCCGGTATTACGATTCCTACCGCCATGCGCTCGCCGCCATCGCGCGCGAGTTTCCCGATCTCGACCAGCCGGTGTTCGAGCGGCCCAGCATCTCGGTGAAATTGTCCGCGCTGCATCCGCGCTACGAATGGATCAAGCGCGAGCGCGTCATGACGGAGCTGCTGCCGCAGCTGGTCGCGCTGGGCGCCGAGGCGCGCGAAGCCAATCTCGCGCTGACCATCGATGCCGAGGAAGCCGAGCGGCTCGATCTGATGCTGGACGTGTTCGAGGCGATGGGCGAGGCGGCTGTGCTGCGCGGCTGGAGCGGCCTGGGCCTGGCGGTGCAGGCCTATCAGAAGCGCGCGCTGCCGGTGATCGCCTGGCTGGCCGATCTGGCACGCCGGCAGGATCGCCGCATTCCCGTGCGCCTGGTGAAGGGCGCCTATTGGGACACCGAGATCAAGCGGGCGCAGGAGCTCGGGCTGCCCGACTTTCCGGTGTTTACCCGCAAATCGGCGACCGACACGTCCTACCTCGCGGCGGCGCGCGCGCTGTTCGGCGCGGGCGAGGCCATCTATCCGCAATTCGCCACCCACAATGCCCACACGCTCTCCGCGGTGCAGGTGTTCGCCGACGGCCGCAGGGATTTCGAATATCAGCGCCTGCACGGCATGGGCGAAGCGCTCTACGAGCTCTATCGCGAGGTGAAGAAGCCGTCGCCCGGCGCCGGCACGCGCATCTATGCGCCGGTCGGCACGCATGAAGATCTGCTGGCCTATCTGGTGCGCCGGCTCCTGGAGAACGGCGCCAATACCTCCTTCGTCAACCGGCTGGCGGACGAGGATGCGCCCATCGAGGACATCATCGGCGATCCGGTGGAGCAGCTGGCGTCGAAGCCGCGCCGCCGCAGCGCAACCATTCCAAAACCCGGCGATCTCTTCTCCGATCGAAAAAACTCCTCGGGCTTCTTGTGGAGCGATCCGCAGAAGAGCGCGCCGATGCTGGACGCTATGCGCGCGGCGCTGCGGGCAAGGCAGACGGCCAATCCGATTGTCGCCGGGAGCGAACCCAAACGGGAATCGCATCCCGTGTTCGATCCGGCCGACCGCACACGCCAAATTGGCGACGTCGCAGAGGTGACCGAAGATGACGTCCGCAACGCGCTCGAGACCGCCGCGCGCGCGCAGCACGATTGGGATGGGTTGGGCGGCGAGGCCCGCGCGAAAATTCTCGAGCGTGCCGCCGACCTGTTCCAGCAGAACGGCGCGCAGCTGATGGCGCTGGCGGTGCGCGAAGGCGGCAAGACTTTGCCGAATGCGCTTGGCGAGCTGCGCGAAGCCGTCGACCTCTTACGTTACTACGCGGCGCAGGCGCGAGAGAAATTCGAGCGTCCCATCGCGCTTCCCGGCCCGACCGGCGAGACCAACGAGTTGAGCCTGCACGGCCGCGGACCGTTCTTCTGCGTGGCGCCGTGGAATTTCCCGCTGGCGATCTTCTCGGGCCAGGTGGCGGGTGCACTGGCCGCCGGCGACACCGTGCTGGCCAAGCCCGCCGAGCGCACGCCGCTCATCGCCGCCGCCGCCGTCCGCCTGATGCACCAGGCCGGCGTGCCGGGCGAGGTCTTGCATCTGCTGCCGGGCCGCGGCTCCAAGATCGGCCGCGTCGTGCTGGCCGATCCGCGCCTCGCCGGCATCGCCTTCACCGGCTCGACCGAGACGGCCGTCGTGCTCAACCGCGCGCTGGCCGCCCGCGACGGCGCGCTACCCGCCATCGTGGCGGAGACCGGCGGCATGAACTGCATGATCGTGGATTCCACGGCGCTGGCCGAGCAAGTGGCGCGCGACGTCAACGCCTCGGCCTTCGACAGCGCCGGCCAGCGTTGCTCGGCCTTGCGCGTGCTGTTCCTGCAGGATGACGTGGCCGACCGCATGCTCGAGTTCGTCCTCGGCGCGATGGACGAGCTGAAGCTCGGCGATCCCTTCGACCTGTCGACCGACATCGGACCGGTGATCGACGAGGACGCTCGCAAGGGCCTGCAGGAACATGCCGACCGCATGACCAGTGAAGCAAAGCTCCTGCGCAAGCTGCCCGTCGATCCGTCGCTTGCGAGCGGCGTGTTCTTCCCGCCGCACGCCTTCGCCATCCAATCCATAAGCCAACTCAAACGCGAAGTGTTCGGGCCGATCCTGCACGTGGTGCGTTACTCGGCGGACCGGCTGGGCGAGGTCTGCGAGGCGATCAACGCCACCGGCTACGGCTTGACGCTCGGCGTCCATAGCCGCATCGAAGCCACCGCCGATTTCGTGCGCCGCCGCGTCCAGGTGGGCAACATCTACGTCAACCGCAACCAGATCGGCGCCGTGGTCGGCGTGCAGCCGTTCGGCGGCGAGGGCCTGTCGGGCACCGGTCCCAAGGCGGGCGGCCCGCATTATCTCTTCCGCTTCGCGCTGGAGCGCACCTACACCGTGAACACCACGGCGGCCGGCGGCAACGCCTCGCTGCTGGCCGGCGATTCGGCCGACGGGATTTGAAGGCGCGTAGGTTTCACCATCGCGTTCCGCTTCCCCCCTTGTGGGGGAAGCTGTCAGCGGTCGCGAAGCGACCGATGACTGAAGGGG
>DATCOJ010000143.1:0-4476 GCA_036564785.1 Rhizomicrobium sp. | reverse complement strand
GGCTTCTCGCTGACGCTCGTAGCCTTCGCCCCCTCCCGCGAGGGGAGGGGGGAGCTGCTCCGTCGTGACCATGCCGCGGCATTTCATCGACATCGCCGATTGGGATGCGGAGACCCTGCGCGCACTGCTGACCGAGGCGCGCGAGCGCAAAGCGCGCCGCCAGGGCCTGCCGCATGGCGCCATGGATGCCGACACCCCGCTCGCGGGTCGCATGCTGGCGCTCATCTTCGACAAGCAATCCACCCGCACCCGTGTCTCTTTCGACGTGGGCATGCGGCAGCTGGGCGGGAGCACGATGATGATGTCGGGCAACGACATGCAGCTGGCCCGCGAGGAGACCATCGCCGATACCGCGCGCGCGCTGTCGCGCTATGTCGACGCCATCATGATCCGGCTGCTCGACCACGAAATGGTGCAGGAGCTGGCGGCGGCTTCCAGCGTGCCGGTGATCAACGGGCTGACGCGGCGCTCCCATCCCTGCCAGGCGATGGCGGACGTGATGACCTTCGAGGAGAAGAAGGGGGACATAAGCGGACGGACGATCGCCTGGCTGGGCGACGGCAACAACGTGCTGGCCTCGTGGATTCATGCCGCTGCGCGCTTCGGCTTCCGCTTGAACGTGGCCTCGCCGCGCGAGCTTGGGGTACACGAAGCGTTGCGCCGCTGGGCGGAAGGCGAGGGCGCCGAGGTCTCCTTCGGCGACGATCCGGACTGGGCGGTGAAGGAGGCCGACGCGGTGGTCACCGACACCTGGGTGTCGATGGGCGACGAGGACGCCACAAGGCGGCACCATCTGCTGCAGCGCTACCAGGTGAACGCGCGGCTGATGGGCCGCGCCCGCGCCGATGCCGTGTTCATGCACTGCCTGCCGGCGCATCGCGGCCAGGAAGTCACCGACGAAGTGATCGACGGGCCGCAATCGGTGGTGTTCGACGAGGCGGAAAACCGCCTGCACGCGCAAAAGGCCATCTTGAAATGGTGTTTGACGTAGGCGGGGGCTTGCGGATTTCGTGGCGATTTCCGGGTGGTGCGGCGGCGCTCCATCGTCTAGGTTGCAGCCTGAGGATCGAGACCGGTCATGGCGTCGCCCTACGAGAATCTGGAACCGCGGAAATTCTGGCGCAACGGTGTCACCGAGAGCCATCCGCTGACGGTCAGCGATCTCTACCGCAAGAAGTTCGCCATCGGCGCCAGCGACAGGATCGCCACCGCGGGAAGCTGCTTCGCCCAGCACATCTCCAACTACCTGCGGGCCAACGGGTTCTCGATCATCGACAAGGAGCCGCCGCCGCCGTTCCTCGATGACGCCAAGCGCAAGGAATACGGCTACACCCTCTATTCGGCGCGCTACGGCAATATCTACACCGTCCGCCAGCTGCTGCAGCTTGCCGAGGACGCGTTCGCCGGCGCGGTCGACCCGGCGGATTTCTGGACCAAGGACGGCCGCATCTACGACGCGCTGCGGCCGAATGTGGAGCCGCAAGGTTTCGCCACCCTGCAGGAGGCGATCGCCAACCGCAGATACCACCTTCGCAAGGTGCGTGAGCTGTTCCAGGAAATGACGGTGTTCATCTTCACCCTGGGCCTGACCGAGGCCTGGGTGAGCGAAAAGACGGGCCGCGTCTATCCCACGGCGCCCGGCACCATCGCCGGCAGCTTCGATCCGGAATTGCATGCGTTCAAGAATTTCAGGGCGCGCCATGTGCTCAAGGACTTCATCCGCTTCCACGATCTCGTGCGGGAGCGCAATCCGAACCTGAAGATCATCCTCACCGTTTCGCCGGTGCCGCTCACCGCGACGGCCTCGAACCATCACGTCCTGGTGGCCACGACCTACTCGAAATCGGTGTTGCGCGGCGTGGCCGGCGAGCTTGCGGAGACCTACGACAATATCGACTACTTCCCCTCCTACGAGATCGTCGCCAGCCCGTGGTCGAAAGGCTTCTTCTACGAATCGAACATGCGTTCGGTGAACCCCGGCGGCGTGGCGGCGGTGATGCGTGTGTTCTTCGAGCAGCACGGCACGGCCGCGCCGAAAGGCGCCGCCGCTGAGCGGCCGCAAGCCGGCACCGCCGCCGAGCGCCAGGCGCAAAGGCGCGCTCTGAAACAGGGCAAGGGACTCAAGCCGGACGAGGAAGCGGTCTGCGAGGAGATCCTGCTGGACGCGTTCGCGCGATGAAGCCGTTTTCCGTCTGCATCCTGGGCAGCTCCCATCTCGGCGCGCTCAAGCAGGCATGGGACAAGGGAGCGCCGGTCTCGCCGGCGCTGTCCGTCGATTTCTTCGGCGCCATCGGCTGGCGTCTCGAGGACCTCCGCTACGAGGACGGCGCGCTGAGGCCGCAAAACGATACGCTGCGGAAGTTCATGAAGCGCACCTCCGGCGGCAAGGAGAGCATCGTCATCGACAACTACGATGCCTTCGTGCTCTACGGCCTCGCGCTCGATTTCCGCGAGCTGCTGCGATTCTGCCGGGACTATGGAACCTTTGCGCACCGCAAATGGGGCGCGGTTGCCAATCTGCTCTCGGAATCCTGCTTTGGCGCCTCCATCGAGACATGGATCGGCGCCAGCAATTGCATGGACTATCTCGCGCAGATCCGCACGCGGCATCAAAAACCGGTGCTGGTCTGTCCGCGCCCCTTGCCGCCGGAAAGCTTCTACCAGACGCTGCGCGACGGCCCGCCGCGGCTGCTCGAACCCGAGTTCCTGGCGCTGCTCTTCGCGGAATTCCGCGCTCAGGTCTTGCGCCTTTGCGGCAAGTTCGGCGGCGAGACCTGCTGGCAGGACGACACGACGCTCGCCTCGCCGGGGGCGACCAGGAACAGCTTCAGCCTGCCGCCGCGCAGCAGCGACAAGGAGCACAATGTCCACATGAACGCGCAGTTCGGGCATCTGATGATGATGAAGATCCTCGAGCAGCTGGACGAGATCTCGCGCGGCCGTGCCCTGCAGCACGCGGTGAACTGAGCGAGCGCGTTTAGAGTGCCGATTTGGCGCCGTGCTTGGGCTGGCCCGGATATCGGCGTTCGCATTGGCCCCTTCCGATCCAATGCGCTAATGTAGGCCGTCTTTCGTTTTGGCGGTTGGCGGGAATGTTGCTGAACGTTCTTCAACGCGGCTCTGCTTTGCGAACGATAGGCAGCGGAGTTTTGGGGATCGTCGCTGCCGCGACGCTATCGGGCGGCGCAGCCACGGCAGCAACGCTCCAAACTCTATACTCGTTTTGCAGCAAACCGAATTGCACCGACGGCAACCGCCCTATCGCCGGCCTCGTAGAAGACCCGTCCGGCGCGCTCTATGGCAACACGCTCTTTGGCGGGGATGCCAAGCAGGGAGTTATCTTCCGCCTGACCCCGCGCGGCGGGGGATACCATCAAAGAACTCTTCATAGCTTTTGCTCGCGTTCGAGCTGTGCTGACGGCGCCTATCCGGTGAGCAATTTGATCGTCGATACTGCCGGCAATCTGTATGGATTGATTCAAGCCGGCGGCTTGCACCAGGGCGGCAAGGCGGTTGAACTCATACCCAACTCAGACCGAACGAGGTACCGGCTGGTGACGCTCTACGATTTCTGCGCGCAGCCGTATTGCCTCGATGGAACCGAGCCCGACGGCGCATTGACCTATGCAGGACAGCAGGCGGGTGCGCCCTACGATGGAACGTCGCCGCTCTACGGAACAACGGTCCATGGCGGCTCGGGCGGCGTTGCGTTTGAACTGACTTTCGTTCAAGGGCGAACCAAGCGCCGGGAAAGGATTCTCTACTATTTTTGCACGCAATCGCAATGCAGCGATGGAGGAGGTCCGCGCGGCGCAATTGTGGACTCGAGCGGAGACCTGCTTGGAACGACAGGCGGAGGTGGCTTGGGAAACGCCGGCGTTGTGTTCGAGCTGTCGCCAAAGGGGAGGGACTTCATCGACACAACCCTCTACAAATTCTGCTCATTGGCGCATTGCGCGGACGGAAGCGATCCCATCGGTCCTCTCGCGCAGGACGCCGACGGCAATCTCTTCGGCACGACGAATTTGGGCGGCGGAGGTTCGGGCGTCGTGTTCGAAGTGGTCCCCAATGGCACGGCTTCCCAGGAAACTGTGCTCCATTCATTTTGCAGCGAGGGGAGCAATTGTACGGACGGCGGGGCGCCCGAAGGAGGCCTCATCATCGATGCGAGCGGCAATCTGTTCGGTACAGCGACCAGCGGTGGAGAATTCGGGAACGGCGGAACAATTTTCGAGATCTCGAGTGGAGTTTACAGGGTGCTGTACAGTTTCTGCGAGCAAGCCAATTGCACCGATGGCAACGAGCCGTTCGATACGCTGATCCTCAATTCATCCGGCGACCTGTTGGGCACGACTGGCGCCGGCGGGGAGTTCGACAGTGGCACCGTATTCATGCTGGTGCCGTGATGGCGGACCCTGCCGCTCTGGCGACTCTTGCCGACGCCTGACTGAATCGGTTCGGTCAAAGAACCGCGCC
>DATCOJ010000142.1:0-25487 GCA_036564785.1 Rhizomicrobium sp. | reverse complement strand
GCCCATATCGGTCCTGACCCAGCCGGGGTGAATGAGGCTCACGATGACCTGATCCTTGAGATCCAGGGCCAGCGCGATTCCCACCCTGTTCACCGCGGCTTTGGCGCTGGCGTAGCTGTAGGAGCCGCCCATCGGCCAGGTGGTGGCTCCCATCTGGCTGGTCACGATCGCGACCTTGGGGTTCTTCGCCTTTTGGAGATTGTCGAGAAAAGCCCGCACCACGCGCAATGGGCCGATCGCCATGACCTTGAACGCGTCGATCCAATCGTCGCTGTCGACGCCTTCCAGGCTCTGATCCTCTCCGCCCATGATGCCGGCATTGTTGATCAGGATATCGATGGGCCGGTCGCCGACCGCCTTGGCAGCATCCGCGATCGAAGCCCCGTCGGTCACATCCAACGCTTGCACGATCACACGCCCGTTGGACTGGCTTGCCAGCCGGTTGAGGGCGTCGGCGGAGTCCGGCGCGCGGCAAGAAGCGAAAACCGTGTCGCCCGACGCCGCATATTGCCGCGCCAAGTCCAGTCCGATGCCGCGGTTTGAGCCCGTGATCAGGATCGTGAGCATTGTTCTTTCTCGCGCAGCGGACAACACCGCCATGGCCTGGGGAAAGGTTCCCCGTTAAGGTACAGCTTACAGGCTTCGACAGCGGGCGAACAATGGCGACGGAAAAACGAACTCTCGATCTCAGCGCTTTGTGGGATGCGCATTGCGCCCACGAATTCGCCACCCGCGACGTGGACGCCACCATGAAGACCATGGTGCCGGAACCCTATGTCAATCACATCCCGACGATGACGGGTGGCGTGGGCCACGACCAGCTGAAGCGCTTCTACACGCATCATTTCGTCAATTCCAATCCGGAAGACACGAAATTGATCCCCATCTCCCGGACCGTCGGCACGGACCGGGTGGTGGACGAGATGCTCTTCTGCTTCACGCATACGCGGGAGATAGACTGGATGCTGCCGGGCATCGCTCCCACCGGGCGCTACGTCGAGATTCCGCTGATCGCGATCGTCAGCTTCGAAGGAGACAAGATCTACAACGAACACATCTATTGGGATCAGGCCTCGGTGCTCGTGCAGATCGGCAAGCTGGATGCGGCGGGCCTTCCCGTCGCGGGGATCGAAACGGCGCGCAAGCTCCGCGACAAGACGCTGCCGTCGAACACCTTGATGGCGGCCTGGGCCAACAGCGAAGGAAAGCCGACCTAGACCTCATCGTCGGCGCCCTCCAAACTGCCGCCAGGATGGTTCTGCACCGGTCTTTGACGGAAGGCGCGGCGCGAGCGAGCAGCAGGCGAAGTCCCGGCCACCGACGGGGTTCGGCTTGCTATTCACCCCACGCTTAAGTAATTGATCCGCTTGGCAGGCCGCCTTAGCTCAGCCGGTAGAGCAACGCATTCGTAATGCGTGGGTCGGGTGTTCGAGTCACCCAGGCGGCACCAGTCTTTTCCGGAATTCCAAGCGGCATCAGCGGGGTGTGGACGCCAGCAGCGAGAGAATCTCGAACAGCATCTGTGCGCCGACCTGCGCGGTGTTGGTCGTGGCGTCATACTGCGGCGCCACCTCGACCACATCGCCGCCGATGATATCGAGACCGGCGAGCGAGCGCAGCATCTCCTGGGCCTCGCGGGGATAGAGCCCGCCGATCTCCGGCGTTCCGGTGCCGGGCGCAAAGGCGGGATCGAGCCCGTCGACGTCGAAGGAGACGTAGACCGGGCCGCCGCCCACCACTGCCCGCGCCTTTCGTGACACCCACTCCACGCCGTGCCGCACGACGTCCTCGATGTGGACCACCGTCATTCCGGAATCGTAGGAGAATTCCCACATCAGCTCGGCGGGGCCGCGGATGCCGATCTGGATCGTGCGCTCGGGATCGAGCACGCCGTCGAGCACCGCGAGGCGGAAGGGGCCGCCGTGATGGAATTTCGATCCTTCGAACTCGCCGCCGGTGTCGCAATGCGCATCGAAATGGATCAGGCCGACCGGTCGATCCTTTCCCAGCGCCTTGAGGATCGGATAGGTGACCGAATGATCGCCGCCCACCGCCAGTGGCCGTACGCCGGCGCGCGCCACGTCGGTGAAATAGGTTTCGATATCCTCGAGCGAAGAAACGAGATCGAAGCGGGAGCGGAACGGCACGTCGCCGACATCGGCGATGCGGCGGCTCACGATCGGCGCCAGGTTGAGCCCATGATTGTAGGGGCCGACGCGCTCGATGGTCCGCAGCGCCCGTGGGCCGAACCGGGCGCCCGGTCGGTTGGTGACGCCCAGATCCATCGGCACGCCGATGACGGCGATATCGAGATCGGCAAAACCTTCCTTCAAGGGGAGATCAAGAAACGTCGGCACGCCGCTATAGGGCAGGTGACGCTTCCCGGGACCGTCGAACAGCGCCTGCAGGAGTTCCCGTTTGGCGGGATCATGGGTCTCGTCGGCGGAGGCGCCGGCGTATTTTCGGCGCAACCGCTCCAGTCTGTCCTTGTCCACCCGCGCCTCCCCGGTTCCCCCGATGCGGGCAGCCTAGCGGAATGTCACACCTTTGCGAACCTCCGTCGGCGAGCCCTTGCCGGAGCGCGGGCCTCGGGCGAGAGTGAGGCAATCGTCCGAAGGGGTGGAGTATGAGAGTCCGTTTGTCCGTTGTGGTTGCGTTCGTGTCGGTCAGTCTCGCAGGCCAGGCCGAGGCGGCGCCGGCGTGGCACGGCTATGGCGGCGATGCCCAGCACGAGGCCAACGCGCCGGCTCCTTCTCAAGCGATGGCCCATCTGCATTGGACGCTTCCCGTCGACCTGCATCCGCCGGGCTTCCTCGGCATCCACTATGGCTCGCCGATGATCACGGCGGCGAACACGGTGCTGGTGCCGGTGAAGACGACCTTTGCCGGCAGCTTCCGCATCGAGGCGCATGACGGCGCCAGCGGCGCGCTCCTCTGGCAGAAGGACAGCAAATATGTCCTGCCGCCGCACGATTGGATCCCGAGCTTCCCGGCGCATCTGACGCCACAGAACCGGCTCTATTTCGCCGGGCCCGGCGGCACTGTCGACTACCGCGACGACCCCGATGCGGCCAGCGGCGCCGAGGGCCGCGTGGTGTTCTACGGCCATGCCAACTACATGGCAGACCGCAACATCTACGATACCCGCGTGATGGTCAGCACGCCGATCACCGCCGACGACAAGGGCAACATCTATTTCGGCTTCCTGGTCACCGGCTCCACGCCGCTCGGTCTCAAGAGCGGGATCGCGCGCGTCGACCACCGGGGCCAGGGCGTGTGGATCGCGGCCGGCGATGCGGCGAGCGACCAGAGCATGACGGAAATCGCGCAGAACTGCGCTCCCGCCGTCTCCCTCGACGGAAAAACCGTCTATGTCGCGGTCAGCGACGGCGGGCAGGGTTATCTCGTCGGCCTCGACAGCAAGACCTTGCAGCCCAAATACCGCGCCCGGCTGATCGATCCCCATTCCATGACGCCGGCCATCGTGTTCGACGATTCGTCCGCCTCGCCCACCGTGGGGCCGGACGGCGATGTCTATTACGGCGTCGTCGAATACGATTTCTCCAGCCACAACGACCGCGGCTGGCTGCTGCATTTCGACGCCAAGCTCGACAAGGTGAAAACGCCCGGCTCCTTCGGCTGGGACGACACGGTGTCGGTGGTGCCGGCGAGCGCGGTGCCGTCCTACACCGGCAGTTCCACCTATCTGCTGATGAGCAAATACAACAACTATTACGGCATCGGCGGCGGCGATGGGCACAACAAGATCGCCATCCTCGATCCCAACGCCAAGGAGAACGATCCGATCATCCCCTCGGTCAAGGTGATGAACGAGGTGATGACCATCGTGGGGCCGACCCATGTGCCGGGCGAGCCGCAGGGTGTGGTGTACGAGTGGTGCATCAACTCCGCGGTGGTCGATCCGGCGACCAGTTCGGTGATCGCCGGCAGCGAGGACGGCCACGTGTACCGCTGGGACTTGACCACGGGCGCGCTGTCGCAGTCGCTCAACCTGAACCAGCCGACGGGCGAAGCCTACACGCCCTCGCTGGTCGGGCCGGACGGCACCATCTACTCGATCAACAACGCCAGGCTCTACGCCATCGGCAACTAGCTATTCTTGCCGTCTCGCCAATCGTGGGCTCAGCTGGGAGGCGGCCACGGCGACCAGGAAGACGAGAAGAAGCGCCACCACGATCACCGCGCCGGTTGGCGCGTCGTAGACGGCCGAGGCGATCAGCCCCAGCACATAGCCTGCCAGTCCCGTGGCGTAGCCGATCCACAGCTGCGCGCCTTCGCGAAAGCGCCGGGCAGCCAGCGCCGGAATGATCAAACTGGCGAACACCAGATAGACGCCGACCAACTGGACCGATTGCGTCACCACCAGCGCGAACAGGATGTAGAAACCGATCTGGCCGAGCCGCGCGCGCAGCCCGAACCACAAGGCCAGCAGGACGCCATAGAGAACCGCGACGGGGATGAGACTCTTGGGCGAGACCCACAGGATCTGTCCGACCAGAAGATCCTTCAGGTGCTCGCCGCCATGCGGATTGTTCGCCAGGATCAGAAGTTCGACGCAAGCGGCCAGCACGAACAGCACGCCGATCAGCGCCTCCTGCACCTCGGGCCATTTCTTCTCCGTCCAGGTGAGGAGGACGGCGCCGAGCAGCGCGGCGGCGACAGCTGCGGCCTGCACTCGCCAACCCTGCGGCTCGAAGCCGAGCGCATCGGCCACCGTGACGCCCAGGCCCGCCACCTGGGCGATGGCCAGATCGATGAACACGATGCCGCGATTGAGCACCTGCTGGCCGAGTGGCACGTGCGTCGCCAGCACAAGCAGGCCGGCGAGAAAGGCCGGCATCAGGATCCCGAGTTCGATGTTTCCCAGTGTCATTTCTTCAAGCCTCCCAGCAGGCGATGGATGGTGTCGTCGTAAAGGGCGAAGAGGTCCTTCGCCTCGTCGGTGCCGCCCACCGTGAAGGGCATGACGACGGCGGGAATGCCGGCTTTCTCGGCGATGAATTCGGACGGCCGGTCGTCCTCGTAAGCGGCGCGGATGACGAATTTCGCCGGCTGCTGCTGCAGCTTCTGCAGCACCTGCGCGAGGTAGCCGCTGGACGGCGGCACGCCGGGCTTGGGCTCCAGCGGCACGACCTCATGCAGGCCGAGCCAAATCTCCATGTAGATCCAGGCATGATGCTGGACCGCAATGTCGATGCCTTTCAGGGGGGCCGCTTCCGCCGTCCATTTCGCGACGGCTGCATTCCAGCGCTTCTCGAAATCGGCAGCGTGGGCGGCATAGGCCTGGGCGTTGGCCGGATCGAGCTGCGCAAACCGCGCCGCCAGCGCCTTGGCCACAGGCAGCATCATGCGCGGATCGGTCTGGATGTGCGGATTGCCTGCGGCGTGGATGTCGCCCTGCGCGCGGTCGAGGCTGGTGGGCTGCTCGAGCAGGCGCACGAAGCGGGTGGCCTCGAACTGGCCCGGCTGGCCGGGCTGGATCTTCGCGTTGTCGGCCTGCTGGACGATCATCGGCAGCCAGCCGATCTCCAGTTCCGCGCCGGTGCACACCGTGATGTCGGCGCTGCGGGCTTTGGCGATCAGGCTGGGGCGCGCCTGGATCTGGTGCGGGTCCTGCGCGCCGGTGGTGGCGGTGTAGATCGAAACCTTGTCGCCGCCGATCTCTTTCGCCAGCGCGCCCCATTCCGGCTCACAGGCGAAGACGCTGAGATTGGCATAGGCGGGCGTGGCGGCGAGCGCGGACAGAAGTGCGGCGCCGAGCATGAGTTTACGCATGATGGGTCTCCTTCAATAGCGGTGGGCGCCGTGCGGCCCGTAGATCACGGTGTATTGCAGCAAGAGCTCGTCGTTCGCCTTCAGATCGGATTGATCGTGGGTGTATTGCAGGCGAAGGCGGCCGAATTCGCTGGTGTCGTATTCGAGCAGCGCGGTCTCGGCGCGCGGCGTGTGGCCGAAATCGTCGAGCGCGGTGCCCGTGAGCAGGGGGCCGACGCCGGAGGCGTTCACCTGCGCGTAGCGCAGGCCTACGCTCCATTGCGGCATGAATTGGTAGACGCCCTGGACATAGAAGCCGCTACGCCTCTGCGACACGGGAACGGCGTCGAACAGGCCCTTCTCGCGGCCCAGGAAGCCCTCGCCCGCCAGCACCAGGTTGTGCACCGTGGGATTGCCACCCGGCGCCCATTTGTAGACCAGGCTCAGGATTCCAAGATCGTCATTGCCGGTGAACGTGTCCGTGCCGGTGAACAGCGTGTTCTCGGTCTCGCGGTTCTCCGCCCGCGTGTGCAGGTAGGACAACGCCGCCAGCCACGAACTGCTCTCGTTGATGTCGTCGCCGGTATGGACGAAGGCGGTGGCGGTGCCGACGCCGGCATGGGCCGCGCCCGACGCCGGATAGGCATCGCCGCGGAACAGCTCCGCCCCGAACTCGAGGAAGATGTCGGTCGGCGCCAGCCACCTGACCTGCAGCCCGTCGTCGCCATATTGCGAGTTCAGAAAGGCGCGATAGGGCAGCGGTGCGTCGGAGAACGACCAGTCATGCGCGTGACGCTCGTTGATATAGCCGATGCCGGAAAGGAAGCGGCCCGCTTTGACGGTCAGGCCCCCGGGCAGATCCTTGGTGGTGATGTAGGCTTCCTCCACGTTCGGATTGTTCTCATCGTCGAACGAGATATCGAGAAAGCCGGCCAGTTCCGGATCGATGTTCGCCGCGAAGGAAATCTCCGACTCGCCGAGCGAGAAGCCGCGCGGCGGCAAGCCCGCTTCGTTGCCGACGGCGAAGCCGCGAATCCGTGCGTCCGCCGTGTCGCGCGAGGCCGCGGCGTAGAAGCCGTTCAGCACCGCCGCGATGCCCGGATTGAAGGCGTTGTTGGAAGCGGGCGGCGCGGCGGGCGGCGGCGGCTCGGGCGCTGGCGTCGCCTCGGCAATCTCCTGCGGCGCTGCCTCGGCCGACGCCTGCGCCGTTTCGACGGGCGCCGGTGACTTCGAGGCGGCGCGGTTCGTCGCTTGCGCCGCGGTCTGTGCCGCCTTGGCCACGCGTTCGGCCCTGGCCAGGCGCAGCTCGAGGCTTTTGATTTTGCTTTCGTAGTCGTGCCGAATTGAGTCCAGCTGCTTGTGGATGGCCGCAAGGTCGGAGGCTTGGTCGGCCGCAGCCGGCACTGCCGGACAGGCGGCAGCGGCGGCCGCAAGCCATGCGGCGCGTGCAAATCTCGATGTCATGGAGCTGACTCCAAGTGGTCATGGGATGCACCACCCGCGCGCGTGCTCACGCGCGGACGATGCGGACGGAAAATCGGGAGTTACAGGCGCGGAGGAGCGCGGCTCTGCCAGCTATATCCGGCGGGCTCGTGGGGAGCCGAAGCCGTGGTCAGAAGCGGAACGACGCTGAGCGATTGCGGCGGCAGGAAAAACGCCACCGCGCTCGGCGCCACGTAGTGCCCGGCGTGCATGATCTCCTGGCACAGCGGGCAATTGGCGGGATCTTGATTCGAGGGATAGCGGTCGCGCGGCGCCGTGCGCGGATCGGCCTTTGCGTCTTTCGCCGCAATCTTGGCACCGCCTTGCGAGGCTGCGTCCGCCTGCGCGGCATTCATCAGGTGAATGTGCGTCTGGGTAATGTAGCCTTGCAGCGAAAAGGCGGCGAGCGCCAAGCACAGGACAATCGAGCGCCAGCTTCGCAGCCGGGCGATGCGCGATCGAGTTGCAGGTTTCCGAGCGCCTGACAGGTGGATGTCCCCAAAGCTAGGGCCGACCGAGCCGCGACCTTACATCGGCCGGCCCAAATCGTCACCTCCCAAAAACCGCGGGCTCCGGCCCGCTGGCGGCATGTCCGAGGCCGCCACTTGGTTCGCCGCCCGGTTGGTATATCCTTCCACCATGTCTCACGCCGCGACGCCGCCCGATCTCGCCATCGCCGAGTTGCGCCGCACCGCGCAAGACGGCGGTCTCGACGCGCAGGTCGCACTCGGCAAGGAGTTGCTCGCCGGCAAGGACAGCTCCCAGCAGGAAGGTGCCGCCCTGATTGCCGGGGCCGCGCAGCAAGGCCACGCCGAAGCGGCGGCGGTTGCCGCCAATCTCATCGGCGCCGGCGCCGCGACCGCCGAGGATTGGGCGACGGCGCTGAAGTATCTGCAGCAGGCGGCGGAAGGCGGCTGGCATCCGGCGCGGCAGCAACTGGCGCTGCTCTCCTGCGATGCGGAATTGAGGCGAGAAGCCGAAAGCGCTCCGCCCCCCGATATCTGGGGACGGCTGCGCCGCGGCATCGATCTTGGCCGGTGGCTGGAGCCGGCGCCAAGGTCCGTCCTCTCTCAATCGCCCACCATCGCCACCTTCGATGCCTTCCTGGCGCCGGACATCTGCGACTGGATTGTCGAACGCTCGCGTCCCGGCATCGCGCGCGCCCGCGTCTTCGATCGCGCCACTGGCAAAGGCGAGATCGCGCAGGCGCGCACCAACAGCGCCTTCGAATTCGATTTCCTCTCGACCGATCTCGTGATGCTGCTCACCCGCGCGCGCATCGCGGCGGCGACCGGATACGCGGCGCGGGTGCTGGAGAACACCGGCGTGCTGCACTATTCCGTCGGGCAGGAATTCTTCCGCCATTTCGATTTTCTCGATCCGGCACTGCCCGGTCTGGCCACTGAGATCGCCGCCAAGGGCCAGCGCGTCGCCACATTCCTCGTCTATCTGAACGACGCGTTCGAGGGTGCGGAGACGGAATTTCCGCTGCTCGGCCGGCGCCACCGCTGCCCCAAGGGCGGCGCGCTGTTCTTCATGAATGTCGATCCCTCCGGCGCGCCGGACCGGCGCACCTTGCATGCGGGCCTCCCGCCCACTTCCGGCGAGAAGTGGCTGCTGTCGCAATGGATCCGCGGACCCGGCGGATAGTCAGGCCGGCAGTTCCCCCGTCGCCAGCCAGCGCGCGCATTCGGGCCCCAGCTCCTCAAGCGCGCGCGCTTCGTAGGCCGCGATGTCTTCCTTGCTCAGTACTTCGCGCCAGCGGCCGTTGACGCCTTTGTTGATGAAGGTGCCGCCGCCGCCTTCCCACAGGATACCGCCCAGCGGCGCACTCTTGTCGGCATGCGATTTCATATAGTCGAAGCTGCAATGCTCGAGAATCTTCGGCCAGGCAGCCGCGGGAATTTCGATCTCGAGGAAGCGCGCGATGCGCCGCATCTCGCCTTCGAGATCGGCTTTCAGCCGCGCAAAATGGACCAGCTCCACATTTGGCAGGTCGCGGATCGCCCACCAGCTTCTGACATTCTCCCACAGCGACCAGAAGGGATAGCCGTCGCGCGCCAGCCAGCGCCGGAAGTACGGCACGATGTCGAGATGCATACGCTCGATCGGCTCGCCGACAAGGCCGGGCGTGTCGTTGAGCAGCGCATACCAGGTGTCGTTGGCCGTGGCGTGGTGGTTATAGAGGCTCCACAGCACGTCGCGCCCATCGCGGCCGATATAGAGGTATTTGGCCTTCGGCGCGAGCACCAGCGCGTCGACCGGCAGATGCGTCTTGATGAAGCGGCGGTGCGTCTGCTGCTCGAGCGCGGCGAGCTTGATCTCCCTCGGCGGCACGCGCAGGTCGAGCCAGGGCGACATCTCGGCGACGGGCAGGTCCTCGGCGCCGGCGAAGAGCAGCTGGGCTACGATCTGCTGCGTCCAGGTGGTGCCGGATTTGGCGTAGGTCGCGATCACGATGTCGCCGTCGCGGAAGCGGAAATCGTTCCACACCGTCGAATCGAAATGATGGCTGTGCATCTCGCGCGTTTTGCGCGGCCATGAAACCTGCGTGCTCATTCGTCTTCCTCTGACATTGCGAATTTTTTACGCTGCCGTCCGTGCCCTGGATCGCACCGCCCGACGGTTTCGATGGCTCGCATATCCTGCCCGCGCCAGGCAAGTGCGCCGTCGTTGTGCGTTGTCCGCGCCGCGCCTAGGCTGGCCGCATGGACAGGGACGGGATTCGCTGGTTGCGATGGATCGGGCTCGCGCTGGCGGCGCTGGTCGCGGTTTACCTCGCCATCCCCGCCTATGTCTGGCTCGCCTCGGAAGCGGTCATCGACCGCCGATACACCTTACCGCGCAGCCTGGTGCGGGCCGATTCCACGCCGGACGCGCTTGCGCGCGGCGCGCGGCTGGCGGTGATCGACGGCTGTGCCGATTGTCACGGTGCAAATCTGACCGGAAAATTGTTGCTCGGCGATCCGGCCTTTCCCGTCTTCGCCAGTAATCTCCGTGCGCTCACCGCCAGCTACACCGACGAGGACTTCGATCGTGCCATCCGCCGCGGCTTGCGCCCCGACGCCAGCAGTTTGTGGGCGATGCCCTCGCCCGCCTTCGTCTATGTCCATGACGACGACATCGCTGCCATCCTGGGCTACCTCCGGTCGCGCCCGCCCGCGGGAGTCGAGACTCCGCCGCCGAGCTTCGGCGCGGCGGCGCGGCGGGAGATCGTGCGCGGCACGCTCGAGCCCGTGGCCCCCCTTGTGCTGGTGCAGATGCCGGCCATCGATCTCGGCCCCCATTACGACGGCGGCCGCTACATCGCCATGATGGCCTGCGGCTCCTGCCATGCCACGGAGCTCATCGGCTCCGCCGACGGCAGCGCTCCCGATCTGAACGTCACGTCGCGCTACAGCCGTGAGCAGTTCTTCGATCTCATGCGCAAGGGCATCGGCGCGCGCGGATACTGGCTGCCGACCATGGGGCCGCTCGCCCGAAAGCGTTTTCATATCCTGAAGGATTGGGAGATCGATCCCCTCTACGCCTATCTGGTGGCGCGCGCCAAGGCGCCGACCATCGATCAGATCTCCAATTCCATCCGCTGATTCCTCTCAGGCGTAGGGCTTTCCCGCGCGGGCATAGGCGGCGGCCGAGTTGAAGATGTTGATCGCCATCAGGCTCTTCTCCTGTGCGGCGCGCTTCTCGTAGACGGCAGCGACCTTGGCTTGAATCTCCGTATCGGGGGACGCCGCCTCCAGGGCGAAATCGGCGAGATGGCAGGCGAGCCGGAAGTCGCCGCCGTCGGCAATTGCCTCGGCGCGCGCCGCCAACGCAGATGCACCGCCGCACAACGCGGAAATCTCGCCGGCAAGGCTGGCCCGCGGCGCCGGCTTCAATTCGCTCGGCCGCCCGCTCCACCAGCCGCCATAGTGGCGGATGACATTGCGCACGATGAATTCCGTATCGTCATAGACCGGCTGCAGCCAAGGCGAATCGGACTTCGGCAACTCCACGCCGGTGACGATGTCGGTGTGCGGCGGCGAGCCCGCCTCCATCGCCGCCAGGGTGCGCGAGACGATGGTCTCGAGGAATTCCGCTGTCTCCGTCAGCATGCCGACAATCTTGTCCGCCTCGCCGACCACCGGCCCGCCATGGCCGGGGCACAGCGCGTAAGGCGCCAGCGCCGCCATCTCGCGCAGGCCCTTGGCGCGTTCCCACGGATAGCGCTGCACCTTCTGCGGATTGCCGTCGTTGGGCACCGCCCAGATGAAGAGATCGCCGGGACACAGCACGCCTCGCTCGGGGCACCACACCCAGGTGTGGTCGTCCGTCTCGCCCTTGCAGTGATGCAGTTCGAACACGACGCCGCCAACGGTGATGCGCAGGCGGTCGTCATAGAGGGTGTCCGGCGGAATCGGCGGTTCGCCGAAGCTGGCATAGGCGTCGTGGCCCTGCGCTTCCACCGTGCCGCCGAACTGTCGAGCGTTTAGCGCCGCGTTGTGGCGCGCCGTCGCCTGGTAGCGGGCGAAGCGCTCCGGCATGGCGCGATGGCCGATAACGCGCGGGCGTCTCTGGCCCGGCAGCAGGAAGGCTTCCAGCCCATAGGCATGATCGATATGGCCGTGGGTGTAGATGGCGGTGTGGATCGGCGCATGCGTCTTCTGCCGCAGCATGGCGGCCAGCATGGGCGCGAACTGCCTGGTGCCGGTGTCGACCAGCACGATGCCCTCATCGGTCTCGAAGGCGGTGACGCCGGAGAATTGCGACTGGAACCAGGTGCGTTCCGCCGCCATCACCGGCCCGCCGGTCCAGAAGAATTTGGCCTCTTCCGGTGTCTTGCCCCGCATTTGGGCGAATTTCGCCGCCGGATTCTGCGCCATGGTCGAAGCCCCTTCGTGCGCTCGCGCCGCCATGCTAACGCCTTACGCGTTGCCATCTTCAAGAGAGAAGCATGTCCACCCGCCCCACCATTCGGCTGAAGCCGCGCGAAGGCCGCCGTGCGCGGGCCGGCGCGCCCTGGATCTTCTCCAACGAGATCGTCATGGGGCAGGCCACCAAGGCGCTGGCGCCGGGCACGCTGGTCACCGTCGAGGCCGATGATCGCGCCGCTTTCGGCACGGGCTATTTCAACCCTCAAAGCCTGATCGCAATCCGTCTGCTCGACCCGGTGCGCGATGCCGAGATCGGCGACGCCTTCTTCGCCTCGCATCTGGCGCGCGCGCTGGCCCGCCGGGCGCATCTGTTCGAGCAGCCCTTCTATCGGCTGATCCATGCCGAGGGTGACGGACTGCCGGGCCTGACCATCGACCGGTTCGGCGACACCTTCGTGGCGCAGGTCACCACCGCTGGGATGGAAGCGCTGACCCTGCCGATGCTGGCCGCGCTCGACGAAGTGGCCTCGCCCGCTTGCGTCATCCTGCGCAACGACGTGCCGGCCCGCGCGATGGAGGGGCTCGAAACCTACGTGCGCGTGGCGCGCGGCGAAATGCCATCGCGCATCGCGGTGGAGGAGAACGGCGCCCGCTATTTCGCCGATCTCGCCTCCGGCCAGAAGACCGGCTGGTACTACGACCAGCGCGACAACCGCGCCTTCATGGCCAAGCTGGCCAAGGACCGAACGGTGCTCGACTGCTATTGCTATGGCGGCGGCTTCGCCATCCAGGCCGCGCTGGCCGGCGCCAAGGAAGCGATCGGCATCGATTCCTCGCAACCGGCCCTTGCCAACGCGGAGGAGTCAGCCGCCGCAAACGGTGTGGCCAAGCGCTGCAAATTCGTCAAAGCCGAAGTGTTCGCCGAGTTGGAACGGTTGGCGGCCGCGAGCGAATCCTTCGACATCGTCATCGCCGATCCGCCGCCCTTCGTGAAATCGCGCAAAGATCTGGAGGTCGGCGCGCGCGCCTATCGCAAGCTGGCGCGGCTCGCCGCTTCTGTGACGGGCCCAGGCGGCTATCTGCTTCTCGCCTCCTGTTCGCACAACATGCCGGCGGAACGCTTCGCGCAGGAATCGGCCATCGGCATCGCGCGCGCCGGCCGCCGCGCCTCGCTGATCCGCCAGGCGGGCGCCGGTCCCGATCATCCGGTGCATCCCATGCTGTCGGAAACGTCGTACCTGAAAGCGCTGGTCTACGCGCTCGACTAAAATCGTCTGCTATCGGCAGCAGCTTTTCGCTTGACTGCGTACGGTAGTGGCCGGTTTTGGCTCCAAGCGGCCGAATTGACGGTCTCTCGCGGGAACAGGCGGGACTATCCGGGAATAGGCGGGATTTTGCGGGATGGGGGCGCTAGGTGAGCGCGCCTTTGATTCTTGCACAGCCCCGGATCGCCATTCCTAGTTTCTCTAGTTGCTAACGGAAAGGGGGACATAGGTTGGCACAAAGACCATCCCGTCTCTGGCAGTCGCATCGGAGAAGAAGCGATCAGGATCAACTCGAAATTGAATTTTGAAGCAATGTTGAAAAACGCGTCTAGTATCAACAAACACGTCTCGATACTCCACTCGAATTATCCCGTATAAATCACTCTGACCCCTGTGGCTACGCCAAACCGCATCTTTATGAATCATTACCCAGTTTGGCTTTATAACGCCGCGTGGTCCCACCGTGGTGCCAGGCGTGGCGCTGAGAGCGGAGGGATCAAATTCTGGCGCGACTCCGGGAAGGGTTTCAATCTTGTCGGCCAGCGCCATCGTATCTCTGGCAGGCGTGATGCCAACGTTTTCCATGGTTGTAACAATAAGGAGGAAATCACCGGACTCAGTATCAGATCTCGAATTGACGGCAGAGCCGAACGTTAGCTCTTTGATGATGAAGAACGCCCGCTGAGCGTTTTTCATGCTCGTATCCGCGACCTCGGCCGATTTTGTGGCGGCGTAACTTGCGGCACGACCAAATTCAATCTGTTCAATCATCCTTTTGGTTTGTTCGTCCGCGCCCTTCGCAAGCCGTTCGGTTTCGCGCCAGAGATAGAAAGTGGAGACGGCCAAGGCAAGCGTAAAAAGCACAAGGAAGTAGTCGCCAGCGTTGATATCGCACCAGAATTTTCGCCCCCAATCTACTTTCTGCTTGGGCGCATAGTAAGTGGTCTGGCTGCGTTCTATTTCGCCTATTCGGCTTTCGAGGCTTGGGCCGAACGTGAATTTCGTAATAGTTGGATATATGGAATTGGCGTCGCTCTCTTTGCTACTCTTGCGATCTTCGGTGACTTGATAGGCGGATGTAGCGCTGTCCTGCTCGGTTACGGAACATAGCGGGGCTTGGATAAACGGAATCACGACTGCGAGCGCCACCGCACCCAAAAAGATTGTGATTTGGATGGCGGCTTTGTTCTGTTTCCAGAAGTGGCGGACTACCCCGTCAGACATCCTCCAATCTTACGCTATCAAGCCCTAGAGCCGCTACGGCGGCCAAAAAGAACGTGGCAGGGAAAGTGCCGCGCCAGCTTGTTGGTCACGGAAGCCTTCGTTCGGCCAAGCCGATAATTGCCTTACAGCCGACAGACTCGGGTTCGACACCTGGCCGAGGAGCCGCAAGGTCGTAGGGTGGGCCGGTCACGGTAAATCCAGGGGGCGCCTGATGGCCAGAACATGTCCGGGTAAGAACAAGCGCGGGACTACATGCAACAGCCCCCTATACCGCTGCACCTCATGTGGCTCCGTAGGGTGTGATCAAGGTTCAACAACAACATGCACAAATAAGGGCTTCGAATTTGGTCGGTGTCTCAAGTGCGGCAAGAGCGGCTTTGGCACAAAGGAAGCGGTGCGCTAGACAAAGTGGCCGGTTTGGAGCCTGGGTGGCCTAAAACGGCCACTACCCGTGACGCTGGTTTTGTACGATTCGATCATTCCTAAGAGTTGCCGGTTGAGCGGTGCGGTCCTTATGGAGCTTTTTTGTTTTGCCGGTCGACGCGCTCAACTGAAATGTCTGCTACCGATAGCCCGCATTTTGTCTTGACAGCGAGACGCTGGTTTTGTATGAATCAATCATTCCTGAGAGCTGTGGGTTTAGCGGTGCGGTCCTCGTGGCCGCTTTTTGTTTTTGCAGGGGGCAACCCGCAGATGGTGCTTCACCGCCAGATTCCCGTCTCCGAGGGGTGAGAACGGGGGGTGGGGGGTATGGCCTCTCCATGAAAACAACCCCGCGGTATATGGGGCTCAGTAGCCGCGAGGCTACCAGATATTGTCGGTCGGTAAAGGAGTTGGTGGATAGATCTGCGTGCACTTTAAGGCGGCGCGAGCATGGTGCGCCGCGCCCATCCCGCATAGATGACGGCGAGCTGGCTGGCGCGATAGCCGGCCACCGGCTTCGTCTCATCGTCGATCACCAGGGTTTGCGGCGCGCCGGATTTGGTAAGCGGCCACTGCGGCAGCCCGGCGCCATTGGGATCGCCCGT
The DNA here is from genome assembly GCA_036564785.1 of Rhizomicrobium sp. Taxonomy (GTDB): domain Bacteria; phylum Pseudomonadota; class Alphaproteobacteria; order Micropepsales; family Micropepsaceae; genus Rhizomicrobium. Next base: position 9,857 of record DATCOJ010000142.1, on the reverse strand, counting down.
CTTGGCGAAGTTGGTCCAATAGCTCTGCATCATGGCGATGACTTGCCTGTCCGTGTCCGACGCGGCAGCGGCAATCCGCGCGGTGTTGGGATCGTTGGCCAGTCCGTGTAGCCCCCAGACGTAGACCAGCTCTCCGCCATGCGGGACGCCCTTCCAATGCAGCTTCAGCGCGTCGGCCACATAGCCAAAATAGTAGACCCGCGCGTCGCCGCCGGCCTTGGCCACGAAATGCGCGAAGCCCTGCGCGCCTGAGGCGAACAACCCGTCATCGAACAGCTGGCTCACGAACTCGTCGTCGTCGAGCTTGCCGCCGGATTCGTAGACCTTCCGCACCATGCCGACGTAATCGCCCAACGGCTTGAGCAGGGAGTCGGAATCCATCCCGATGTAGCGCATCAAGGTTGCTTCGTTGCTGTTGGAGCCGGCGATGTAGTCGGCCTTGGCGATCTTGCCTTCGGCGAAGGACCTGGCGACCTGATCGGTCAGCACCTTGCCGTCCACCATGGGCGATATGACCGCCGCGTCGATCTTGGGCTCCTTGTGCACGATGGCGTAGACCGAAAGCGCCCGCAGGTCCTTCAACTGTTCTGCGCCGGTGTCCGTGCCGGCACCATGCTCAGCGGCGAAATCCTCCGCCGCCTTCTGCGCCGTTTCGGCCGTTGGCGTGGTGATCAGGCCGAGACCGGATTCCGAAATCGCCCGATGGAACAGCCCGCGCGCCAGGGGCGAGACCATCATGTCGTTCACGGCCATGCCGCCGGCGGATTCCCCGAAGATGGTGACGTTGGCGGGATCGCCGCCGAACGCCGCGATGTTCCGTTGCACCCATTTGAGCGCCGCGATCTGGTCCATCAGCCCGTAATTGCCGACCGGCTCGTTCGGATTCTCAGCGGCCAGCGCCGGCAGATCGAGGAAGCCCAGCCATCCCAGCCGGTAGTTGAAGGTGACCACCACGACGCCGCGCTGCGCCAGCTCGGTGCCGTCATAAAGCGGCGAGGCGGAGCCGCCCTCGCGGAAGCCGCCGCCGTAGACCCACACCATCACCGGCAGCTTGGCGCCCGCCGCCGCCTTCGGCGTCCACACGTTGATGGTGAGGCAGTCTTCGCTCTCGGGCAGCTTCTCGCGCCAGGGACTGCCGACGGGCCGCGGCGCCTGCGGGCAGATCGGGCCGAAATGGTTCGCATCGCGCGCGCCCTGCCAAGCGGGTGCCTCCTGCGGCGGCCGCCAGCGCAAGGCGCCCACGGGCGGCGCCGCAAACGGAATGCCTTTGAAAACCGAGATGCCGGAGTCGATTGCGCCGGCGACCGTGCCCTGCGCGGTATGGACTTCCGGCGCGGCCTCGACCGGCCAAACAGCCAACGAAACGAACGCGAGCGCGAGCGCGATCCGGCGCATGTGAGCCCCCTCGATATCCCGTTGCCTAGATGCGGCGATGCGGCCCGCGCGGTCAAGCCGCCGTTCAGATCGTGACCTGCGCGCCCAGCTCCACCACCCGGTTGGGCGGCAGGCAGAAGAAGCGCGCCGGCGCCAGCGCGTTGGAGGCGAGCCACATGTAAAGCGCGATGCGCCAGCGCGGCAGCGTCGGCTTCTCCGCCGGCACCAGCGTTTCGCGGCCGAGGAAGAAGGTCGAGCTGTCCAGGTCGAGCGCCAGACCCCGCGTCCTTGCCTGCTCCAGCGCGCGCGGCACGTTTGGGGTTTCGAAGAAGCCGAAGCGCAGCCTGACCTCGAAGAAGCCTTTGCCGAGCTTCTCGATCTCGATGCGCTTCTTGTCGGCGACGAAGGGCTTTTGCTCGAACACCACCGTCATCAGCACCACGCGCTCGTGCAACACCTTGTAATGCTTGATGCTGTGCAGCAGCGCGCCGGGCGCCACGTCGCTGCGCATGCTCATGAACACGGCGGTGCCCGCGACCCGTTGGGCCATCTTGTCGGCGCGATCGAGCAGGAGGTTTATCGGCAGCGACCCCTCTCGAATCTTTTCCAGATGCGCCCGGCGCCCCACCCGCCAGGTATCCATGATCACGAAAACGCCCACCGCGATGGCCAGTGGCAGCCAGCCGCCTTCGACGATCTTGAGGGAATTCGCTCCCAGGAACATGAGATCGACGAGCGCGAGCGTCCCGAAGACCGGTAATACCACCCACAGCTTCCAATGCCACTGACGCACCGCCACGACGGCGACCAGAATGGTGCTCAGCACCATGATGCCGGTGACGGCGATGCCATAGGCCGTGGCAAGTGCGTTCGAACTGCGGAAGATCAGCACGATCAGCGCGACGCCGACCGCAAGCAGCGCGTTCATGCTGGGAACGAAAATCTGGCCGTATTCCGTCTCAGATGTGTGCCGGATTTCCATGCGTGGCAGCATCCCCAGCTGCACCGCTTGCTTGCTGAGCGAGAAGACTCCCGAGATCACCGCCTGAGAGGCGATGATGGTGGCGATCGTCGCCAGGAACACCAGGGGATAGTGCGCCCAGTGCGGCGCCACTGCGTAGAAGGCGATCGGCGTCTTGTGCGGATCGAGCAGCAAGGCCGCGCCCTGCCCGAAATAGTTCAGCAGCAGGGCCGGCAGCACGAAGCAGAGCCAGGCGAAGCGAATGGGGAATTTTCCGAAGTGGCCGATGTCGGCATAAAGCGTCTCGCATCCGGTGACCGCCAGCACCACCGAACCCAGCGACACGAACGCCATCCACGGCTCATGAACGAACAGTGCCACGCCGTAAGCGGGACTGACCGCGCTCAGAATCTGCGGCGCCTTCAGAATGGAGGCGAGGCCGAGCGCCGCGATTGTCAGGAACCAGATCGTGATCACCGGCCCGAACAGGCTGCCGACCAACTGGGTTCCGCGCGATTGAAGGATGAACAGGCCGACAAGAATCGCCAGCGAAAGCGGCATCACCAGAGGCGCGAACGCCGGGCTTTCCACGCTCAGCCCTTCCACCGCGCTCAACACCGAGATCGCCGGCGTCAGCATGCCGTCGCCGAAGAACAGCGCCAGACCCAGGATGGCGACGGTCGTGATCGCGAGCTTGGCGCGGCGGCTCAAGCCCGGCGTACGGTGGGCCAGCGCGGAAAGCGCGAGAATACCGCCCTCGCCGTCGTTGTCGGCCTGCATGATGAGCACGACGTATTTCAGCGTCACCACGACGATGAGCGACCAGAAGATCAGCGAGATGACGCCGAGCACCGCTTGGGCGCCCGGCAGGTGGCCGCCCGCGGCCAGCGCGGATTCGCGTACCGCGTAAAGCGGGCTCGTTCCGATATCGCCATAGACGACGCCGAGTGCTGCCAAGGTCAGGCCGGCATTGCGGCGGAAGACGCTGCGCGACTGTCCGGCACCCGCGGGCAAATTGCCGGTCCCAAGGTCTGTGCCGTCCGCCGCTCTGTTCATCAAGGCTCTCGCCATCCTTCGGATCACAGCGTGATCTGGGTGCCCAGCTCGACCACCCGGTTGGGCGGCAGGCGATAGAACCGCGCCGGCGACAGTGCGGAGGCGGCCAGCCAGATGTAGAGCCAGGTGCGCCAGCGGGCGAAGATGGAATGCTCCGCCGGCACCAGCGTTTCGTGGCCGATGAAGAACGTCGCCGAGTCGAGGTCGACCGCCAATCCGAACGGCCTGGCTTCCTCCAGCGCGAGCGGCACGTCCGGCGTTTCGAAGAAGCCGTGATGGATGTTCACGCGATAGAAGCCCTTGCCGAGCTTCTCGACTTTTATGCGCTTCATCTTCGGCACCACCGGCGTATCGTCCACCGCGACATGGGCGAGGATGATGCGCTCATGCAGCACCTTGTTGTGCTTGAGGTTGTGCAGCAGCGCGCCCGGCACGGTGTCGCCGCGCGACGAGAGAAAGACCGCGGTGCCCGCGACGCGGTGCGGATTCTTGTCCGCGCGCGCCAGCAGGAGCTCGAGCGGCATGGATTCGCTGCGGATCTTTTCCAGGTGCGCGCGCCGGCCGATGCGCCAGGTCTCCATGACGAAGAACACGCCGCTGGCGATGACGAGCGGCAGCCAGCCGCCCTGGACGATCTTCAGGCTGTTGGCGCTGAGGAAACCCAGATCGATCAGCGCCAGCAGTCCGAACACCACAGCCGCCAGCTTGATGCCCCAGCGCCATTGCCGCGAAGCGACGATGGAGGCATTGAAGGTGTCGATCACCATCACGCCGGTGACGGCAATGCCGTAGGCCGCGGCCAGCGCGCTGGAGTTGCGGAAGATCAGCACGATCAGCACCACGCCGACGAGCAGAATCAGGTTCATCCGCGGCACGAAGATCTGCCCGTATTCGGTCGCCGAAGTGTGGCGGATCTCCATGCGCGGCAGGCGGCCGAGCTGCACCGCCTGCTGGGTGATGGAGAAGACGCCGGAGATCACCGCTTGCGAGGCGATGACGGTCGCCACCGTTGACAGGATCACGAACGGGTAGTGCGCCCAGTGCGGCGCCATGGCGTAAAACAGGATGGGCGCCAGATGCGGATCGCGCAGCACCGCGGCGCCTTGTCCGAAATAGTTCAAGGTCAGCGCCGGCAGCACGATGAAGAACCAGGCATAGCGGATCGGCTGGCGTCCGAAATGTCCCATGTCGGCATAGAGCGCTTCGCAGCCGGTGACCGCCAGCACGACGAGGCCGAGAGACACGAACGCCGTCCACGGCTCGTGCGCGAACAGCGCCACCCCGTAATAGGGATTGACGGCCCAGAGGATTTCCGGCGCCTGCAGGATCGCCCGCACGCCGAGAATGGATAGCACCGCGAACCAGATCACCATCACCGGCCCGAACAGCCGGCCGATATGCGCGGTGCCACGGCTCTGCAGCACGAACAGCCCGACCAGGATGATCAGAGTCAGCGGCAGGATGAGGTGCTCGAAGGCGTGGCTCTCCACGCCCAAGCCTTCGACCGCGCTGAGGACGGAGATGGCGGGCGTCAGCATGCCGTCGCCGTAGAAGAGTGCGAGCCCGATCAGCGCCGCCACGCCGATCAGGTTCTTCAGCCGCCGGCGGATGCCGTGCGAGCGATGCGCCAGCGCGGCCAGCGCCAGGGTGCCGCCCTCGCCGTCATTGTCGGCCCGCATGATGAGCGTGACGTATTTGATGGTCACCACAAAGATCAGCGCCCAGAAGATGAGCGACAGCGAGCCCATCACCGCGAGCCGGCCCGGCAGAGCGCCGCCTGCCGCCTGCACGGATTCGCGCATGGCGTAGAGCGGGCTCGTGCCGATATCGCCGAACACGACACCCAGCGCGCCCAAGGTCAGCATCGCGGTGTGTTTGGCGCTCTTGCCGTTCGCGGCGTGCGAGACCGGCCCCGCAGCAGCGGCAGGGCTCTCAGCGAACGCGATGTCGGGAGTGGTGGTGTTCTTCACGATACTCGGCGAGCCGCTGGCGGCCTCTCTGCTGACCTGATTGGAGGCGCCCTCTCCGGAAGGGCCGGGACCATAGTCCCGCGCTCAGGAAACGCAATAGTGGATTTGCCGCATCGTCCGCAATGGAACAGACAATGGAATCAGGCTGTTACGGCAGCGAGGCGACGCGGTCGTCGCCCTGCTCGCCCCCCGGTCCGATGAAGCCTTGGACGAGGTAGGTGCGCACTCCCATGACGTTGTCGCGCGGGTTCCACACCCGGACTTCGCTCCAGTCGTTGTCCGGACTGACATCGAAAATGGGATCGCCGCGATAAACCTTGCCGTCGTTCAGCCAATTGGCGTGGTCGACGCGGATTTCGCGCGAAGATTCGACCGCGGTCACCACCGCGACATGGCCGCGGTGGGGCCCGGCATAGCCGGTCAGCACGAGCACCGCGCCCAGCTTGGGCTCGTTCGAGCGCTCGTAGCGGCCCGCCGCCTGGTCCCACCAGGAGCCTGCATCGCCGAATATGTTGATGCCCGACAGCATGCGGGCAAACGGTACGCATTGCAGCCGCTGCTCCGGCGTCTCCACCTGGACACCGCCGATATCGGGCGCGCGGGCCTCGCGCTCGCGCGGATAGTTCACGGCATAATTGTCGGGCGTGCTGGCGCAGGCCGACATCAGGATGGAAAAAGCGGCCGCCGCCGCGAACCGAAGAGACCCCACCATCGAAAAGCCCCTCTTTTGACTGCTCAAGCAGCGACGGCCTTGAGCGACACCTTACGACCCCCGGCTCAAAACGCCGTTAGCCGCGCCCGTTGCATTTGAACTATTAAAATTTGAATCGAATTACTCGCCCGCCGCCACGTCGCGGGCCGGCAATTGGGCCGCGCCGGCCCAGCCCATGGTGCCGATCGAGAGCAGGCCCGCGGCGGCGAAGACGAAGAACGGCGCGCTCCAGGACTGCTCGGCAAATGCGAAGACCGGCAGCAGCAAACCCGCGGCGATTTCCGGCCGCCCGCGCCAGGCGCCGGCATAGACCTGGCCCGCCTTGGGCGTGCGCATGAACACCATCCTGGTATTGGCGAAAGCCTCGAACGTGGCCCGCGCGTTGGAGAGCACGAGCCCACTCGGAAACAGGATCGCAAGCAACAGCGAACGGACGAAATAAGGTTCACGATCGCGCCCCAGCACGGCCTGACCGAGATAAAGATAGCTCAAACTGGCGCACAGGCCCAGAGCCGTGACAACCAGGCCGAGATCGGCCACCGCTTTCACATAGACCACGCCCATATACATGAGGGTGAGGCTTATGGCGGCGCTGAACCCCGCCAGCGTGTAGAAGCAGAACTGGCAGACTTGCAGCGTCACCACGGCCTTCACCCATAGCGGCCAGCGGCTCTTCCAGATTTCCGGCACCAGCTTGCGCGCGACTTGGGCGTGGCCCTTGGTCCAGCGTGCCTGCTGCGCCCGCCAGGCGGCGGCGGTTTCCGGGAGCTCGCCCGGCACTTCCAGGTCGGGGATCATAGCCCCGCGCCAGCCCTTGAGCGCGCAGCGCATGGAAAGATCGAGGTCTTCCGTCAGGGTGTCGCCGGTCCAGCCGCCGCCGTCGTCGATGGCGGCGCGCGACCATACCCCGGCGGTGCCGTTGAAGGAGATCGGCAGGCCGAGGCGGAAGCGCGCCTCCTGCTCCACCGCGAAATGGCTATCGAGCAGGAAGCCTTGGGCCAGGGTCAGCCAATTGCGCAGGCGGTTGGCATGGCCCCAGCGCGCCTGCACGAAGGCGAGCCCCGGATCGGCCAGCAGCGCCGGCACGGTGCGCTTCAGGAAATCCCGCGGCGGCACGAAGTCCGCATCGAAGATCGCCACATAGGGCGCATCGGAATGTTTAAGGCCGAAGGCGAGATTGCCGGCCTTGAAGCCGGTGCGCTCGCCGCGGCGCAGAATGGAGAAGTTCAGGCCTTCGGGCACAATCGCTTTGACCGCAGCCACCAGCCATTCATGGTTCTCCAGCCTGCCGTCATCGAGCAGTTGGATCTCCAGCCGGTCGCGCGGCCAATCGAGCTCGGCCGCCGCCGCGGCGACCCGAACCGCCAGGCCGCCTTCGTCGCAGACCGGCAGCTGCACCAGCACCCGCGGCAAGGCTTCGTCCGGCAGCAGCGGTACCCGCACCCGCCGCGCGGCCACGAAGTAGCGGACCAGCGCCAGAGTGCCGAGCTGCGCCGACAGGATCGCCAGCGCCACCAGCACAAAGGCCAGAACTGTTTGCAGGATCAAGGATAAGCCGGACATTTCGAGCGCTCGGACCCCCACTCTCCGAAGATGGCGCCGCCGCTGGTCCGGGCGGTCTGGAAGCCGCAAGGCTGAAACGCGGCACCCGATTGTTGGACGCGCGGGAATTTGCGGGTTGGCGGGCGAATTCGCAACCCCCCGTTCACCACGTCAGTCGAGAGTCCGGCGGAAGCGCGCCAAAGCCACGGTTCCCGCGGCGAACATAAAGAGAATGAGCGGCCAGACGTCCGGCCAGATTTCGCCGAAACCGTTGCCCTTGAGCAGGATGCCGCGGACGATGCGCAGGAAATGGGTGGCCGGCAGCACCTCGCCCACCCATTGCGCCCACACCGGCATGCCCTTGAACGGGAAGGCGAAGCCCGAGAGCAGGATCGCCGGCAGCAGGAAGAACACCGTCATCTGCATGGCCTGCAGCTGGTTCTCCGCGATGGTGGAAAACGTGTATCCGACCGCCAGATTGGCGACGATGAAGATGGTCAGTCCCAGCGCCAGCAGCGCGAAGGAGCCGATCATCGGCACACCGAAGACGTATTTCGCCATCAACAGGATGATGGCGCTCTGCACCGAGCCGATCAGGATGTTCGGCGCGATCTTTCCCAGCATGATCTCCAGCGGCGTCGCCGGCATGGCCAGCAGGTTCTCGTAGGTGCCGCGCTCGCGCTCGCGGGTGAGTGCGAGGCAGGTGATCAGCACCATCGTCATGGTGAGCACGATGGCGAGCAGGCCCGGTACGATGTTGTACTGCGTCACCGATTCCGGATTGTAGAGCAGGTGCGAAACCACCTCGAAGGGCGGCGGGCCTTGCGCGCGCGCGGCGAGCGGTCCCACCAGGTCGTCGCGCAGCGCAGTGGCCGCCAGCGCGTTGAACGCCGCCAGCGCATAGGAGCCGGCGGCGGGGTCGGTGGCGTCCGCCTCGATCACCAATTGCGGACGGCTGCCGCGCACGATGTCGCGAGTGAAGTTCGCCGGGATCTCGACCACGAACAGCACCTTGCCTTCGTCAAGCAGGCGCCGCGCCTCGGCCGGCGAATTGGTCTGGCGCTCGATATGAAAGTAGGTCGAATTGGCCAGCGCCGCCACGATGGAGCGGCCGAAGCGCCCGGGATCGTCGATCGACAGCGCCGTCGGCAGATCCTTGGGATTGAGATTGATGGCGAAGCCGAACAGCAGCAGCTGCATCACCGGCACGCCCAGGATCATCACCAGGGTCAGCCGGTCGCGCCGCATCTGGATGAATTCCTTGAGCAGCACCGCCACGAAGCGCGCGAAGGAGAAGCCGCGCCTCATTGCGCCTGCTCCTGCAGATGGATGAAGACGTCTTCCAGGCTGGGCGGCGCTTCCTCGATTCGGAGGCCGGGCTGGCCGCGCAGCCCGGCCAAAGCCCGCTCCAGCGCGGCGCGATCGTGACCGCTGACATGCAGCACCGCGCCGAAGAAGGCGACATATTCCACGCCCGGCTCGTGCTGGAGCTGATGCAGCAGCCGGCGCACGTCCTCGCCCTCGATCAGGAAGGTGATGAGGCCCGATTGCGCGATCACCTCGGCCACGCTGCCGCGCGCGATCAGCTTGCCGTTCAGGATGTAGACGATGCGGTCGCAGCGTTCGGCTTCGTCCATGTAGTGGGTGGAGACGAGCACGGTCAGCCCGCGCTCGCTCAAGCCATGGATCTCCTCCCAGAAATCGCGGCGCGCCTTGGGATCGACGCCGGCGGTGGGCTCGTCCAGCAGCAGCAGCTTGGGCTCGTGCAGCATGCAGGCGGCGAGCGCCAGTCGCTGCTTCCAGCCGCCCGACAGCGCCCCCGCCAACTGATCCTGGCGATGCGCAAGCCCGAGCTGGGCGATGGTGCGCGCCACGCGCTCTCTGTGGTCGTCGAGCTCATAGACGCGCGCCACGAAGTCCAGATTCTCCTTGATCGACAGATCTTCCCAGAAGCTGAAGCGCTGGGTCATGTAGCCGACCTCGCGCTTGATTGCCTCCGGCTCATGCCGCACGTCATAGCCGATGCAGGTGCCGCTGCCGTCATCCGGACGCAGCAGACCGCACAGCATGCGGATGGTGGTCGTTTTGCCGGAGCCGTTCGGCCCGAGAAATCCCCACACTTCCCCTTGCGGCACCGTGATATCGACATGATCGACCGCGAGCTTCGTGCCGAATCGCTTGGTCAGTCCATGCACATCGATAGCGAGCTGATCCTCCCCCGCTCGCGGGGGAGGTGCCGACC
>DATCOJ010000141.1:0-9722 GCA_036564785.1 Rhizomicrobium sp. | reverse complement strand
TCCGGAATTGGCGCCGCACGAAGCGCGTGTGCGCATCCGCGCCGCGGCAGTAAACTTTCCCGACATCCTGACCGTGCAGGGCAAGTACCAGCACAGGCCGGAGCTGCCGTTCATCGTCGGCGGCGAGCGCAGCGGCGAAGTGATCGCGGTGGGCGAGGCCGTCGCCGGGATCAAGCTCGGCGACCGCGTGGTCGGCGGAGGGGTCTCCGGCGCCTTCGCGGAGGAATGTCAGCTGTCGGCAAAAGCGCTGCGGCCGATCCCCGAAGGCGCCGATTTCGCCACGGCCGCCGCGTTCACCACCGCCTATCTCACGGCCTATGTGGCGCTGGTGCGCCGCGGCGAATTGCAGTCGGGAGAAACGCTACTCGTCCACGGCGCGGCCGGCGGCGTCGGTCTGGCGGCGGTCGATCTGGGCAAGGTCCTGGGGGCGAGCGTGATCGCCACCGCGTCGACACCGCAGAAGCGGTCCTTCCTGAAGGACTACGGCGCCGATCACGTGCTGCCTTCAGTTGGATTTCGCGAGGCGGTGAAGGAGTTCACGAATGGACGCGGCGCCGATGTGATCTACGATCCGGTCGGCGGCGACGTGTTCGACGAATCCACGCGCTGCATCGCCTTCAACGGCCGGCTCCTCGTCATCGGCTTTACCAGCGGCCGCATTCCCTCCATCGCCGCCAACATTCCGTTGATCAAAGGATTCTCGGTCATAGGCGTCCGGGCCGGGGAATACGGCCGCAAGTTTCCGGAAAAGGGCCGCGAGAATCTCGCCGCCATCGACTGTTTGCTGGCCGAGAAGCGCATCCGACCCCATGTCGGCGGCCGCTTTTCCCTGGAGAACGCGGTCGACGCCATGCGCGCGCTGGCGGAGCGCAAGATCGTCGGCAAGGCCATCATCGAACCTTGATCCCGCGCTCACGGTCATTGACCACGAGGTGGAATTATTCTGAACTACCGGCAAACCAAGTACGGTGAATTCCATGTCGAGCGAAGTCCTGCATGTTCCGCGCGAAAAGCTGAAGCCCGAGACGCTGCATCTGCACTACGCCATCGTCTCGCTGATGGAGGAGCTGGAGGCGGTGGACTGGTACCGTCAGCGGGCCGACGACACCGACGAGGCGGAACTCAAATCCGTCCTGCTGCACAACGCCAAGGAGGAACTGGAGCACGCCTCCATGCTGATCGAATGGATCCGGCGCCGCGAGCCTCTGTTCGACAAGCAGCTGCGGGAATACCTGTTTACCGACAAGCCGATCGTCGAGGTCGAGCATGAGGCGACGGAGCGCGGCTCGCCAATCAAGAAATAGGGCAGGTGTCGTGAAACTTCGTCAGGTCCACCATGCGGCGGCCCTGGGGCGTGACTGAAATCACGTCGACGAAACGCTGGTTCCAAACGATGTCGTCCGGCCCATACGCATGTCGGGCGTAGATGATATCGGCGAGCGTGTCGTCGGTGCCGCGCAGGAGGACAATCAGCTCCATCTCCCTGTTGAAGAGATCGTCCTGCGAAAGTCCGCGAAGCGGGCTCGCCTCGTCGATCCGGTGCATCACTGTCCAGGACAACGCGAAGAGCTGCGTGCGCGAACGCATCAGGTTCAATTCCTCGAACCGGCGCATGGTGATGCCCTCGCTTGTCGTCGCCTGCCGCGCCAGCGTCACCGAAATGGCGGCATCTAGAATCTGATTGCCGCGCTGGTTGGCGGCGCGGAACATCAGGGTCGGCACGCCGTCGAACGGGGTTATGACCGCCACGTTGCTGAAGATCACCCGGGCAGAGGGGCGCGAAAGCCGCGCGAACATCAGCGATGTCATGATGCCGAGATACAAGAAGCCGATGAATGCCTCTACCACCACCACCGTGTTCACGAATGTCGATTTGGGTACCATCACACTGTAGTTGATCGAACCCATCGTCTGCACGCTGAACAGAAAGTGGTCCCAGAAACTACCGCGGCGCGCATGCTCGATGCCGTTCGGGTCCGTCAGGAAAAGGAGCGCAAATGCGATGTTCGTCACCACAAACGCAAGCGCCAATCCGACGAAGAACAGCCACCAGGGAGCGGTCAGGATGGCGTGATAGAAATCGGTCCAGCGGCTGCGGTCCTGGCCCCGGACGATGACGCGACGCCGCTTGGGGTCGCGCAGAATCTCCACCGCAGTCGGCAGCCGCTGCGGTTCTTTCGTGTAGGTATTCTCGCGGTCGTTCATGCCGGCTGCTCGCTGCGCCGCGCCGCGCGGCCGATGCGGCCGAGATGGGTGTCGCCGAAGGCGCTGGCGTATTTGAGGCCGAAACCCAGCGCGCGGTCGATGCCGACGTGAGCCAGCCAGATCAGCCCGATCGCTTCCGCTATCGGCACGTTCCCGAGGTAGCCGAACAGCGTGACGGCAATGGGTGCAATGGTGGCGTGCGCGCTGTTATAGGCGATGGCTCCGATGCGCGGGCCCGCAACATAGGCGAGCATGCTCAAGTCGGGTGCCAGGAACAGAATGGCGAACATCCGCCAGGAGGCGCCGAGATGCGCGTAGAGCGCCAGCGCCGCGATAAGCAGCGCCAGCGCTTCCAGCCGCAGCAGCGTGCGCACCGAGCCGGTGACCGTTCCGCTTTCGCTTTGCTCCGCCATGTTCGCCCTCGTGCGCCGCGCGTTGCCGCCCTATCTTAAAGGCATCCAGGGGGGAGAGCTACATGCGCCAATTGGCGGTTCTAACGGTGGGATTCGTTTTCGCATGGGGGTTCGCGCAAGCAGCGGACCAGCCAGGACTTTGGAGGACCTACGGCGACACGTTGCGCCACGCCAAGTATATCGATCTAACGCACACGATTGCGCCGGACAGTCCCGTCTGGCACGGCTTCAGGCCGTCGAAATTCGGGCCGACGATCAACCCCGCCACCGGCAAGCCCTATTCGTACAAGACCGACGGTTTCGAGGCGACGCACTACGATCTGGCGACCGACCAGCTCGGCACCCAGCTCGATCCGCCTGCCCACTGGGCGCCGGAGTATCCGTCCATCGACGAGCTGCCGCCGACCTATGCCGTGCGCCCGCTGGCAATCATCTCCATCGCGGATCGGATGAAGACGAATCCCGGCTATCATCTTCAGGTCGCCGATATTCTCGCCTGGGAGAAACGCCACGGGCGAATCCCGGAGGGCGCGGTCGTCTTCGTGCGCTCGGATTGGTCGAAGCGCTGGAACGAACCCGGCATCGCCGCCAACCCTGTGTTTCCCGGCGCGTCGCTCGCTGCGCTCAAATTCCTGCATCTGCAGCGCCGCATACTCTTTCATGGCCACGAGCCGCTCGACACCGACACCACGCCCACGCTGGAAGGCGAAGCCTGGCTGATGCATCACGGCTACACCCAGGCCGAAGGCGTGACCAACCTCGACAAGGTGGCGGAGACGGGATGTCTCGTCGCCATCGGCTACCCGAAGTTCAAGGGCGGCACCGGCGGCTATGCGCGCTACATCGCGATCTGCCCGCCGAGCTGGAAATACGGCGCGACGATCGGCGTCGCCGATGCGCCGCTCCCGAAATCCGACAAACCGCTGCATTGGGACGCCCGCACCGGCACGCGTGTGCGCTGATCAGCGCGAGAGATGTTTCTCGCGCAGCGCCTTGAGGTAGGCGCTCCACTTCTTGTCGTGGTTGCGGCCCAGTTCGAAGAGATAGTCCCAGCTGTAGAGCCCGGTGTCGTGGCCGTCGTCGAACAGGATGCGCACCGCGTAATTGCCCACCGGCTCCAGCGCGGCGATCGTCACGGCGTGCTTGCCGCCCACGATCTGCTTCTGGTCGGCGGCATGGCCCTGAACTTCGGCGCTGGGCGATTCCACGCGCAAATACTCGGCCGCCAGCGCGAAGGTTTCGCCGCCGTCGAAGGTCACCGACAAACTCGTCTTGGATTTATCGAGCCGCAGTTCCGTCGGCCAGGGCCGCGCCGGCTCGCTCACTTGCCCTCGCGCTCCGTTTCGGAAAGCTCGCGCGCTTCATCGGCCAGCATCATCGGCACGCCGTCGCGGATGGGATAGGCGAGGCCGGCGAGCTTGCTGACAAGCTCCTGCTTGTCGCGGTCGTAGATGAGCGGCCCCTTGGTCACCGGACAGACCAGGATCTCCAGCAGCTTGGGGTCGAGTTCGGCGGTCAATTGACCAGCCCGCCTTCCGGCGTCGCGCCGGACATTTCCAGCAGCGCCACCAAGGTGGCGACGCGCTCGTTCCAACCGGGGGCTTCCAGGATCGCCTGCTTTTCCGCCGGATCGAAGGGGCAGAGCATGGCAAGCGCGTTGACCAGCGTTTCCGCCGGCGCGTTGATCACCGAACGCCAGTCGGCCTTCAGATCGCGCCGGGTGAGATAATCCTTGAGCGCGGCGATCAGCCGGTCGCGGGGAAAATCCGACTGTTCGTCCACCACCAGATCGCCCGCGAAAGCCGAATAGTCCGGAACCACCTGGCGGTACGCCGTTTCCGCGGTAATTTCGGAAGCGACGCGGAACCGGCACAGGCCGGTGAGCGTGATCAGGTAGCGATTGTCTTCTGTCTCCTTGAAGCCGGTGATGCGCCCCGCGCAGCCGACTTGCGACAGCGCCGGCTTCAGCGTGCGCTCCTCCGGCTCCGAAGGCTGAATCATGCCGATCAGGCGCGAACTTGCGATGGCATCGTCGACCATCGCCAGATAGCGCGGCTCGAACACGTTGAGCGGCAGGTTGCCGCGCGGCAGCAACAGGGCGCCGGTCAGCGGAAACACCGCCAGCGTCCGGGGCAAATCATCGAGGGTGCGATAGGGCCGGGGCATGATTCACGAAAACAGAATGGTGGAGAGTTTGCGGCGCGCTTCGATGGTCCGCGGATCGGTCGGGCCCATCGCCTCGAACAGCGTCACCAGATGCTTGCGCGCGGCCTCCTCATTCCACTTGCGGTCACGCCGCACGATTTCCAAGAGCGAATCGATGGCGGCCTCGCGCTCGCCCTTGGCATCGAGCGCCAGGGCCAGGTCGTAGCGCGCCTGATGGTCCTTCGGATCGGCCTCGAGCTTGGCGCGCAACTCCGCGGTGTCGCCGGCGTTGGCTTGCCCCTCGCGCAGCTTCACTTCCGCCTCGACCGCGCGGATGGCTTCGTCGGTTGCGGCATCGGGCCGGACGAGCTGGAGCGTCTTGCGCGCGCGATCGAGATCGCCGCTCTTCAAATAGCAGCGCGCCAGGCCTGCCACCGCCTTGGGATTTCCCGGCTCCTCCTGCAGGACCTGTCCGTAGGCTTGCGCGGCCGTGCTGAGATCGCCGGCCGCGAAGGCTTCATCGGCGGCGGCGAGAATCTCCTCGGCCGGGCTGGCGCCGCCCTCTCCGCCGGATAGTTGCTGCACGAAGGCGCGAACCTGCGAATCTGGAATCGCGCCCATGAAACCGTCTACCGGCTGGCCGTTCTTGAAGGCATAGACGGTTGGAATGGATTGGATGCGCAACTGGCGGGCGATTTCCTGATTTTCGTCGATATTGATCTTGACCAACCGGACGGCACCCTTGGCCTCGTTCACCGCCTTCTCCAGCGCCGGCCCGAGCTGCTTGCAGGGGCCGCACCATGGCGCCCAGAAATCGACGATGACGGGAACCTCGCGCGACGCTTCCAGCACGTCGGCCGCGAAGGTCTCGATGGAGGAATCCTTGATGTAGGGGCCGGCGGCGCCGGAGCTCGGCGCTCCGGTCTGTCCATTGCCCTTGCTGCTCATTGGGCGGCCGCTGGGACCGATAATCGCCATGAAATAGGTGCTCCGGTTGTGCCCCAAAGATGGGGTTTGGCGGCTTGAAAGAAAAGCCCCGACGGCCCGCTCTTCGGCTACATTTGCCGAATGATGTTCGGTGCGGGGGCGCGGCGAATGCCTATCACACGGCGCGAGATTTTGGGAAGCGGGGCGGCTGCGGCACTCTTGCCGTGTGTCGGATCCCTCGCGGGAACACGCAACGCAGACCTCGACGTGGCCATCGTCGGCGGCGGGGTCTCAGGCGCCTACACCGCCTGGCGCCTGCGCAGCGAAGCCCCGCAGCTTCGCCTGCGTCTGTTCGAGATGAGCGACCGCATCGGCGGGCGCCTGCGTTCCATCGCCTTCCCGCAGGCGCCGCATCTGGTGGGCGAGGCCGGCGGCATGCGCTTCCTCGAATCGCAGAAGCACGTGTTCCCGCTGGTGAAGACGCTCGGCCTGCCGATGCGCGGCTATCCCATCACCGAGCCGCAGGACCGGCTGGCGCTGCGCGGGCGCACCTTCTCCTACGCGGAAATGGGCCAACCGACCAAGCTCTATCCCTATAACATTCCGCCCGGCGAGCAGGCGCCCAACAGCGATTTCTACATCCGCGCCGTCGAGCGCATCATCCCGGACGTGCGGCGCATGACTCCGGACAAATGGCGCGCGATGCGCTCCACTTTCCGGTACAAGGGCCGCCTGTTGAAGGATTGGGCAGCGTGGACGCTGCTGTCGCAGGTGTTCAGCCATGAAGAGCTGGCCTTCATCCAGGACACCGGCGGCTATGACGACTTTATCCTGCACGGCACTGCGCTGGACCAGTTCGATTTCATCTTCCTGGGCGACGACGAGTCAAAGCCGTTCTTCACCATCGCCGGCGGCTACCAGAAATTGCCGCTGATGCTCGCCGCCCAAGCGATGAAACTCGGCGCGCCGATCGCGATGCAATCGCGGCTGGTGAGCCTTGCCCTGCCGGAACGGCCGGGGGCGCCGTTCACACTCGCATTTGAGGATCGCAACGGCCGCAGCGCTACGGTGACGGCCGCTCGCGTGGTGCTGGCGTTGCCGCGGCATGCCATCGAGTCCATTCCGGAGTCGCCGGCGCGCCGCGACCCGCACGTCGCCGCGCTGCTGGCTTCGGTCGATCCGATCCCCGCCTGCAAAGCCTTCCTGCTTTATCCGAAGCCCTGGTGGCGCGATCTCGGCATTGCCGGCGGCCGCTCGGTCACCGACATGCCGGCGCGGCAACTTTATGCGCTGGGCGCGGAAAAGGAGCGGCTGCCGTCGGAATCCGCGAACGGCCATGGGCTGCTGATGATGTATTGCGATGCCGCCACGGTGGAATACTGGAGGGAGTTGGCGCCGTCCGCCAAACCGAATGCCGCCGGCTTCTCCTGGCTCGCCGGAGATTCCCAACTGGCCTCCGAGATGCATCGCGAAGCGGGTCTGGTCTATGCAACCGCGCCGCCGAAACCTCTTGCGGCCTGCTTTCAGGACTGGACGGCCGAGCCTTACGGCGGCGCCTGGCACTTCTGGGGTGCCGGCAAGGATTCGGCCCTGCTGGCCGACCGCGTGATGCAGCCGCTCCCCGGCCGCGATCTCTTCATCTGCGGCGAAGCCTATTGCCAGTACGAAGCGGGCTGGGTGGAGGGCGCGCTGGAGCGGGCGGAGACCATGCTGCAGCGGCATTTCGGATTGAAGCCGGGGAAGTGGTTGTAGCAATAGGCAGTAGGCAGTAGGCAGTAGGCAGTGAACCTACGCTGCCATTGCCTACTGCCTATTGCCTACTGCCGCATCCCTTTCCGGCAACGCCATCACCAGCGGCTCATGCCCCGTATCGCGCACGAACGTGACCAGATCGGAGGGCGCGATCGCCGTGGTGCGGTCGTTGCGCAGAGGATGGAAATTCAGCGGATCGCAGGCAAGCATCCCTTGATCGAGAACAACACGCACACGGTTCTCCGTGTCGTTGATCAGCGAGAATGGAGTCACCGAGCCCGGCGGCACGCCCAAAGTGGCGATCAGCAGCTCCGCGGAGCCGAAGGAGAACCGCGCCATGCCGAGCTGCTTGGCCAGCGCGTTGAGATCGATGCGCAGCTCCTCGCGCGCCACCACCAGCCACAAGCCGTCCTTGCGGTCCTTGAGAAAGAGATTCTTGGTGTGGCAGCCGGGCACGTGGGCGCAGGCCGCGCGCGATTCCTCCACCGTGAACACCGGCGGGTGCTCGTAGGTTTTGTGCGCGATCCCCAGCGCGTCGAGGCGCGCGAACAGATCGGCATCGGTGGCGGGCAGGTGCGCGGCCATGGCGGACGCCTTATGATGGCCGCCCGGAAAAGGAAAGCGGCATGACAAGGATCGCCCTCGCCCTGATTGCGGTTGCGGTATTGGCCGGGCCGGCGGCCGCCAAGGGCACCCTGCCTGTCAGGACCATCCACATCAAGCAGGAGACCAAGCATGACTTGGTCGACGTTTCCTATCCGCAGACGGGAACGGCGGCGATCGATCGCGACATCGCGGCCGAGATCGCCTCCCTGCGCGGGCAATATGCCTACGATCCCTCGGACACATATTCCTCGCATTACTCGCTGGACGTCTCCTATGCGGTCGCGCGCAACGATGCCAGGCTGTTCATTGTGGTCCTGAACATCGAAAGCTATTCCGGCGGTGCCCATCCCAATCACGACATCGAAACGTTCAGCTATCTGATGCCGGACGGTTGGCGCGTCTACCTGCCGGAGATTTTCGATGGCAGCCGCGCGCTGAAGCGCATCAGCGCCCTGGCCGTGCGCAATCTCACCAAGGAGATCGGCGGGCCGGGCGGCATGACCGATGCGGATTGGATTGCCCGCGGCGCCGGTCCCGATTGGAACAATTTCAGGGCCTTCGTGCTGTTGCCGAAGACCCTTGTGCTGCATTTCCCGGACTATCAGGTCGCAGCCTATGCCGCCGGCGCGCAACAGACGGAGATTCCCCTGTCCGCGCTCGGCGACGTCATGCGGAAGGACTGGCGGACGCCCGTCGCGTCATTCGATTGCGCCAAGGCGGCCGCGCCCGCGGAGAGGGCCATCTGCTCGGACGTGGCACTGGCCCGCCTCGACCGGGATGTGGCCCAAGCCTACGCCCGCAAACTCGACAGCGCGGAAGACGCGCCCCATCGCGAGGCGCTGCGGCAAGAGCAGCGCAAATGGGCCGCCAGCCGAGAGACCACCTGTCAGAGAGGACCGGCCCAGATTCCGTGCCTTCAGCGGCTCTATCGAGGCCGTCTCAAGGCACTGCGGATCTCCGCAGGCTAGGCCTCAAAAGATGGCCGTCAGTTCGGGGGAAATCTGAACGCTTTACCGCGCCCGCACGTTGGTCCTTGAATCCGGCATGGCGATGGGCAATAACCCGCCCCTCGCTTGGAGCGCGGGCGTAGCTCAGGGGTAGAGCATAACCTTGCCAAGGTTAGGGTCGAGGGTTCGAATCCCTTCGCCCGCTCCAATTTCCTCCACAACAGCAATCCATTAACGGAACCATGGCTTGCGGGAACGCTGGCGGCGGCCGTGGCTGGTCAGCACCCGGCGCCGGAGCTATGCTGGGCATCAAAGCCGATGACAGCGTGTCGCACCAACGCGCCGTTCCATAGGAGTAGCTTCTTGGCGCGATCGCTGGTCGCCAGGGCTGAAATCTGGGACCTCGGAGTCGAGGTTCCGAAAGGTCATGGATGATGCAAAAATCCCGCTATGCGGTGTTGACGCTTTTGATTCTGGCCCTGCTGGCCGCCGGCTCGATGATGGTGGGCCGGGCGCGCAGCGAGACCGCACAGTCGCCCAACTCGGAAATCTATCAGGAGCTCAATCTCTTCGGTGAGGTGCTGGAGAGCGTTCGTTCCAACTATGTCGAGAAGCCCGACGACGCCAAGCTGATCGAATCGGCGATCAACGGCATGTTGATGGCGCTCGACCCGCATTCCTCTTATCTGAACGCGCAAGAATTCCGCGACATGCAGGTGCAGACCCG
>DATCOJ010000140.1:0-3433 GCA_036564785.1 Rhizomicrobium sp. | reverse complement strand
ACAGCCTCCAGGCCGCCATAGATCACCGCCGACGCGCCGGGCGATTTCAGCTCGGTCGACACCGGCAATCCCAGGATGGCGCGGGCATGCAGCGCGAACTCGCTCTGATACTGCGACACCAAGGTGACGAGGCCGGTGTCGTGCGGCCGCGGGCTGACTTCCGAAAACCAAACCTCGTCGCCCTTGACGAACAGCTCGACGCCGAAAATCCCGAGTCCGCCCAGCGCGCCGGTGACGGCCTCGGCGATGCGGTGCGAGGCCGCCAGCGCCGCTTGGCTCATCGGCTGCGGCTGCCAGGATTCCACGTAATCGCCATCGACCTGCACATGGCCTATGGGCTCGCAGAAATGCGTCGCCACGCCGCCCGCCTGATCGGAAGCGCGCACGGTCAGCTGCGTGATTTCGAAATCGAAGCGGATTTCCCCTTCGACGATGACTCGCGGCTGCTTCACGCGGCCCGCGGTCAGCGCCTTGTCCCACGCCTTGGCGACGTCGTCCGGACCTTTGAGCTTGCTCTGTCCCTTGCCGGAAGACGACATCACCGGCTTGACGAAGCAGGGATAGCCGATGCCTCCATCGATGGCTGCCTGCAATTCCTCCAGCGAGGACGCGAAGGCGTAAGGCGACGTCGGCAGCTTGAGTTCTTCCGCCGCCAGCTTGCGGATGCGCTCGCGGTTCATGGTGGTGTGCGCGGCGAACGCCGTGGGAATGACGGTGGCGAGACCGGCCTCTTCGATCCGCACCAGCTCGTCGGTGGCGATGGCCTCGATTTCCGGCACGATGAGGCGCGGCCGTTCGGCTTCCACCAGCGCGCGCAAAGCGCGACCGTCCGTCATATCGATGACATGGGCGCGATGGGCCACCTGCTGGCCGGGCGCATCGGCGTAGCGGTCGACGGCGATGGTCTCCACGCCCAGCCGCTGCAGCTCGATGATGACTTCCTTGCCGAGCTCGCCTGAGCCGAGCAGCATCACCTTCACGGCGCTTGCAGAAAGCGGTGTTCCGATCCGCATGGCCTCTCCTCCAACGGACATCCGTTGATACCGCGGGCCGACAATCGCCGTCGACTATTTCGTCCGCGGCTTCGGTATCGGTCTCATCCTATTCGGTCCGAGATTCGGCACAGGGCAGTTGCAGCTCCCGGCAGATCCGGTGCCGAACGCGCAAGAGGAACCGTCGGCAGGCGAGAAGATTGTGCTGGCAGCGCAATCCCAATTGTTGGGATTGCATTCGGTGGCATGGTTGCCCGGCAGGTTCGTGCAAACCGTGCAGCGCTGCGTCGGGGTGAGCGGACCGAACCGGTTCCATGGTGCGGGGCGCGCGGCGGGATTGTCCGGGTAGTCGCAGAGCGAATGCCACTCCGGAATGTGCTGCCGCGCAATGGCCGGAAGCGGTGCGCTCGCCAGGAGCAGGAGTCCGGCCAAGCAGGCAATCATGAACCGGCAGCGATACATGGTGTCCCCCACGGCAGTCGCGGCGTCTCAGGCGGTGACGGCGCAGAGCGCGAGACTAGCAGCCGGCAGGATCGACGGCAATTTGCGCTTCAGCGCGGCGGCTGAGGCATCTCGATGCCCAGCTGGAGCAGCACCGACAGCGTGTCGAAGAAACCCTCATAGCTGGTGAGCTTGCCGTTCTTCACCGTGGCGCACAGCACGTTGCGGCCGGTGACGGTGCGGCCGGTGGGGGGATGGAAGGCTTCGAAATCGCAGATCGCCCACACCTCGTCGCCGATCGCGGCGATCCGGTCGACCTCGAACTTGCGGAAGCTGAACACGGAGGAGAGCTTCGCCAGCAATCCGAGCGCGCCGCCGCGGTCGGTGTGTTCGCCGCCCCAGCGGATGTGCGAGGCGGGCGAATGCGAAATCCACACGACGTGATCGTCCAGCGCGTCGATCAGCGGCCGCATGTCATTGTGGCCGAGCGAGCCCATCGCCTTGCGGATCAGGGCTTTATTGGCCTCCGTCTTGTCGGCGCTATTGTCGGTCGTCTGGCCCGATGGCAACGTTCATTTCCCTTCATTGGTGCGAATCAGAGCGCGTGCAGTATAGGCCAATGGCGGCCGGGACCAGCGCAATTTCGGCATTCCTGCCCATCGGGCACCATTCTGCCGCCGAGGTCGGGCAGCGTTGCAATGCTGCCGGCCAGAATAGGTTCCGCGGGCAGAGGCGCCTCGGATGGGTGAATAGGCGCACGCGCCCAAAGTTTCTTGTAAAGTCGGTGCTCCAATTCGGTGCCAGGGAGATCGTCATGCCCATTTCCAGCCTCTTCGATATCTCCGGCAAGACGGCGCTGGTCACCGGCGGCTCGCGCGGGATCGGCCTGATGATCGCGCGGGGCTTCGTCGAGGCCGGCGTCAAGGTCTACATCTCCTCGCGCAAAGCCGACGCTTGCGAGAAGGCGGCGGCGGAGCTTTCCAAGATCGGCACCTGCATCCCGCTGGCGCACGATCTGGGTTCGACCGCGGAAGTGCACAAGCTCGCCGATGAGATCAAGGCGCGCGAGAAGACGCTCGACATCCTCATCAACAACGCGGGTGCGGCCTGGGCCGAGCCCATCGACAGCTATTCCGAAGCCGGCTGGGACAAGCTGATGGCGGTCAACCTGAAGGCGGTGTTCCTGCTCACCCAGGCGCTGCTGCCGCTGCTGCGGGCCGCCGCGAGCGAGGCCGATCCTGCGCGCATCGTCAACATCGGCTCCATCGACGGTATCCTGGCGCCGTCGCTGGAAAGTTACGCCTATTCCGCCAGTAAGGCGGCGGTGCATCACCTGACGCGCAACCTCGCCAAGCATCTGGCCAAGGACCGCATCACGGTGAACGCCATCGCGCCGGGCCCGTTCGAGACCAAGATGCTGGCGCCGGTGCTGGCGGTGAGCCGCAAGGCGATCGAAGCGAGCGTGCCCTTGGGTCGCATCGGCATCGACGACGACATGGTAGGCGCAGCCATCTTCTATTGCAGCCGCGCCTCGTCTTACGTCACCGCCACGGTGCTGCCGGTCGACGGCGGCCTCTCCGGCACGCCGTATTCCGCGGTACCGTTTGAGCTGTGATGCTGGATCAACCGACAGGTGTTACTCCCCTCCCCCAACGAGGTCCCAACGAGGGGAGGGGCTGGGGGTGGGGGGCGAAGAAATAGAATCTAGAAGTCAGAATCAAAATCCCTGCAGCGGAACGCGATGTTATTCCCCTCCCCCTTGAGGGGAGGGCTGGGGGTAGGGGGCAAAGAAATAGAATCTAGAAGTCAGAATCAAAATCCCTTGCAGCGGAACGGGATGTTACTCCCCTCCCCCTTGAGGGCAGGGCTATCGCATATGGGCGAGGAGTTCGAAGAGGAAGTCTTCGTTCCATCCTGCGCGTTTGAGCTTGAGGCGCATGGATGTCTTTGTGTCTGGATGGGCTCTTGCGACGTTGAGAGCCAGTCGCCTGAGAAGGGCG
>DATCOJ010000139.1:0-4268 GCA_036564785.1 Rhizomicrobium sp. | reverse complement strand
TCCATCACCTGGCTGAGCGGATGGATGCGGCCGGCCTCGGCCGGGCTTTCCCGCAGCGGCAGCGTGACGTCGATGGTCTCGGAGGCGAGACGCGCGTCGAGCGCCGCGGATTTCAGGATGTCGCGCCGCGCCGCCAAAGCCTGCGTGACCTTGTCCTTGGCGAGGTTGATCGCCGCGCCCTGGGTCTTGCGTTGGTCCGGCGACATCTTGCCGAGCGTCGCCAGCAGGGCGGAGATCGCCCCCTTCTTGCCGAGCGCGGCGACCCGCACCGCTTCCAGCGCGGCTTCGTTGTCGGCCGCGGCGATGTCGGCGAGGATTTGGGATTCGAGTTGTGCAAGGTCGGTCATGGCAATCCCTTTGGACTAGGATGCTAAGCCGGTGCTCCTAGCTCGTCATGCCCGGCCTTGTGCCGGGCATCCACGTCTTTGCGGGCGTTGGCGAGAAGGAAGCCGTGGATGGCCGGGACAAGCCCGGCCATGACGACCTCGAGAGTTTCGCATTGCAGGAAACGTCGCAGCGGCGGCTTACGCCGCCAGCGCGGACTTGGCTTTTTCAGCGATCGCCTGGAACGCCGCCGGCTCGTGGATCGCGAGATCCGACAAAACCTTGCGGTCGACCGTGATGCCCGATTTGGAGAGGCCGTCGATAAACCGGCTGTAGGTCATGCCGAACGGGCGCACCGCGGCGTTGAGGCGCTGGATCCACAGCGCGCGGAAGGTGCGCTTCTTGCGCTTGCGATCGCGGAAGGCGTACTGGCCGGCCTTGTCGACCGCGGCCTTGGCGGCGCGGATGGTGTTCTTGCGGCGACCGTGGAAACCCTTGGCGGCCTTGTAGACTTTCTTGTGCTTGGCGTGAGAGGTCACACCGCGTTTGACGCGAGACATGACGGATCTCCTTGATCAGAAGTGACGGGATCGCCGCGCGGACGCGGCTCGGCTGAAATCGACCGCGACCGCGATCAGGCGTTCGGCAGGAAGAATTTCTTGACGTTGTCGCCGTCGGTCTTGAACAGCACCCGGGTGCCGCGGAGCTGACGGATCTGCTTCTTGGTCCGCTTGATCATGCCGTGGCGCTTGCCGCGCTGGGCGTGCATCACTTTGCCGGTGGCCGTCACCTTGAAGCGCTTTTTGGCGCCCGATTTGGTCTTCAACTTGGGCATTTGGCTCTCCTGTTGCCGCAACGCGAAACCGCCCGTGAGGGCGGCCGGTCGGCTGAATTGCTCGTTAGAGCGTTGAAAATGCTCGATTATTCCGGTATCGCAACAATCGGCATAGGCATCGCCACGGCAGCCCTTGATCAGCCGGGCGATGAAGGCTGCGCTTATGACAGAGGCAGGCCGGATTGGCAACGCCGAAACGCGCCGAACGCAGGATCGGGCAGGCCGGAGGGCCGTTCCCATCGGCGCGCGACGCGGCCTAGCGGGGCGCCAGAACCATCACCACCTGGCGGCCTTCGAAGCGAGCATCCTGTTCGACCTTGGCGTATTCGGCGACGTCGGCCTTGACCTTGTCGAGCAGCTTGGTGCCGATTTCCTGGTGCGCCATTTCGCGACCACGATAGCGCAAGGTGATCTTGACCTTGTCGCCTTCCTCGAAGAAGCGCTGCATGGCGCGCATCTTCACGTCATAGTCATGATCGTCGATCATCGGCCGCAGCTTGATCTCCTTGATCTCGACGACCTTCTGTTTCTTGCGGGCTTCCGCGGCCTTCTTCTGCGCCGAATATTTGAACTTCCCGTAATCCATGATCTTGCAGACGGGAGGATTGGTATTCGGCGAAATCTCCACCAGATCCATGCCCGCTTCGGCGGCCATCTTGACGGCGACCACCGTCTCGACCGTGCCGTGGTTGGTGCCGTTCTGATCGATCAACTGGATCTGCGCGTTGCGGATATCATCGTTGGTGCGCGGCCCGTCTTTGGCGGCGGCGGGCGGGGCTCTGTTGGGACGGCGAATGGGTAGGTCTCCAAAGTCGTTGAAGGAAGCCGATAGTTTGAAGGAATAAGGCGCAGCGAGCAAGCGAACTCGCACGCCGGCGCAAGAAAACCATCAAATGCGAGGCATTTTGGCCACGCCGGCTAACGCCGCCGCGGCCATTTCGTTCAGATCGGTGCACATAGAGCTGCGCTTTCCGTTCCACAAGTGCGGCGAGCGTGCGGAGGGCCGTTATCGCTGTCCGTTGACGGAACGCGCGGCCTCGCTCAAACAGCCGACAACCCGAGTATTTTGTCATGGCCCATTCGACCGCAGCTGCCCCGGAACCGGCCTTCATCGAGGTTGGCCAGGATGACGGCCGCCGCCGGATCGCGGTACGCCGCCGCGGCGGCGGCGCGCCCGGATTGTTCTGGCTGGGCGGTTTCAATTCGGACATGCAGGGCACCAAGGCGATCGCGCTCGATGCCTGGGCTGCCGAACATGGCCGCGGCTGTGTCCGGTTCGACTATTCAGGCCATGGCGAGTCCGGCGGCGCCTTTATCGACGGCACCATCGGGCGCTGGCTGGAGGAATCCGTCGCGGTGTTGGAGCAGTTCTGCGCCGGCCCGCAGGTCGTGATCGGCTCATCCATGGGGGGATGGATGGCGCTACTGCTGGCGCGGGAGATGGCGCGGCGCCCCCGAAGCCGGGCATCGCTGGCCGGGCTGGTGCTGATCGCGCCGGCGCCGGATTTCACCGAAGAGCTGATGTGGAAAGGCTTTGCGCCGGAAGTCCGGCAGCAAATCGAAACCAGCGGCGTCTGGCTGCGGCCCTCGCAATATGGCGAGCCCTATCCGATCACGCGCACCCTGATCGAGGACGGCCGCCGCCATCTCGTGCTTGGCGGTGCCATCGAACTGGGGTGCCCGGTCCGCATCCTGCAGGGCGCGCAGGATCCGGATGTCCCCTGGCAGCATGCCTTCGCCTTGACCCAGCGGCTGCCGAGCGAAGACGTGGTGTTGACCATGATCCAGGACGGCGATCACCGGCTGTCGCGTCCGCAGGACATCGCGCGAATCATCGCGGCCGTGGCCGAGATGGGGTGATCTCTCCGTCGCCATCCGGGATGCGCCTCTTGTCTTGGCGCCGGCCCGGAATGACAAAGGCCTACGGCGGCGGCTTCGCCATTGGCTTGCGCTGCGCCAGCGCCGCCACGGTCGAGGTCCCGATCGGGCCGCGCTCGTCATAGAGACAGCATTCGCCGATCGCGATGCCGTCGGTGGCGTGGTGGTTCACCACGTCGAATCCGATCCATGGCGTGGCCGGCAGGCGATGCAGGTACAGCGTGACGTCGCTGTTGATATAGCCGAGGCCGCGTTCGCCGGCATTGGCGAAGGGGCTGGCGAAATCCGCCGCTACCGCCACCCGCACGAAGGGCGTCAGCGGCGCGCCTTCGACCAGGTCACGCACCTCGCTCATCCAGAGTCGACGCGGGCCGACGGTGCCCATCGCGCCCGTGATTGGCCGGATAGTCCATTTGCCGTTCATGCCAAGACGCGGATCGGTCGGCGCCGGAATCTCCGACGGCGCCGGCACCTCCCAGTTCGGCGGCGTCCAGACCCGGCCTTCCGGATTTTGTGTCTTGCGCAGCAACTGGCAGGAGGCCCGCGCCATGCCGACGCCGCCGCTGAAGAAATCGGCCTCGATCACCCGGATGCGCATGCCGTTGCGCACGAGCCTGGTCTTGACCTCGATCGGCGCGAAGCCGGGCAGCCGGAACATGTCGACCGTCAACCGGGCCGGCACGAAGTCGTCACCGCCGTGGCGTTGCTCGATCACGAACGCCAGCAGCCCGATGATGACGCGGCCGTGCAGTGATTTCGGGTCCCACGGGCCGTTCGCGGCCGGGGTCGGGACGAAGGCGTCGCCGTCTGTGGTGAAGAAGGGTTGACTGGTCATGGCGCGGGACCATGGCGGATTTTGCGCGCTGAAATCAAGAGGTCGCCGACATCTCCTCACCCTTCGAGACGCGGCGAAGACGCCGCTCCTCAGGGTGAAGTCTCCAGACCCTCATGGTGAGGAGCGCGGCAACGCCGCGCGTCTCGAACCACGAGGCCCCCGAGCCTCACGGTGAGGCGCTGGCATGTCGCCATTCCCCCCGCACGCTTTCATCCGCCTCGGTGCGGATCGCATCCGATGCCCGTGCCGCGAAGTTGGCGCGCGATATCAGCTTCGACAATGCCCACACCGCGGCGCCGCGAATCAACGGGGCATCATCGTCGAGCAGGAATGTGGCCTCGCCGGCGAGCGCGCGGTCACCGGAATTGCCGATCGCGATCAGCACATTGCGGATGA
>DATCOJ010000138.1:0-1729 GCA_036564785.1 Rhizomicrobium sp. | reverse complement strand
CGACGGTGGCGGTAGCCAGCGTTCTGGGCATCAACTCGTCAAACCCAGACGGGTGAATGTTTGGGACTCCTGCTCGTCTGGGGGTGACTCCGGGGTCCTTGGTCGTAATCTGATGAGTGCCGGGCTCTGCTCGGCGATCATTGCCAGATAGCGGAGCCGAAGCCCGGGTCAAGCGGCCGGATCTCCTGCATACGTTGGTGTTGGGCGGGCGGCTGGTGATCCGGAGCTGCCGCTTGACGCGCGGCGCGCGGCTTCGCTACCCCGCGCTGAGCGTGGCCCGGCGTGAAGGTCTCATACGGTTGCGCGCGTGTGGAGCGGCCCGCCGCCGCCCTGCTCCGGCAGGCTGCTGGATGTTCGAAGTTCAGCGGTCTACGAAGGAGGGCGACGTGCGGGTCACCACCGCATTGAACCGGATGCTTGGGCTTCCGGGTGCATGGGTCAGGGATGTGGCGTTCGGGCAGGAGGCGGTGATCGTGACCGTCGTGCTGCGCGCCAAGAAGCCTGTCTGCTCGGGCTGTGGTGCGCGCGGGCTGAAGATCAAGGAGCATCGTGAGAAGCGCTGGCGGGCGCTGGATCTCGGCGGCTTGCGGTGCGTGATCGAGTGCCGGCTCAGACGCTTGTACTGCCCGGGCTGTGGGGATATGTACGAGGGGGTGCCGTGGGCCCGGGCGGGCTCGCGAT
This sequence comes from Rhizomicrobium sp., assembly GCA_036564785.1. Taxonomy (GTDB): domain Bacteria; phylum Pseudomonadota; class Alphaproteobacteria; order Micropepsales; family Micropepsaceae; genus Rhizomicrobium. The sequence continues at coordinate 1,048 of DATCOJ010000138.1, read as the reverse complement.
ACACGCGCGACTTCGAAGATCTCACCGCGTGGCTGGCGCAGCAGATGAGCCAGACGCAGGTCGAGCGGCTGCTACGGATCGCGTGGCGCACGGTCGGCACGATCCTCGCGCGGGTCGTCGCCGACAAGCTCGACCGCCACCGCCTGGACGGGCTTCGGTTCATCGGCGTGGACGAGGTCTCATACGGCGCCGAGCACAAGTTCCTGACCTGCGTCGCTGACCATCACGCCGGGTCGATCGTGTGGGCGACCGAGGGCCGCAACGCCGACAGCTTGCAGGCGTTCTTCGCCGGGCTCACGGGCGAGCAGAAAGCGTCGATCAAGGCGGTCTCGATCGACATGTCCGCCGGCTATGAGAAGGCGATCCGCGCCGAGGACGGCGTCCCGCACGCGCAGGTCGTGTTTGACCCGTTCCACGTGGTCCAGCTCGCTGGCAAGGCTGCTGACCAGGTCCGCCGCGACGAGTACAACCGCCACGGACGATCCTCGACTGGCGAAGGCAAGTGGATCAAGGGCACCCGCTACTCGCTGCTGAAGGACACCGCCAAGCAGACCGCGAGGCAGCTGCTCAAGCTCGCCGAGGTGGTGCTCACCAACAAGCGCATGTACCGCGCGTTCCTGCTCTACGGCGAACTGCGCTACCTCTACAAGGTCCCCAAGGAGCAAGCGCCCGAGCGCCTCGAGGCGTGGCTCGCATGGGCATCTCGCTCGCGGCTGAAGCCGTTCGTCAAGCTCGCGCGAACGATCCGCAAACACAAGGCCGGCGTGCTCGCCGCGATCGAGCTGAACTTGAGCAACGGACGCCTCGAGGCGCTGAACAGCAAGGTGAGGTTGATTTCACACCGCGCATACGGATTCCACTCCGCCGACGCGCTGATCGCGATGATCTACCTCTGCTGCGCCGGCATCCAAATCCCGCTCCCTCACCGATGATTCACCCCCAGATCAGCAGGAGAGCCAAATAATCAGACAGGGCACATAACCCTGGCGTCCGCCAAATGCCGCTTATGCGGAATTCCGCATAAGCGGCATTTGGCGGACGCCAGGGT
>DATCOJ010000137.1:0-5685 GCA_036564785.1 Rhizomicrobium sp. | reverse complement strand
CCATTCGACGATTTGCCGGTCCGGGACATGCCTGATGGCCGCCGACAGAACGTCGGTATCGAGAACCATCATTCGTCGAACTTCGCGGGGCGCGGCAACTCACTGCGGATGTCCGGAATTTTGAAGTCGGGCGGCACCTTGCCTGCGAAGATTTCCACCAGGCGCGTGCCGAAGCCTTTTTCAGCCTTGTGCCTTCTCGCCGCGGGCTTCTTCACAGCACCAGCGAGGATGTCACGCACTTCGCCCTCGAGGCTCCGGCCGTTCCTTGCCGCCCGCGCCTTCAGCCGCTTCTTGACGACTTCGTCCAGATTGCGAACCACCAATTGTGCCATGGGAGAGTCTCTCCTGCAGTGATATCAACCTAGCAGAGAAGTGATATCACTGCAAACCGCTATTCCTTGCCCACTTTCCGCTCACGAAGCTTCGACCAGTATTCCAGGCGTTTGGCGATTTCGCGCTCGAAGCCGGTGTCCTTCGGCCGATAGAACGGCTGGCGCGCCATGCCATCGGGGAAATAGTTCTGGCCGGAGAAGCCTTCCTCGGCTTCGTGATCGTATTCGTAGCCTTTGCCGTAGCCGAGATTCTTCATCAGCTTGGTGGGCGCGTTCAGGATATGCGCCGGCGGCGTTAACGAGCCGTGCTCTTCGGCCGCGCGCTTGGCGGCGCCCTGGGCCGCATACACCGCGTTCGATTTTGGCGCGCTGGCGAGATAGAGCACGCATTGAACCAGCGCGATCTCGCCTTCCGGACTGCCCAGAAAATCGTAGACGTCCTTGGCGGCCAGCGCCTGCACCACGGCCTGCGGATCGGCCAGTCCAATGTCCTCAACGCTCGCCCGCACCAGCCGGCGCGCGATGTAGAGCGGCTGCTCTCCGCCCGCCAGCATGCGCGCCAGCCAATAAAGCGCCGCATCCGGATCGGAGCCGCGAATGGATTTGTGCAGCGCCGAAATGAGATTGTAGTGCTCCTCGCGCGACTTGTCGTAGAGCGGCGCGCGCCTCTGCACCGCCGCCACCAGGCCTGCGGAATCGAGCGGCTTGGCGACTTTCAGCGCGGCCACTTCCTCCGCAAGATTGAGCACATAGCGGCCGTCGCCATCCGCCATGGCACGCAACGAGGCCCGGGCATCGTCCGTCAGCTTCAACGTCTCACCATAATGCTGCTCGGCCCGCTCGAGCAGCGTCTCGAGTGCGGCATCGTCCAGCCGGCGCAGCACTAGGACTTGCGTGCGCGACAAGAGCGCGCCGTTCAACTCGAAGGAGGGATTTTCCGTCGTCGCGCCGACCAGGACGACCGTGCCGTCCTCCACCACGGGTAGGAAGGAGTCCTGCTGGCTGCGGTTGAAGCGATGAATTTCGTCCACAAAGAGGAGCGTGCCCTGCCCCGTCCGGCGCCGCGCGCGCGCCGCCTCGAAGGCCTTCTTGAGGTCGGCGACGCCGGAGAACACGGCGGAGAGCTGCACGAAATGGAGCTTGAACGCGGTCGACAGCAGCCGCGCGATGGTGGTCTTGCCGGTGCCGGGCGGTCCCCAAAGGACGATCGAATGCGGACGGTTCTCCGCCACCATGCGGCCGATTGGGCCTTGAGGACCGATCAGATGGTCCTGGCCGACGACTTCGGCGAGTGACTTAGGGCGCAAGCGGTCGGCCAGGGGCCGCGGCGCATCCTCGGGCAATCCCCCGGCTTCGAACAGGTCGGACATGACTCAGGAAATCCATGTCTGAGTTGATTTCTCCAAAACCCACTTGCCGGCATGGCGATGCCAGACAGTCTCCCAACCTGAACCGCAAAGACCTCCGCAAAACGAACCTCTGGCAGCATACGCATATTGCCCGTCTGACGAAAAGACGATGCGTGAAAACATTACCTGTCGACGATGGGGTTTGTCACTGTAGGAGGGCGGCTCGCGCCGAATTGGAACGTGCCCTGCTTCAAAGGCCCGAGTGCAATCGATCGCATCGGGCACCAGGATGAATCCTTTGAGGAACTTAGGGGCAAATCTGGGGCGTGCGTTGCGAAGCCCTTCCTCCGAAATTCCTGACAGTATCGGATTGAAAGCTGTCACAAAGATCGGAAGCCCTTGCCGTTCCAATTCGCTTCGCTGCCTCGCCTCGTTTCGCAACATTTCGTGCGCCATTTCTACAGCAGCAACGCACTCCCGCATTTCGAGCGCCGGATCGTTGAATTCATGTGAATAGTATTTTGCACCGACCAACACCGCCGCTGGGATTGCGACCAACACCGTCGCCGTCACGATGGGGAACAGAAACGAAAAATGTTGGCGAATCGCCACCGACTCCTCCGCGCAGTAAGACGCTATCTTAGCGCAGAGAGTCTCGAATGATCAGTCGACCGCCGGCCGACGTGGGCCTATTTTCGATTGCCGTCGACCTGGGCGCCGGCATCCCGCAAGATTATTGCGACCAGAGCGCTACGGGGAGTAGCTCGGTGCGGGCTCGCCCCAAGGGTGGTCTGTACTCATATCGCCGTGATGCGGCGCCGCTTCACCCAGCTGTGACCGCGGAGCTGCCGGAATTGCCGCAGGCTGTGGACGCGGCGATGACCGCCGAGCCAGGGGGGTACACGATGCAGAAATCCACTTTCGCAGCATATTGCGCGGCGGCGCTGTTGCTCTCCGCCGGCGTTCGCGCGGACGACCAGCAGAGCGGTCAACCGCAAGGACAGCCTGCCTTGCCCGCCGACCCGATCGTCTGCCACACGAGCATGCACGAAGGCTTCCCGCGCACCGACTGCTTGCACCAGTCGCGATGGGACGCCATGCGCCGGAAGGGCCAGGAATACCTGCGCAATACACAGTTGCGGGCGCAGCAGTCGCTGGTCCATATGGGTCCCGTGCGCGGCCATTGAGGCTGCGCGACGGCTCAGCCATCGACGCTCAAGGTCATTCGCTGGCCGCCACGGTCGATGACCATGTCCCAATGGCCGCCGGCATTGGCGAGCACGCTCTGCAGCTGACCGACGCTGCCGATCGCTGCGCCGTTCACCGACTTGATGACGTCGCCCGGACGGAAGCCCTGGTTGTCTGCGATGGAGCCGTCGCTTACCGAAAGCACGACGACGCCCTTCGCCATCAGGTCCATCTGCAGGTCGGTGGCGACGGCGGGGGAGAGATTCTCCACCCGCGCACCGGTCAAGGGATTGCGCCCGCCGATATTGGTGGCCTGCCGCGGTGGATTCTCGGGCGGCAGAGCGAGCTTGACCGGGACATCGCGCGTCTGTCCGCCGGAGCGCAGGCGCAGCGTCACGCTGTCGCCTGCCTTGTGCGTGGCGATGCGATAGTTGAGGCCCTGCATATCGTCGACATTGGTGCCGTCGACCGACAGCACAACGTCGCCGGTATGCACGCCGGCATTCGCCACCGGCCCGCCGGGGTAGACGCTCTTGAGCAGTACGCCCCCGGGATGACCAAGACCCATGCTCCGGGCGATGTCGGAGGTCACAGCCTGGCCGGAGGCGCCGATCCAGGGAAACTTGAAGCCGCCGCCCAGCGCGCCTTCCACCACGCGGCGCGCGAGATTGGCCGGAATGGCGAAGCCGATGCCGGCATATTCCCCGGTGCGCGAGACGATGGCGGTGTTGATGCCGGCGAGCTTGCCGTCGGTCGTCACCAGCGCGCCGCCCGAATTGCCGGGATTGATGGCGGCATCGGTCTGGATGAAGAACTGGTAGTCGGAGGCCGAGACCTGGGTGCGGGCGAGCGCGGAGACGATGCCCATGGTCACGGTTTGACCGACGCCGAAGGGATCGCCGATCGCGAGCACCAGATCGCCGGTCTGCACACGGTCACTGTCACCGAAGGGAATGGTGGCCAGCTGTTCGCCATGGACGTCGATCTTGAGCACGGCAAGATCGGTCTTGGGGTCGGAGAACAGCACCTTGGCCTTGAACTCGCGCTTGTCGGAGAGCGCCACCACGATATCCTGGCCACCTTCCACCACGTGGCGGTTGGTGAGCACCACGCCGTCGCCGCGCACGATGACGCCGGAGCCCAGCGACTGCTGCACCCGCTGGCGGAATTCCGGCGACTGGCCGAAGAACTGCGAGAAAAACGGATCGCCGAACAGCGGATTGACCTGCTGGCGCACCACCGTACGGGCGTAGACATTGACCACGGCCGGCGCCACGCGCTTGACGATGGGCGCGAAGGTGAGCTGCACCTGGCTCATCGATTGCGGCACGGTGGTGCCCTGCGGGACAGCCTTGACGCTGGGCTGCGCCGCGGCCGGCGCAACGGAGTTCCAAACCATCGGCGATGCCACGGCGACGACGGCGGCTACCGCAAAGGCAGCCAAAACATTGCGATTCATCATGTCCTCTTCCTCGAACGCAAAAGGGCGGCCCTTACGAGCCGCCCCTACTATGGGACGAAGCCGACGTCCAGATTACCGCACGTTTGCTTCTGCGTTATCTTGCGTCGAAGGGGGCCCCAGGCTTACTTTCCGTATGCCAGTTGCCACCACTGGTTGGATTCGCCATGGCAGCGCCACATGATGACAGGCGTGCCATCGTCCGGTCGTGCACCCTCGACGTCCAGACACCTCTCCTGCCATCCAACGATGGCGCGTCCGGAGACACGCCATTCCTGGCTCCCGCGTTGCTGCTGGCATGTTGAGACGACGACCCTCGCGCCCTGCTGGGTGCTGCCGCCCTCGACATCCAAGCACGAGCCGTCATTGACGAACGCCTTGCCGCGGACCTCCCATTGCTGCCCCGTCAAGCCGTTGATGCATCTGGAGAGCACCACCTTCACGCCGACGCCGCCCGGCGCCGTCAGGCATTTGCTGGCGAAGCCCCATATCGTGACCGTCTCGCCGGCAGCGGAAAAAGAGCTCTCCGCGGAGAGAAGCAGCGCCGTGAGCGCAAGCCAAGCAATCGAGGAAAAGCTCATCGTCCCGCTCCCCTTATCGCATTCGAATAGTTGCGGTTATTATATCTGTCTCAAAGAGAGACATCAATGTATCTATCTAAGAACGAATATGCTCGATGCAAAAAGGGCGGCCGTTGCGAGCCGCCACAGAGATTACAATTTGAGATAACTTATATCAATGATTCAATTTATTGTTTGATTTCTTGGTGTTGCAAGGATTTCAGAAGAATAGGGAGGCCAGAAACAGTTGCTCCGAGCCGCATGAGACCAGTCGCAAACAAAAGGGCGACCCTCGCGAGCCGCCCCCGCTTTTTACAACCACGCTGCGGCGGATTACTCCTCCGCCGCCGCGGCTTCTTTGTCCCCCACCGGACCGGAATCCTGCCCCTTGGCCTCCGGATCGCGGTCGACGAATTCGATGAATGCCATCTCGGCATTGTCGCCGTGGCGGAAGCCGGCTTTCAGCACCCGGGTGTAGCCGCCGGGCCGATCCGCATAGCGCGGGCCGATCACGTCGAACAATTTCCTCACCTGCGTCTCGTCGCGGATCTGCGCGATGGCCTGGCGGCGGGCGTGCAGATTGTCCGCGCCGCGCCGCGACAGGGTGACGAGCTTCTCAACCACCGGCCGCAGCTCCTTGGCCTTGGGCAAGGTCGTCTTGATCTGCTCGTGCTTGATCAACGCCGCCGCCATATTGGCGAACATGGCAGTGCGGTGCTGAGCCGTCCGGTTGAGCTTTCGCCCCTGATTGCGGTGACGCATTCAATTAACCCCTTGTCATCCTTCGTGGCTCCCCC
>DATCOJ010000136.1:0-23758 GCA_036564785.1 Rhizomicrobium sp. | reverse complement strand
CCCCAACCCTCTCCCCCGCTAAAGCGGGGGCGAGGGAGTGCATCTTTTACGGTCTCAGCTCGAACACCGTGCCGTAGTAGATGCCGCCCTGCACCGTGGTGCTGAAGAGATTGCCGGCGGCGTCCAGGATCAGGCCGTTGTCGGGATAGGCGCCGTCCGCGCAATTGGTCTCAGCGCAGAAGCTGTAGAGCGTGGTGAGCGTGGTGCCGCTCAGCTCGAACACCGTTCCCCCGCCATAACCGCGATAGTCGTTATCGTGGCCGCCGCCATATTTCGTGGTGCCGAACAAATTGCCGGCACCGTCGAGGATCAGCCCCACGGAGGGATAGGCGCCGTCCGCGCAATCGGCGAGGCTGCAGAAATCGTGCAGCACCGTGTATTGCTGCGTGGCGGGCACGAACTTGAACACCACGCCCTTGCCGTTCTGGCCGCCGGAATTGGCGGTGCCGAACAGCGCGCCGGAGGAATCCATCAGCAGGTGTCCGTCGTAGGGATAGCGGCCGTCGCTGCAATTGGCCTGCGAGCAGAAGCGGTAGAGGATGGTTTCCTTCCACTTCGCATCCTTCAGCGACAACTTGAAGATGGTGCCGTAGTCGGCATTGCCGCCTTCCGTGCCGTAGATGTTGCCGGCCGCGTCGATCAGCAGCCCGGGATTGGGATATTCGCTGTCGCCGTTGCAGCCGCAGAAGCGGTAAAGCACCGTCTCGCTCCACTTGTTCTTGCCCGGAATGGGCGCGAGCTCGAACACCGTGCCGCAGCCGAAGTCGCAATTGCGCGAGCCGCCGAACAAGGTCGTGCCGTAGAGCGGCGAGGCGCCGTCATAGAGTGCGCCGCTCGCAGCACCCGCATAGGTCAGGTCGCTGTAGGAGCAGCCGCCGTCATGCGAGTTGGCGGGAAACCGGTGCAGCACGGAGAGCTTGCCTTTGGGCGTCAGCTTGAACGCGGTGCCGGCGGTGCAGTCCGCGTCGGGCGGACCTTGGCCCACCGTCGTGCCGTAGAGATTGCCGGAGGTGTCGCGAATGGGCGCGGCCACCGGCTGCAGACCATCGGGACAATCGGCGGCGCCGCAAAAGCTCCACAGCCGCTTGTAGCTCCACTTGTCTTTGCTCGCGTTGTAGCTCGCCTTGAACACCGTGCCTTTGAACTGATTGCCGCCGCCGTCCGTCGTGCCGTAGATGTTGCCGCTCTCGTCGAGCGCGATGCCGCCGGGAAAAGAGCCATCGACACATTTCGCTTGCGAACAGAAGGAATAGATGGTGCGCAAGCTCCAGGCCTGCGCGGCGCCAGGCGCCAGCGCGCCGAGCAAGACGAGAACGACGACTGCAAGCAATCGCAAGCGCATGTGGAAGTCCCCCGTCGCAATGCCGGGAAGCCGGCATCGTCCCCGCGCGGGAGCCTAGCACGGACCGCGCCATCGTGGAGCTACCACACCAGCCCACTTCGTTCTCCTTCGCTTCCCCGCTTATCCTTCCCGTGGACAGGTCGAAAATCCCGTCACCAAATCTGGTCCCGCCGCAACCCTGTGAAATATTCGTGCGTGCCTGAAGCCATAACGCTTGCCGAACCTTGTTTAACCCCTGGGAACCGTTCGACAAATCGTCGAAATAGAATCAAACAACACGCTTTTTTTGTGTGTCTAGACTCTCGATAACTTCCAATATTCGAATGTTTACATCAACTCTACTTCAGTCCCATAATGACGTCGGGTCGCGTTACTGATAGAGACGGCGGATGTGTCGAAACCTTGATCCCGGCGTAGAAACGCCATCCGCGCTCCAGCGACGTAGCAAACGCAGGCAGTTTGCGCTCGCGGTTTGAGGGCGGTGCCTGCAGCTGAAGGAGATCAGTATGCTCACACGCCGTTTTTTCTGCAGCGCAACGGTTTTTGTCGTCTGCACGGTCTTGAGCTTCGCGATGCCTCCCGCCGCGCAAGCCGCAGACACGATCTATGGCACGGTGGTGGCGGTCAAGAGCCCCACCCTCCTCACCTTGGACTATGGACGGGGCCGTTACGACATTCGTCTCGTCGGCATGGAAGCCCCACGCACGCCGCAGCTTTCCAAAGCGGCGCAATCCTTCGTCGCCCGACTGACACTCAACAGGAAGGCGAGACTGCGATTCTATTATCGGGAACCGAGCGGGGTGATGGTCGGCCGGCTGCAAACGGACGATCGCGTCGTTGGCCTTAAGGACGTGGGACTGGAGCTCGTCCGCGCGGGCCTGGTCCTGCCGGCGAAGGGCTTCGACTACACCTACAAGGACCTGTCCGCGGCCGAACTGGACGCCCAGCGAGCCCGGCGCGGCTTGTGGTCCACAGAGCGCCCGTGATGGAGACGAAAATGCGCAAGAGCGACGGTATCTCTGCAATTTCAGCGGCGGCATTCCTCCTGTTCGCGGGTGTCTCGCACGCCCAGATGGCGCACAACGGAAACGTCAACGTTTCTCAAAAGGCGAACTATCAGAACGAATGCGCCATCGTCAAAAAACCCTCCAGCAACACGCAGCTGTTCGCCGCCTGCAACAACTCGACCGGCGGATTGTTCGCCGCGCGCAGCACCGATCTCGGCAATACCTGGAGTTCGCCTTGGAACGCGAACAAGACGATCGCGGATGGCACGCCGGGCCTTGGAGCCGCCGCCTGTTGCGATCCCACGCTGGCTTGGGACAGCTTCGGCAATTTGTTCGTCACTTATGTAGATGGCACCTTGCAGAACATCGTCACGCTTCTGAGCACGGATGGCGGGCTGACCTTCACGACAGTCGCGACGTTCGGACCCGCCAGCGTGGATCAGCCGACCGTCGCGGTGGGTCCCGGCACGGCGCCGGGGACCGGCCAGGTATGGGTGGTGTGGAACCAGAGCGGTGCGATGGTCGCGCGCGGCGCGACCGTGACGGGACCGGGCGCGGTTGGCGCTTTCAATCCAATCCAAAACATTCCCGGCACCAATAACTGCAGCTACGGCGACATCATCGTGGCTCCCAACGGCAAGGTGGTGCAGACATGCGAGAGCCCGGATTACGCGAGCGGTCCCGCCAATATTCTGGTCAACACCGATCCCGACGGCACCGGCCCGTCCAATTTCGGCGCGGCCGTTACCGCGACCCCAACCAATGTGGGCGGTCTCGACTTCATCACGCCGCAGAGCGTACGCTCCGTGGATGCGGAAGCGGGGCTTGCCTATGATCGCAATCCGTCGAGCCCCCATTTCGGGCGCCTCTATCTGGTATACACCGACAGCCCCGCCGTCGGCAGCAACGACACGGACATCAGGGTGCGGTTTTCGGACACTGACGGCGCAACTTGGAGCGCCTTCACCACCGCAAGCGACGATCTCTCTGGCCGCAGCCAGTTCCTGCCGCGCATCGCCAGCAATCCACAATCGGGCAATGTTGGGGTGTGCTGGCACGACTCGCGCAATTCGCCCTCCGACACGTCCATGGAGGAGTTTTGCAGCATCGCAACCCCGCTCGGCGCCACACCCGCCTTCCTGGCCAATGGTCAGGTCGGCGACGGCTTGTCGACGGGAACAGGCTCGAATCCCCCCGTGGTTGGGCAGTACGATATCCAGTTCGGGGACTATTCCGGCCTCGATTACAATTTCACGCCAGGGATTGGACAGATCGGCGGCCTGCATCCGATTTGGGCTGACGATTCGAATCTTTCCGGAGGGGCCCCGGGCGTCACGGACAGCAATCCCGACGGCACCTCGCGCTACGACGCCTACACCGACAAGGTCACTGGCGGTCCTGCCGCGAACGAGGGCGACCCGCACATCACCACCGTGGATCAAAAGCACTATAATTTTCAAAGCGCGGGCGAATTCGTCGCCTTGCGCGACTACGGCGGATTGGAGATTCAGACGCGCCAGTCGCCGGTGTCGACGGCCAGCGGCTGGTACGACGGCTATACCGGCCTGACGACCTGCGTGAGCCTGAACTCGGCAGTCGCCGTGCGCCTGGGCGCCCGGCGGGTGACCTATCAGCGCGGGCCCGGCGGAGGACCGAATTCCAATCCCATGGAATTGCGCGTCGACGGTGCGCTCACGACGTTGCCGGCTGGTGGACTGACCTTCGGAGCCGACGGCCACATCGTCAAGGCGTCCTCGGGCGACGGGATCGAGATCGACTTTGCGGACGGCACGACACTTGTCGCCACCGGCTGGTGGTGGGGCGCGCCGCAGAATGCATGGGTCCTCAACGTGGACGTCTATCACTCGCCAGGTTTGGTTGGGATCATGGGAGCCATGGCGCAAGGAAGCTGGCTGCCATTGCTTTCGAATGGCTCGTCTGTCGGCCCCATGCCCGGCGCCATGCATCAGCGCTTCGTGACGCTCAACCAGACCTACGCCGATTCCTGGCGCATCACTGACAAGACTTCGCTGTTCGACTATGCGCCTGGGACTTCGACAGCGACTTTTACGAACAAGAGCTGGCCGGCGGAAAGCGGTTCGTGCGTCGTTCCGAAGATTCCGCCGGCCAAGCCGATGGACCCGCAAAAGGCGCAGGAGCTTTGCCGCGAAATAGAGGACAAAAACCGGCACATCGATTGCGTCTTCGACGCGACAGCTACCGGCGAGGTGGGCTTCGTCGAGGCCTACAAGGTAGCGGAGGCCTTAAAGGCGGGCGGCACGACAATTGGGCTGACCCTTTCCAGGCCAATGGCCAATCGGCTGAACCGGGTTGCAGGTCCCATCGTCACCGCTACGGTCTCGCGATTGGCGGGGGCTGGCGGAGCACCGGGCGGAGCAGTGCAATTCATGGTTGATCGGAAGGATGTCGGCGATCCAGTCCGGCTCGACGGCGCGGGCCGCGCCACTTGGAATTCCGCCTCGATCCCGCCCGGCGGTCGCGTCGTCTCAGCTCGCTTCATTCCGGACAAGGAAAGCTCTCTTCTGCCAAGCACCAGCGCCGAATTGCGGCTGTCGATGGAAGGATTGCGATAGCTCCTGGTGGCAAGCAGCGGTATCTCCCCGCTGGTGCCACTCGCGGGGCTCGGATGGCGCTTCCTTCGACTAAGCCAGAATCCAGCCCTTGAGGTGCGACAGTCCCAGCAGCCACAGGAGCAGCAGCACCGAATTGGTGAAGGCGTTCATCTGTCCCGGCGTGATCTTCCAGCCGGTGATGTCGGTCAGCAAAGTCAGCAGCCAGGCGCCTTCCTCGCGGTTGTCCGGATTGCGCCAGCGCCGCGTGCGCAGCCAGCCCTCGATATTGTTGAGGATGCAGGTGTCCTTGTTGAGCTGCCATTGCAGGAACACGCCCGGCACGAACACCAGGTAGAAATAAAGCAGCGGCCGGAACGGGATGAGCCAGCCGAGCACGATGTAGATCATCACCACGAAGTGGAAATAGAAGCAGAAATTCCCCAACAGATCGCGCTTGACGGGATGCTCGGGGATGGCCGTGCCGAGCTCGGTCGGCTCCCGCTCCAGGCTCATTCGACGCGGCTCTTGAGATAGGAGCCGATGCGGGCGATGGCGTCGCGGCCTTCCGAGAGGATGGGATGGAAGATGTGCCAGACATGCATCATGCCGCCCCAACTCTCCGCGCTCACTTCCACGCCGGCCGCTTCGGCGCGTTGCTTGAGGCCGACGGTGTCGTCGTAGAGCGCTTCCTCGGTGCCGACCTGCAGGAGCAGCGGCGGCAATCCGGCGAGATCGGCGAACAGCGGCGAGGCGAGCGGCGTCCTGGCGTCGGCGCCGGCGAGATAGGCCGCCGCCATGGCGTCGAGCCCGTCCTTGCTGATCATGGGATCGCGCGCGAGCCGCGTGCGATAGGCTTCGCCGCCCTGACTCAGATCCGTCCAGGGCGAGATTCCCACCGCGCAGGCCGGCAGCGGGATCTTGCGCTCGCGCAAAGCGACCAGCGTGGCGATGGTCAATCCGCCGCCGGCACTGTCGCCCGCGATGGCGAGCCGTGCCGGCGACAAGCCGGACTCGAGCAGGCCCTGGTAGGCCGCGACGGCATCTTCCAGCGCCGCGGGAAAGGGGTGCTCCGGTGCCAGCCGGTAGTCCGGCACGAACAGCGAGAGGCCCGAGGCTTCGCTCAACGAAGCGGTCAGATGGCGGTGCGACTTCGGCGAGCCGACGACATAGCCGCCGCCATGGAGATAAAGCACCGCCGCGTCGCGCCGCGCCCGCCGGCCGCGCGCCCATTCGCCCGCAATGCCGCCGACCGTCGCCGGCTCAATCTCCGTGCCCTCCGGCACCGGGAAAAAATCCGCCAGAGTCTCCATCCGCGCCCGCTGCTCAGCGAGGCTGGGACTCTCCGCCGCCTCGTTCTGCTTGAGGAACGCCAGCACGCCCGCCCGGTCCGCCACGCCCATCGCCCGTCCCCTGTCAAACCCCCGCCACTAAATTCCGCCCGCCCGGGCAAGGCAAGTCCCGCGCCCTCGCGAAATTTGCCGGCGGGGCAATTGTGCGGGTTAATGACAAATGCTCATATTCGGCAGGGCCCCGCCTCCAGATTGGGGTGTCAGTCGAAGGTGAAACTCAGGCCGTCACGATTTGGTGGCGGGGGAAAGGACAAGAAAATGAGCTCGGATCAGGTCAAGCAGATCATCGCCCAGATGGGCGGCGCCATCGGCGCCAATTCGGGGCTGGGCGGCACGCTGAAATTCGATTTCGGCGAGCCGGGCAGCGTCTATATCGACGGCAAGTCGGAGCCCAACACCGTCAGCGACGGCGAAGGCAAGACGGCCGACTGCACCATCACCGTCAGCCTGGACACGTTCGAGAAGATGGTGAAAGGCGAGCTCGACGGCACTTCGGCCTTCATGCAGGGCAAGCTGCGCGTGGCCGGCGACATGGGTCTCGCCATGAAGCTCGGCCCCATCCTGCAGAAGGCGAGAGGGTAATCCTCTGATTTCCGAGCGTGGACGCCATCTCCCCCCTCCCCTTGCGGGAGGGGGAGTTTCGCCGTGAGCGTCACGCCTGACGATATCCAGACGCGCTACATTTTCGGCCGCGACGGCAAGGCGCTGCGCATCGCCACCGCCTACGCCGCGCCCGGCGTGACACCGCGCGGCACCTGCGTGCTGCTGCACGGCCAGACCGAATTCATCGAAAAGTATGCCGAGGTCATTTCCGAGCTGACCGCGCGCGGCTTCACGGTGGCCACCATGGATTGGCGCGGACAGGGCGGCTCGGTGCGCATGCTGGCCAACCCGCTCAAGGCGCATATCGGCAGCTTCTCGCAATACGATGCCGACCTGCACGCCTTCATGGAGCAGGTGATTCCGAATCTGACGGACACCCCGCCCATTGCGCTGGCGCATTCCATGGGCGCGCATATCCTGCTGCGCACGCTGCATTCCCACCCGCGCGCCTTCTCGGCCGCGGTGCTCACGGCGCCGATGCTGCGCGCGCTGACCCGCGGCTATCCCCCCACGCTGGCGCGCGCGCTGTGCGCGCTCGAGAACGTCATGGGACGCGGCAGTTCGTGGGTGTGGGGCATGGCGGCCCGCGATCCCTTCAAGATCACCTTCGCCACCCAGCTGGTGACCTCGGACCGCACCCGCTTCGAGCACGCGCAAAGTTTCCTGCGGGAGCATCCCGCCCTGCGGCTGGCCGGACCGACCTGGGGCTGGCTGGAGGCGGCCTACCGCTCCATGCGCACGGTGATGGCGCCGGGCTATGCCGAGGCCGTGACCACGCCGGTGCTGATGCTGGGCGCCGGCCGCGACCGCATCGTCGACGTGGAAGCGGAGCGCGAGTTTGCCGCGCGCTTGCCATGCGGCCGCTATGTCGAGTTCGCCGATGCCGAGCACGAGATCATGATGGAGAACGATTCCATCCGCGCGCGCTTCTGGCAGGAATTCGACTCGTTTATCGGCGCATACGCCTAGCGGAGCCGCCCTAGCACGGCGTCACGGCCGTGTAGGTGACGCTCCAGGGTCCCAGCGTGGCGCTGCTGTCGACGTAGATGTCGCTTTGCAGCGTATGCGAGCCCGCGGCGAAGCAGAGCGAATGAATCTCCGTGCCGGTGGCCGGACCGGAGGTGCCGGCGGCGGTCTGAAACACGCATTCCGGCTGATCGAAGAACAGTCCATCCCCGCTTGCGCAAAGGGCCCAATTGTTGCCGTTGGTCGAGCTGGTGATCGTCGCCATGATGGTCGCGATGATCCGGCACTGGGCCGGGCAGGTGATCGAGCTGAGCGGATCGAGCGCGGTGAAGCCGCTGACGAGCGGCGGCTTGCCGGCGGCGCCGGATTCCCCCGCTCCCGAATAGTAGATGGTGAACAGCGTCTTGAGGCGAACCGTTTTGGCGGGCGGCGGCGCGGCCGTCTTCTGGAAGGGAACGCGGCTCACCTGCAAGGCGCCGCTTGCCGCCGCGGAAAGCGTGGATGGAACCCAGATCGCGAGCAACAGCCCCGCGACGATCGGAAGTATTCTGCTGATGCGCATGACATGACCCCCCTTCATGCAGCCGTGATCCCGCCAGCATAGCGGCACCCGGGCGCAAGTCCATGGAGCATTTGCGGCTTCGCGCGGAGACTTAGGTCAACCGGGTGGCTCACCGTCGCTCGCCGGGATAGCGTCCGGCTGATATTGAAACACCGCCTCCAGCGGCACGCCGAAGACGCGGGCGATGCGGAAGGCCGCTTCCAGCGAGGGCGAATACTTGCCTTGCTCGATGGCGTTCACGGTCTGCCGCGTGACCCCGATCTTCTCGGCGAGCTCGGCTTGCGTCATCTCGTCGTGATCGAAGCGCAGGCGCCGGATGCGGTTGACGATGGCCTCGCCGCTCATCGTCACGCTTGCACGCGGAAGCGGACGATCAGGCTCGCATAGTTCGCCACCGTCGCCAGCACCAGCGCGAAGAACAGGATATTGAGCACCACGAACGGTGCCACGTCGCCGAGCAGGGCTGCGATCGAGAGCACCACGCCGCTCGCCAGCACGCCATAGGCAAGGTTGGTCGATTTGAGCGCGATCAGCCTTTCGCGCTCGTCCTCAGACGCCAGTGCATCCTCGGGTGCCCGTAACGCGGCCACCACGTGCAGCACGATCTCCAGGATCACCAGCACCGCGAAAGCGGCGATCAGGCGCCAGCCGAACGCGTCCGCATCGGCCCGGTCCGCGAGCCAGGCCACTGCCAGCGTGGCGAAGTACCAGCCGTACACGGCCAGGTTCGAAACCAACGAAATCCAGGCGCTTTTTTCGCGGAAGGACATGTGCTTGAGAGAACGCCACGCTTGCTCGCCGTCCATCGTGATGCAATCCTGTACGATGTTTCAGACACAATATACCGTATCCTTTACATATTGTCAAATATATTTGATATTGATGTTCGATCTATGTTCTTGACTCGACCTTAGGTTGCGGGTATAAATTCATCTTCGGAGAAAAAGAGCGGCTATGGCATGGGCGGCGCAGAGATTGCCGGCGAGGCAAAGGAGCTGGAGGAGCGGACCCGCAAGCAGGTGACAACCCTGTTGTCGTCCAATCTCGAACATAGTGGCCGGCTGCTCGAGCGCTGCTGCGAACTGGCAGCCGGAGAGGCCGACCGCGTGGGGGCAATCTCTGCCGCGGCCAAGCTTATTCAGGCCAACGCAGCGGCGGCCGGAATGCTCGCGCGCCTGGCGCAGGGCGAGACCCGGCATCGTTCGATTGTCGAGCGGGCACAGCCTGCTGCGAAGGACGGGGACAGGTTGAATTCAAAAAATCTGACCCCCCGGGAGTATGTCCTGCGACAGGAGAAATACTGGCGGCGGCTTGATGAGATTTTGAATCAGGCCATCAAGGCGAGAACCGGGGAGGATCCCCAGGCGGAGGACAGAGTGGCGTCCGTGCTGCGGACGGTTGAGGAGGACAAGAAGAGACTGGGTATCGGAGATGAGCTTGACGCCGGATCGAGCCGGGATGGGCAATAGGGGCGGCGCGCCGCATGGAAACCGCAACGCTTTCAAGCACGGTAAGTACACGGGCGAGATGCGCGCCTTCCGCGCCGAAGTGCGAGCGCATCTGCGCGAGGCCCGTATGCTTGTGGCGCGGGCGCGCTTTCTACTGACCCAGGAGCAATTCCATCGCCGCTGCGTGGAGGCGGGCATCGCCGGCTGCCAGCACCTGCCCGCCGGCGCTGCAATCGCCGCCTTGCCAGTCGGTGATGATTCCGCCCGCGCCCTCCACCACCGGAATCAGCGCCGCCACGTCCCAGCGATGGAAGGTGGTCTCCACGATCAGGTCGACGAAACCGAGCGCCAGCGCGCCGAAAATGTAGCAATCGCCGCCCCAGCGCGTCATGCGCACCTTGCGCTGCACGCGGCGAAACGCGTCGCGCTCGCCCGGCGCGTAGAAAGCATCGGGATGCGTCGCGCAGAGAACCGCCTGCGAAAGATCCGGGCAGGGCCGAACCGCGAGCGGCGTGCGCGTGCCTTCGGCAAAGAATTCCGCCTCGCCGTTGGCGCCGATGAAGCGCTCGCGCAGCACCGGTTGATCGATGATGCCGAGAACGGCGCGGCCGTTCTCCTCCAGAGCGATCAGCGAGCCCCATTCGTGACGGCCGGTGATGAAGGCGCGCGTGCCGTCCACCGGATCGAGCACCCAGCGCCGGCCGTTGGCCGAGGGCTTCTCGCCGAACTCCTCGCCGAGAATGCCGTCTTCGGGCCGCTCCTGCTCGATGAGGGCGCGGATGGCTTCCTCGGCCCCCTTGTCGGCGGCGGTCACAGGATCGAACACCGCCTCGCCGGCCACCATCATCTTCTTGTTCGCCACCTCAATGCGGCGGCGGAAATAAGGGCGGATGACCTCGCCCGCCACGTCGGCGAGACGGTGGGCGAAAGCAATGGTTTCGGCATCGGCGGGCATTGCAAAGCTCCCATGCGGCGCACCATTGTTCGCAGGGCGAGTGGCGAATTGCGAGTGGCGAATGGTAGCCCATCGCGTTTTTCCATTCGCTATTCGCTATTTCGCTATTCGCCAACATTCGAAGGGGCATTGCCATGAAAACCGTCATCGTCACGGGCGCCTCCACCGGCATCGGCTGGGGCTGCGCCAAGGTCCTGATCAAGAAGGGCTTCAAGGTCTTCGGCTCGGTGCGCAAGGAGGCCGACGCCGAGCGCCTGAAGAAGGAATTCGGCGCCAATTTCACGCCGCTCCTCTTCGACATCACCGATGCTGCCGCGGTGAAGCGCGGCGCCGATCAGGTGGCTGCTGCGCTCGGCGGCGAGACCTTGAGCGGCCTCGTCAACAATGCCGGCATCGCCGTGCCCGGGCCGCTTCTGTTTCTCGATATCGACGAGCTGCGCCATCAGCTCGAGGTCAATGTCGTCGGCCAGATGATCGTCACCCAGGCCTTTGCGCCGCTCTTGGGCGCCGATCGCTCGCGCAAGGGCAAGCGCGGCCGCATCGTCATGATTTCATCCGTAGGCGGACGGAATGCCTCGCCCTTCGTGGGACCCTACAACGCCTCCAAATTCGCGCTGGAGGGATTGTCCGAAGCGCTGCGCCGCGAGCTGATGATCTACGGCATCGATGTGATCGTGGTGGCGCCGGGCGCGGTCGCCACGCCGATCTGGGACAAGGCCGACACCGTCGACGTGGCGCGCTACGCCAACACGCCCTATGCGGCGGCGCTCGAGAAGATCAAGGCGTTCATGATCGAAAACGGCCGCAAGGGATTCCCGCCGGAGAAGATCGGCCGCGCGGTGCATGCGGCGCTGACCTTGCGCAAGCCCAAGGTCCACTACACGGTGACGCCCGATCCGTTCCAGAACTGGATGGTGACGACGCTGCCCAAGCGCATGGTCGACAACATCATCGCCGGCCGCCTGGGGCTCAAGCGCCAGGCCTGATGTACGTACACTTGTAACTACACCAAAATCGGACTAGCGTGATGGCAGAACAGGTCTTTCAATGGGATTGGAAGAAGTCTGAAGCGAACCGAAAGAAGCATGGCATCGATTTCGAGGAAGCTCGTGACGCTTTCTTCGATCCGCTGAAATACGTTGATATCGAGGGACATGAACATGGAGAAATCCGCTGGCGAACTATCGGGGAGATCACCGGAACACTCTACGTCGTCTCCCATACGCTCGAAGACGAGGGCGAAACGGAAATCGTCCGAATCATCTCGGCGCGGAAAGCAACGCGACGAGAACGTCGTGCGTATGAGCGGGAGGCCTAAATTCACCAAGGAGCAGCGAGAGCGTCTGGCGCGCCTTGCGGCGATGCCCGACGATCAGATTGACACCAGCGATATTCCGGAAATCACCGAGGAGGATCTTAAGAAACCGCATTGGAATGGTTTGTTCTATCGCCCCGGAAAGAAAAGCGTCACCATCCGGCTCGATAAGGACATGGCCGCCTGGTACAAGAAGCAGGGCAAAGGCTGGCAGACCAAGATGAACTGGGTGCTGCGGCTCTACTTCGCCAGCCACCGCAAGACCGGTGTGAAGGTGGGAAGGCCGTAACCCTTTCGCGGGCAGCGCTAGCCGGCTTCGGCCCTGGCGCGCTTGCGCAGATGCGGCACCAGCTCTTTCTTCCGTATACGGATCGATTGCGGCGTGACTTCGACCAGCTCGTCGTCCTCGATATAGGCGATGGCCTGCTCCAGGGTCATGGGCACGAAAGGCGTGAGCCGCATCGCTTCGTCCTTGGAATGGGTGCGGATGTTGGTGAGCTGCTTGGCCTTCAGGGGATTGACGTCGAGATCGTTCTCGCGGGAATGCTCGCCCACCACCATGCCCTGATAGACCTTGGTTCCCGGCGTGACGAAGAGCTTGCCGCGCTCCTCCAGGTACCACAGCGCATAAGCCACGGCCTCGCCGTCGCCGGTCGAGATCAGCACGCCGTTGCGGCGGCCCTCGACCGCGCCCCGGAATGGCGCGTAGCCGTGAAACATGCGGTTGATGACGCCGGTGCCGCGGGTGTCGGTGAGGAATTCGCCGTGATAGCCGATGAGGCCCCGCGACGGCGCGAAGAACACCAGCCTCGTCTTGCCGGCGCCGGTCGGCCGCATATCCTGCAGCTCGCCCTTCCGCATCGATACCTTCTCGATGACGATGCCGGCATAGGGATCGTCGACGTCGATGGTCACTTCCTCCATCGGCTCCAGCCGCTCGCCGGTCTTGGGATCATTCTGGTAAAGGACGCGCGGGCGCGAGATGGAGAGCTCGAAGCCTTCGCGGCGCATGGTCTCGATCAGCACGCCCAGCTGCAGTTCGCCGCGGCCCGCCACTTCGTAGGCGCCCTCGCCCGTCTCGCGCACATGAATCGCCACGTTGCCTTCGGCCTCGCGCAGCAGCCGGTCGCGGATGACGCGGCTCTGCACCTTGTCGCCTTCCCGGCCCGCCAGCGGCGAGTCATTGACCGAAAGCGTGATGGCGAGAGTCGGCGGATCGATCGGCGTGGCCGCGATCGGCTGCTCAACATTGAGATCGGCAAGGGTGTCGGCCACCGTGGCGTTCTGCAGGCCGGCGATGGCCACGATGTCGCCGGCTTCGACACGCGCCACCGGCACCCGCGCCAAGCCGCGGAAGGCGAGCAGCTTGGTCACCCGGGTGCGCTCGATCTCCTTGCCCTCGCGGCTCAAGGCATGGATCACCCGGTTGACGGTGATGGCGCCGGATTCGATGCGGCCGGTCAGCACCCGTCCCAGATAGGGATCGGCTTCCAGGGTAGTGACCAGCATGGTGAACGGGAATTCATCTCCCGCGCGGGTCAGCGGCCTGGGCTTGGGAACATCTGCGACAATTCTGGCAAACAATGGCGACAAATCCTTGCGATCATCGGCCAGGTCCGCCACCGCCCAGCCCTGCCGGCCGGACGCATAAAGCACATGGAAGTCGAGCTGGTCGTCATTGGCTTCAAGCGCCAGGAAGAGATCGAAGATGCTTTCCAGGGTTTCGTGGGGCTGCGCGTCGGAGCGGTCGATCTTGTTGATGACGACGATGGGCTTCAGCCCCAGCTTCAGCGCCTTGGAGAGCACAAATTTGGTCTGCGGCATGACCGATTCCGCCGCGTCCACCAAGAGCACCACGCCATCCACCATGGAGAGGATGCGCTCCACCTCGCCGCCGAAATCGGCATGGCCCGGCGTATCCACGATGTTGATGCGGGTCTCGCCCCAATCGACACTGGTGCACTTGGCGAGGATGGTGATGCCGCGCTCGCGCTCCAGATCGCCCGAATCCAGCGCCCGTTCGGCCATCTGCTGGTGCTCGCGCACGGAGCCGGACTGGCGGAGCATATGGTCCACCAGCGTGGTCTTGCCGTGATCGACGTGCGCGATGATCGCTATGTTTCGGATGTCCATGGGAACCGGGGTGCGGGCGAGCGCGGGCTTATAGACGGGCTTGGCCGGAGCAGCAAATGGCCCATGGCCGCGGCAAGGCCAATGGGTCAAGGAATTGTGACGGAGCCCGCCTTCGGAACCGGCGCCGAGTCCGGCGCTTTCCTGCTATGGCCGGTCCGGGGGTTTCATTCCCGGCCCGAAATGCTAGGTACCGGCCCGGAGCGCCCTATTTGCGAGAGACGGAGGCTTCCGCCCTCGCCCCCGCGGTTTCAGGCCATGCGGCCCGGCCGTGGGGCTGGTAGGATTCGTTGATGGATATTCGGCTCCCCAGTGACCAGCGAGAGGCGATCGACGAGGCGCCCGGCGCCTGGCGAAGCGCGAGCCCGCGCTGGCGCCTGATCGGCGGCATCGTCGCGGCCATTCTGGCTGTCGTGCTGGCGCGATACCTGCTCTCGCCCCATTCGGCGCAGCAGGTGAGCGAACCGCCGGCGCCGGTGCGTGTCGCCGTGGCGCGGACGCAGACCGTCATTGTCCTGGAGCACACCATCGGCACCATCGTCGCCAATGCCACCGTGCAGGTGACCTCGCGCGTGGAAGGGCAATTGGTCGCCGCCCGATTCAAGGAAGGCGACATAGTCCACAAGGGCGATCTGCTGTTCCAACTCGATCCGCGGCCGTTCCAGGCGGCGCTGGCTCAAACGGTGGCGGCCGAGAACCGGGACCAGGCGCAGCTCACCAGCGCCCGCAACGATGCGGCGCGCTATGCCTCGCTCGCGGCCCAGGGCGCGGCATCGAAAAGCCAGGCGGATCAATTCGTGGCGGCGGCCAAGGCGCTGGCCGCGACGATCGCCGCCGACCGAGCCATGGTCGAGGCGGCGCGGCTGAACGTGACCTATACCCAGATCCGCTCGCCGATCGACGGCAAGACCGGGCCGATCCTGATCCAGCCCGGCAACATGGTGCCGGCCAGCGGTACCAATCCGCTGGTGGTGATCACCCAGATACAGCCGGTGAAGGTCTCGTTCTTCCTGCCGCAGTCAGACCTGCCGCGCATCCAGGATCAGATGCGCAGCCACCGGCTGAACGCGACTCTGGCTGCGCACGACAGCGCCAACACTCGGCTGACGGCGCCGGTCGATTTCGTCGGCAACGAGGTCGACAACACGACGGGCACGGTGGAGCTGCGCGCCACCTTCGACAACCGGGACTACCGGCTGGTACCGGGACAGCTGCTCGACGTTTCCGTCTCGCTCGCCGAACTGCCCAACGCCATCGTGGTTCCGCGCGAGGCTGTCAATCAGGGCCCGCAGGGCCGCTTCATCTACGTCGCCGGCAAGGACAACAAGGCTGAGATGCGTCCTGTCACCGTGCTCAATGACGACGGCCGGATCGACGCCGTCAGCGGCGACATCCGTGCGGGCGACCGGGTGATCACCGACGGCCAGTTGCGCGTCGTCGCCGGCAAGCCGATCGCCATCGCGCGGAGCCGCGGGGGCGCGCCACAGCCCGACGCCAGATGAATCTCTCCGAGCTCTTCATCCGCCGCCCGGTCATGACGATCCTGCTCATGGCCGCTCTGGTGATCTTCGGCCTGTTCGGATACTCGACCTTGCCGGTCAGCGAATTGCCCAACGTCGACTTCCCCACGATCACCGTCAGCGCGTCTCTGCCGGGCGCGGACCCCGAGACCATGGCCTCCGCTGTCGCCACGCCGCTCGAGAGCCAATTTTCCACCATCGCCGGCATCAGCAACATGAGCTCGTCGAGCAGCCAAGGCTCGACCTCCATCACCATCCAGTTCAACCTCGATCGCAATATCGACGCGGCCGCGCAGGACGTGCAGTCGGCGATCTCCACGGCGACGCGGCAGCTGCCGCCGCAGATGCCCTCGCCGCCCACCCTGCGCAAGGTCAACCCGACGGATTCGCCGATCATGTACCTGGCAATGGGTTCGCCCTCGCTGCCGCTGTCGCTGGTCGATCGCTATGCCGAGACCCTGCTCGCCCGCCAGCTTTCGACGCTGGACGGCGTGGCGCAGGTCAACGTCTACGGCTCGCAGAAATACGCGGTGCGCATCCAGGCCGACCCTTCCGCACTGGCGGCGCGGCGCATCGGCATCGACCAGGTGGCCACGATTGCCAACGCCGCCAATCCCAACATTCCCACCGGCGCTCTCGTCGGGCCGACGCGCACCACGCTGATCCACGCCACTGGACAACTCACCAACGCAGCGGACTTCTCGCAGCAGATCGTGGCCTATCGCGACGGCGCGCCGGTGCGCGTCAAGGACGTGGCGCGCGTGCTCGACAGCGTCGAGAACAAATACGTGGCAAGCTGGTACAACGGTCAGCGCGCCATCGTGCTCGCCATTCAGCGCCAGCCCGGCTCCAACACCATCAAGGTGGTGGACGAGATCCGCAGCATCCTGCCGCGCTTCCTGGCGCAGCTGCCGGCCTCGGTGCAGCTCAACGTGCTCTACGACCGCAGCCAATCCATCCGCGCCTCTGTCTCCGACGTGCAGCTTACCTTGTTCCTGGCCGGCCTTCTGGTGGTGGCGGTGATCTTCCTCTTCCTGCGCACGCTGACCGCCACGCTGATCCCGTCGCTGGCGCTGCCCATCGCGGTGATCGGCACCTTCGCCGGCATGTCGGCGCTGGGCTACAGCCTCGACAATCTCTCGTTGCTGGCGCTGACGCTGTCCGTCGGCTTCGTGGTCGACGACGCCATCGTGATGCTGGAAAACATCGTGCGCCACGTCGAGGCGGGCGAGCCGCCCTTCGAAGCCGCGCTCGTCGGCGCCCGCGAAATCAGCTTCACCATCATCTCCATGACCGCTTCGCTGGCCGCGGTGTTCATTCCCATCGTGTTCATGGGCGGCATTCTCGGCCGCCTGCTGCACGAGTTCGCCGTGACCATTGTGCTGGCCATCCTGTTCTCCGGGCTGATTTCGGTGACACTGACACCCATGCTGTGCAGCCGCCTGCTGCGGCCGGAGAGCCAGCGCCGCCACAACCGGCTCTATCAGTTGAGCGAAGAGACCTTCGAGCGGGCGCGCGGGATCTACGAGCGGACGCTGCATTGGAGCATCGCCCACCGCGCGTTCATCCTCGTCGTCTTCCTGCTCACCCTCGTCGCAACCCTCGGGATGTTCGAGCTGATCAAGATCGATTTCATCCCCAGCGAGGACACCGGCCAGATCTTTGCCCAGACGGAAGCCGCCAACGGCACCTCCTTCGACCAGATGGTGCGCTACCAGGCGCAAGCGGCTGCCATCGTGGCACGCAATCCCAATGTCGACGGCTTCATGTCGGCAGTCGGCGCCGGCGGCCCCACTTCCACCGCCAACGCCGGGCGCCTGTTCATCAACCTGAAGCCTAGGAAGAAGCGCAGCGAGTCGGCCGACGAGATTGTGCAGGACCTGTTCAAGCAGCTGGGCGGCATCCCCGGATTGAACGTGTACGTCCAGAATCCGCCGACCATCCCCATCGGCGGCATGCGCTCCAAGCTGCAATATCAGTATTCGCTGCAGGATCTCGATCTGGGCGAGCTGCAGTCGAGCGCCAACCGGCTGATGGAGGCGCTTTCCACCAGCCCCGTGTTCCAGAAGATCACCAGCGATCTCTACCTCGCCACGCCGTCGCTGACGGTGACCATCGACCGCGACCGCGCCGCTTCGCTCGGCGTGACGCCGCAGGCGGTTGAGACGGCGCTGGGCGCGGCCTTCGGCGGCGAGCAGATCTCCAACATCTACGCCTCGTCGGACACCTATCAGGTGATCCTCGAGGTGCTGCCGCGCGACCAGCAGGACATCACCGCGCTCTCGGGCATCTACATCACCTCGACGAATGCGCCGCCGGCCGGCGCCGACGGCACGACAGCTGGCCCCACCCTGGTTCCGCTGACTGCCGTGACGCGAACGGTGCAAAGCACCATGCCGCTCAGCATCAACCACCTGGGACAGCTGCCTTCCGCCACGATTTCGTTCAACCTGGCGCCGGGCTATGCGCTGAGCGACGCCGTCAGCACCATCGATCGCACCGAACGGCAGCTGCACTTCCCCCTTACGGTGCAGGGCAGTTTCCAGGGAACCGCGCAGGCCTTCCAGAGCTCGACCAGCAACATGGGCCTGCTGCTGCTGGCGGCCATCGTGGTCGTCTACATCGTGCTCGGCATCCTCTATGAGAGCTTCATCCATCCGCTGACCATTCTGTCAGGCCTGCCTTCGGCTGCGGTGGGCGCGCTGATCACGCTGTGGCTGTTCGGCATTCCGCTAAGCCTCTACGCCTTCGTCGGCATGATCATGCTGATCGGCATCGTGAAGAAGAATGCCATCATGATGATCGACTTCGCGCTCACCCGCGAGCGCGGCGAAGGCATCGGCGCGCCCGAAGCGATCGTCGAGGCGGCGCTGATCCGCTTCCGCCCAATCATGATGACGACCATGGCCGCGCTGATGGGCACCTTGCCGATCGCCATCGGCTTCGGCCAGGGCGCGGAGACGCGACGGCCGCTGGGGCTCGCCGTGGTGGGCGGCCTGCTGCTGTCGCAGCTCCTGACGCTCTACATCACGCCGGTGCTTTACATCTATCTGGACGGTCTGGGCGGACGCCTGCGGCGCTGGCGCGAGGGCCGGGGCCGTCGCATTCCGGAGCCGCGTCCAGCCGAGTGATCAGGCGAGAGCGGTGATGCGGTCGATCTCGGCCAGGTCCTGCGCCGTCAGCTTCCAGTTCACAGCCTTGACGTTCTGCTCGACCTGCTCGGGCCGCGTTGCGCCGGCGATGACGCTGGAAAGGCGGGGGCGCGAGGCGAGCCAGCTGAACGCCAGCTCCAGCAGCGCATGCCCGCGCGCCGCGCAGAACGCCTCGAGCTTCCCGACGATGG
The DNA here is from genome assembly GCA_036564785.1 of Rhizomicrobium sp. Lineage (GTDB taxonomy): Bacteria > Pseudomonadota > Alphaproteobacteria > Micropepsales > Micropepsaceae > Rhizomicrobium. The sequence goes on along the minus strand of DATCOJ010000136.1, from coordinate 4,645 downwards.
CCCAGTTGCGCTCCGTCATGTAGCGGTCGGCCAGGCGCTTCATCACCGACATGCGGGTACCCGCCGGAATCTCGGCGTCAGGCTTGTATTTGCCGGTGAGCAGGCCGCTCGCCAGCGGGAAATAGGGCAACAGGCCCATGCCGTTGGCTTCGAGTGCGGGAATGAGTTCGCGCTCGATGTCCCGCTTGAGCAGGCTGTATTCGTCCTGCGCCGAGATGAACGGCGTGAGCTTGCGTTCGCGCGCGAGGTTCGCGGCTTCGCCCACCTGGGCGGCGGACAGATTCGAGCAGCCGACGTGACGGACCTTGCCCTGGCGCACGAGCTCGTCCAGTGCGCCCAGAGTGTCTTCCAGCGGCGTGCTCGGATCGGGCCGATGCAGCTGGTAGAGATCGATCCAGTCGGTCTTGAGCCGCTTCAGACTGGCCTCGGCGGCTTCCAGAACGTAACGCCGCGAGGCTCCCGACTTGGCGCCAGCGTCGTCCATCTGCATGCCGAATTTGGTGGCCAGCACGATGTCTTTGCGGCGTGGCCCCAGAATCGCGCCGAGCTGCTCCTCCGAGCCGCCGCGATTGCCGTAGACGTCGGCGGTGTCGAAAAGGGTGATGCCGAGCTCCAGCGCCCGATCGACCACCTTGCGCGAGGCTTCGATCGGCAGAACGCCGAAATTGTTGCAGCCGAGGCCGACCAGCGACACGCGCAGATCCGATTTTCCGAGGTTGCGAACGTCCATGGCCTGCTCCCGAATCACCTTGTCCCTTCAAAACGCGCCGTCTGCGGTTCTAAACGAAAGGGGCGCCGGTTGACCGGCGCCCCCTCGCATTTTGCAATCGGAGCGCGTCTAGAGATGCGCGCCCAGCGTGATGCCGTAGGTCCGGCGCTCACCAACAAAAGCGTTGGTGAAGAGCGCGGAGGACGGATCGGTGATGTACATGCCGGTGATGTTGTCCTTGTCGAGCAGGTTCTGCACCCAGAAGCGGGCGTACCACTGGTTTTCCGGCGCATTGAGCTGGATCTGGGCGTTGGCCACGTCCCACGACTTGATGCGGTCGGCGCCGTCTTCGAAGATGCGGCCCCACATCTTGTCCTTCCAGTAGTAGTCGATGCGCGGCACGATGTTGTAGCCGCCATTGAGATCGAAGGTGTACTGCGCGCCCACGCTGACCGTCCATTTGGGCGACAGCGGCATCTCGTTGCCGTTGAGGTTGACCGCGATGCCCGACGTCGAGAGGTAGCTCGCATCCTGACCGTTGGCGACCAACAGTGCCTGGAGGTTGCCGCAGTTCGCACCGTTCTGAAGGAACGCCACGTATTCGGCCACGCCGGGCAGCTGCACCGGTGCCGTCGCGAAGTAGGTGTTGAAGAACGCATTGGTCGAAGGCGTCGGCGCCGCTCCGCCGGTAATATTGGCAACCACGCAGTTGGCGCCATTGGAGTCCTTCAGCAGGGTGACGCCCGGCGCGTCGGCGGCCGGATTACGCGGATCGACCTGAGACGAGTTCTCGATGCTGGAGTGCTCATAGCCGAATTGCAGATTGAACTGCAGGTTCTCCATCGGCGCCCAGAACATCTCGCCTTCCACGCCCCAGAGCTTGGAATTGATGTTCACGTTCACCGAGGTGCGGTCGATGATCTCCGAGACCTGGTAGCCGGTGTAGTTATAGTACCAGCCCGTGAAGTTGGCCTGCAGGGTGCCGCCCAGCAGCGTGTTCTTGTCGCCGATTTCATAGGCGTCGATCTTCTCGGGCGCGAAGGAATCCGGGAAGGCATGGGTGAAGGACGGCGGATTGAAGCCGCCCGACCGATAGCCGCGCGAGTAGGACGCGTAGATATGGGTTTCGTCGGTGAAGTCGAAGTGCGGCACCCATTCCGCCACCGCCCGTCCGGTCCACGCGCTGAACGAGGCCTGCTGCGTGGTGAAGGGCAGAACCTTGTCCAAGGCCTGCTCGAAATTGGTCGTCCCGATCGCCATCGGCGCGACGAAAAGCGATTGCCGCGAGAAGAAGCTCTTCTCGTCCCTGGTGTAGCGCAGGCCGCCCGTGAGCGTGAAGTCGGGCGACACGTCGTAAGTGACTTCGCCGAACGCCGCGCTGGACTTCAGGTGATAATGCGGGTCGTTGTTGTCGTAGAAGGTCGGTCCCAACACGGTGCCGTCGCCGCCGGTGAACGGTCCGAGAGCGATGCCCATGTAGTCGAGCGTGTTGGCGACCACGAGATAGTTCGCGGCGTTGACCACGTCGAGATGGTAGCCACCGACCACGAAGTTGAACGGCCCCTCGAAGTTCGAGCGGAAGCGCAGTTCCGACGACCAGTTGGTGTTGTAGCCGCGGATTTCGTCATAGGCCTGGACGCGGGTGGAGTAGTCCTTGATGTTGAGGCCGATGATACCGTTCTGGCCCACGCCGGAGATCGGCAACGAGCCGGTGTGGCCGGCGAAGTAAGTGCTCCAGTTTTTGCCGAAGCCGGTTGCCAGTCCGAAGATATCCTGGGCGCAGGCAAGGCGCTCGGTGGTCTGGAACAGGAAGCCGGCGCCGATGCCGCAAAGGCCGGAACCGGCCTGGCCGATGCTCAAGCCGTACTGCGAGAACGAGTCGCCAGGGCCGTTGTTGTAGCTTTCGCGACTCGTGTAGTTGTTGTGGTCGTAGCCCAACAGCAGGTCCATGCCGAGCCAGGGCGCCCATTGCTGATGCCATTGCGCCATCTGGAAGAAATCGTGGCCGCGATTGGTGGGTGTGAAGTCGGTGTCCACGGAGTGCAGATTGTGCGCGACCACGGCCGTGGCGCCCACGCCCGGCGCGCCGAGACCGGGGAAGAAGCCATTCGTCGGATCGGCCACGTCGAACAGCGTAAAGGGCGAAAAGGCGCCGAACGGGCCGACGTTGCTGGCGAACAGTGTTCCGAAGGTGGCATTGCCGTTCAGCGGCTCGAAGGCGAGCTTGTCGGGCAAGCACCCCAGCACACCGGACGGATCGCGGTGGCAGAGCTGCACTTGCGCGCGGACGCGGCTGTCGTCCTCCTTGCCCGTGGACACCATGATATCGACGGTCGTGTTGTTGGTGGGTTCCCAACGCAGCGAGCCGCGGACCGAGAAGTCGTTGCGGCTGTCCACCTTGTTGGCGACGCCGGGCGTCGAACCATAGACCTTGTTGAAGATGTTGTTGATCGTCCCGTCACGGTTTTCCCAGAAGCCCGCGAAGCGCACGCCCAGATGCCCCTCATCGACGGGCAGATTGACCATGATGCGCGCTTCTTTGTCGTTGAAGTTGCCGTAGGTCAGCTCGAGATCGGCGCCGAAATTGTCGAGATCGGGCTTGTTGGTGATGACGTTGATGGCGCCGCCGGTGGCGTTGCGTCCATACAGTGTGCTCTGCGGACCGCGCAGCACTTCGACGCGCTCGATGTCGTAATAAGTGCCGCTCGTCAGCGCAGGCGCAGACAGGTAGATGTCGTTGGTGTTCACCGACACGCCGCTGTCGCCGGACGTTGTCACCGCCGCGGAGCCGATGCCGCGAATCTGGAAATTGGACGGACCGAAATTGCCGTGGGTGAAGGTCACGTTCGGGATGCTGAATTGCAGATCCTTGAACCCTTCGATCTGATGGGCGGCGAGATCCTGCGAGCTGAACGCGGACACCGCGATCGGCACGGCCTGGATGTCTTCCGACTTCTTCTGGGCGGTGACGACCACCTCTTCGATTTCCGCGAACGCCGGCGCTGCCAGCGCCGTCGAAAGCAGCAACGCGCTCGTAATCGTGAAAGACCGGCTGGTCCGACGTTGTCCAGACATTCTCAGAGCTCCCCGTTTGCGATCCCGCCAGGCGGCGAAATCCTCGCGCTGCACGCCGCCTCGACATCCCAGGCGTGACGCACAGTCCATTTTCGCACCGGGAACTCTGGCCGAAGGCCCTTGAGCCAGCAAGCAGATTGCTCCTGGAACCCTTTTCCGAGCATGATTTGGTCGCGCCTTGTCGCCTGAATGCCACACTCGGAAACGAGGCCTCGCGGGCAGGGCAACGCCGCCCGCTTATTCGATTCTCGAATGAGAGTCGCGGGCTGGACGAAGCTCCGCCAAGGTCCGGGCGCACCGCCGATAATCGCCGATTTCGTTGTAAATCTGGGCGGAAATCCGAATCCAAAGACCGCCGGCAAAGGCCGAGACGGGCGCCACGATGCCTGTTTTCCGCAAGGCCAGACGCAGCAGGCGGGCGGCCTCGGGATCGCCGCCGAGGGGATCAAGGCAAAGCGAGGCCATGGCTCCCCGCATGGACGCAGGCGCTGAGATTGGCGCGGAAAGCGAATCAGCCAGCAGCTCGGCTGCCTCTGCCGCGAGGGCCTGATTCCGGGCGATGAGGCTCGCGCCGCCCAGCATTTCATGGGCCCGGCTCGAGGCGTCGAAGCTCAGCCAGGGCGTCGTATCGCGCGTCCCGATCCAATCGAAGGCCTGGATATAGCCCTGCTCCGTGCCGTGAGAGAGGACGGCCGGCCGGGTGATCTCCTGTCGGGAGGGGTGCGTCCAAAGCAGGCCGCAACCCTTGGGCGCGAAGAACCATTTGTGTGCATTGCCGGTGTACCAGTCGGCACCGATGGCAGGCACTTCGAGGGGAACCTGTCCCGGCGCGTGCGCGCCGTCGATCAGCACCGCGATGCC
>DATCOJ010000135.1:0-23645 GCA_036564785.1 Rhizomicrobium sp. | reverse complement strand
GTCACGTTTTCAAGACGGATTTCACTTCCCTTGCGCCGGTCCGCGATAACCACGTCGAAATGGGAACCGCCGCCGGCAAAGCGCACATTGACGGCGCGCAGATCGGCCTGCGGGTTGAAGCCATAGGTAACCAGCCGACGGTCCTCGATGCGGCCGATCATTGCCTGCACTTCCGGATGATCCAGACAGAGCACCGCGAAGCCGTAGAAGGGAACGTTCTCTACGAAGCGTTGAAAGGCGTCGCGCATGCGGTCAAAGCTGCCATAGAAATCGAGATGGTCGGGATCGGCGTTGGTCAGCACCGCAATGGTCGCCGGCAGCCGCAGAAAGGTACCGTCGCTTTCGTCCGCCTCGACAACCACCCAGTCGCCAGTGCCGAGCCACGCATTGGTACCGTACTGGTTGATGATGCCGCCATTGACCACAGTGGGATCGAAGCCGCCGGCGTCCAGCAAGGCTGCGATCATCGTCGTGGTGGTGGTTTTGCCATTGGTGCCGCCCACCGCCACGCACCATTTCAGGCGCATGATCTCGGCCAGCATTTCCGCCCGGCGCACCAGCGGCAAGCCGCGAATGCGCGCCGCGTCGAATTCCGGATTGTCGGGCTTCACCGCCGTGGAATAGACGACGACGTTGGCATCGCCAAGATTCTCGGGCGACTGGCCGATGGCGATGGGAATGCCGAGCGCGCGCAGCCGCTTTGTGTTCCCGCCTTCCACCGCATCGGAGCCCCGCACCTGATAACCGAGATTGTGCATGATCTCGGCTATGCCGCTCATGCCGATGCCGCCGATTCCGATGAAATGAATTGGGCCGATCTCCAGCGGCACGCGGGTGGGCGCGATCCTGCGGATGCTCATGGCGCGCACCCTCCAATCTGCTCCACGAGATCGGCAAGCCTCGCCGCCGCGTCCGGCTTTCCGAGCTGGGCTGCCGCCTCGGCTCGCCGTCCAAGATCGTTCGGATTGGCGAGAATGCCCTGCAGCAACTTCGCCAATATTTCAGCGGTGAGGTCGCGCTGCTGGATCAGCCAGGCTGCGCCGGCATCGGCGAGCACGCGGGCGTTCGAGGTTTGGTGATCGTCCGTTGCAAAAGGGAACGGCACCAGGATCGCCGGTCGGCCGATCACCGCGAGTTCGCTGACGGTCGAGGCGCCGCTTCGTCCAACGACAAGATGTGCGTCGGCCATGCGCGTTGGCAAATCGGCGAAGAAACGCGCCAATTCGATTCGCACCTTGGTCTTTGCATACGCCGCGCGAACAGCGTCGATGTCCTCGGAGCGGCATTGCTGCGCAATCTCCAGGCGCGATTGCAAATCCTCCGGCAACAGCGCGATGGCAGCCGGCACCAGCTCGCTCAGCGCCCGCGCACCCTGGCTGCCCCCGAAAACGAGCAGCCGGATCGGTCCGTCAGGGCCGGGTGACCGAAACGCGGCATGCGCCCGCGCCACGACTTCGGGCCGAACGGGATTGCCGGTGTAGACGATGCGCCGCGCTTGCCTGGGTGCGAAGCGCTCGAATGGGAATGACGCGGCGATGGCGCGCATCCGACCGGCGATCAGACGATTGACGCGGCCGAGCACTGCATTCTGCTCATGGATGGCGGTGGGAAAGCCGCCAAGCCAGGCTGCGATCATCACCGGCAGACTCGGGTAGCCGCCGAAACCGACAACAGCGGCGGGCTTGAGGCGGAGGAGCTTGACAAAGCCTACCAGGATGCCGCGAAAAATCTCGAAGGGCGCGAGGATTTGTCCAGCAACGTTGGTGTTCGTCGGTGAGGCCGAAGGCACTGTCTCGATCGTCGTTCCGGGAAAGGCCGCCTCGTAGTTTCGGCCGCGCGAATCCGTCATGACCACGATGCGTCGTCCACGGCGCAGCAACTCGGCTGCGAGCGCCTGCGCGGGAAAGAGGTGTCCGCCAGTGCCGCCTGCGGAAAGCACGATGGTGCTCATGCCGGCGCTCTCCGCATGCCCCAGACCGGGCTCTCGCGCCCGGCGACTTGCGGACGCTGCCGAGTGAGAGAAAGCGCAGATCCCATCGTGACGGCGACGGCAAAGAGCGACGAGCCACCGTAGGAAATGAACGGCAAGGTCAAACCTTTTGCTGGGAGCAAGCTCAACGCCACGCCCATGTTTATAAAGGCCTGGAGCGTCACAATCACCGCCAGTCCTGCGCCAGCCAGTTGCGAGAAGCGATCGCGCGCGTGGGCTGCCCGCAACAGCAGCCGTATCCCCAGCACGCAGAACAGCAGAGCAATCAGGCCGCACAGCAGCAATCCGAATTCCTCGCCGGCGACGGCCAGTATGAAATCGGAATGGGCATAGGGGATATGATATTTGATGGTGCCCGCGCCCGGCCCGACGCCTGCCAATCCGCCATGCTCGAACGCCTTCATTGCGAGGCCGGTCTGGTAACCGGACTTGCCGCCTCCGATGAACTGATCGATGCGATGATGCACGTGCGGGATGGCGATATATGCAAGCCCACCGATTCCGGCACAGCCGCCGACAATGAAACCGATCCAGAGAAGCGATATGCCGTCGAAGAACAACATTGCACCCCAGAGTGCGAGCAGGAGACCGGTCTGGCCCACATCGGGCTGCAGGATGAGAAGCGCCAGCGGAATGAGCACCAGCAGGAACGTGACGATCTCCTTGCGCATGCCCCATTTCCGGCTGCCGGCCAAGATGGCGGCGCAAACGATGGCAAAGCCCGGCTTCAGAAACTCCGACGGTTGCACCGTCAGCCAGCCCAGATCGAGCCAGCGCCGCGCGCCCAGCACTTGCGTCCCGACAAGCAGCACGAGAGCAGCGCCAATGACAGCAGCGGCGAACAGCGCAACGCCCGCGAGCGTGATCGCGCGCGGCGATAGAAACGAGGTTCCGACGATCAGCGCGACCGCAACCAGTGCAAAGACCACCTGCTTTGCCGCGTAGTGGAAGTTTCCCGCCTCGAGTGCACGCCCCGTCGCGGCCGGACTGGCAGCGAAGGCGAGCATCAGCCCGATGCCGATGAGGGCCAGCATGGCGGTCAGTGCCACCCGGTCGATGGTCCACCACCAGCTGCCGAATCCGCTGCGGTCCAGCCGCGAAAGAGTCATGACGCCTCCTTCACGGCGGGCGCAGCGAGCTCGGCAACGAGAGCGCGGAATGCATCGCCGCGGGCCTCGTAGTCCCGGAATTGATCGAAGGAGGCGCAGGCCGGCGACAGCAGCACGACCGGTGCAGTCGCCTTCGAGGTGCGCGCATCGCTATAGGCCGATACGACCGCGGCTTCCAGGCTGCCTGACACTTCGTGAGGAACATCATCCAATGTTTTCGCGAAACGCCGCGCGGCTTCGCCGATGAGGTAGGCTTTGCGAATACGGGAAAAGAACGGCTTCAGCGACTCGATACCACCTTCCTTCTCGCGGCCGCCGGCGATCCAAAAAATGTCATCGAAACAGACCAAGGCGCGTTCGGTGGCATCGGCATTGGTGGCCTTGGAATCGTTTACAAAGCGAACTTTGCCGATACGCCCGACGTCTTCCAAGCGGTGGGCCAGACCCGGAAAGCTCACGATTGCTTCTGCGATCGCTCGCGCGTCCTTCACGAGTGTGTGGGTCGCCGCATAAGCCAGCGCCGCATTCTGCCAGTTATGCGCACCGGGAAGATGCGCCGCGGAGGAAAGGTCCAGCACCTTTGCAGCATGCGACGCCCGCGAGTCGTAGAGCACACCGTCGAGCACGAAGATACCGCGGCCCAACACCTTCCCAACCGAAACAGGAACCACGTCCGGTCCGCCGTTGGACACGAAGCGCGAGCGGATGGCGGCGCTCTTCGGGTCGTCCACGCCGATGCAGACCTGTCCGGTCTTGAGGGTCTGTTCGAGCAGCCGCGCCTTGACCGTTGCGTAGTTCTCCAGCGACCCGTGCCGGTCCAGATGGTCGGGCGAGATGTTGGTCAGGACTGCCACATCGGGCGCCAGGCTCGGGGATAGTTCGATCTGGTATGAGGAGACCTCCAGCACATAGGCGGTTCTGGAGGCAGGAGGCGCGAGATCGAGCACCGGCTTGCCGATGTTTCCTCCCACTTCCGCAGCGTAGCCGCAGGACGAGAGAATATGCCCGATGAGTGCCGTGGTGGTGGATTTGCCGTTGGTGCCGGTAATGGCGATGATCGGCACGTTAGAGTTCTTGCTCCCGCCACACATCGCACGCGCGAACAGCTCCATGTCGCCGATAACCTCGGCACCGACGTCGCGCGCCATGCGCACGACCGCATGCGGCTCCGGATGGGTGAGCGGTACGCCTGGGCTCAACACCAGCGTCTTGATCCGCTCCCAGGGCCATTTCACGAACGGCATGATGCGCGAACCGCTCGCCGATACGGCGGCGCGCGCATTCTCCTCGTCGTCCCAGGCATGCACCCGTGCCCCGCCGGCGATCAGGGAGCGGGCCGCGGAGGCGCCGGTTCGCGCCAGGCCGAACACGCCCACATCCCGATCGGCGAAGCCGTGCGCGACGATCATGGCGTTACCGCAGCTTCAAGGTGGAAAGCCCGATCAGGGCCAGCACCACGGAGATGATCCAGAAGCGGATGACGATAGTCGGCTCGCGCCAGCCTAACTGCTCGAAATGGTGATGGATCGGCGCCATCTTGAACACGCGCTTGCCGGTCATCTTGTAGGAGGCGACCTGCACAATCACGGAGACGGCCTCCATCACGAACAAGCCGCCCACGATGGCCAGCACGATTTCATGCTTGGTAGCGACGGCGACCGTTCCCAGCGCGCCGCCCAGCGCCAGCGATCCGGTATCGCCCATGAATACCATGGCCGGGGGCGCGTTGTACCAAAGGAAACCAAGGCCGGAACCCAGAAGTGCAGCAAGGAAGATCACCAACTCTCCGGTGCCGGCCACATAGTGCAGCTGCAGGTAATCAGCGAATTTGACGTTGCCAACCAGATAGGCGATCAGCGCGAAGGCCAATGCTGCGATCATCACTGGCACGATGGCAAGGCCATCGAGACCGTCGGTGAGGTTGACGGCGTTGGATGCGCCCACGATCACCAGCGCACCGAAAACGAGAAAGCCCCAACTCAACTGCAGCAGCACAGTCTTCAGAAACGGAAGGGCCACCGTGCCTGACAGGCCAGGCTCCTCGACGAGCATGATAGCGTAGCAGGCGGCCAGTGCCACCGCGAACTGGACGGCGAGCTTGACGCGCCCGCGAACACCGGCAGGTGAGCGTTTGATGACCTTCAGATAGTCGTCCGCAAACCCCAGCAATCCGAAACTGAGGGTGACGAACAGCACAATCCAGACATAGATATCGGTGAGATCGGCCCACAGCAGAGTGGCGCCAACGGAGGAGACGAGGATCATGAGCCCGCCCATGGTCGGCGTACCCTGCTTTTCCACGATGTGCCGCTGCGGCCCATCGGCGCGGATGGGCTGGCCCTTGCCTTGGCGCGCGCGCAGCCAGACGATCATCGCCGGACCGATGACGAACGCGATTAGCAGCGCCGTCATGATTGCTCCACCGGCGCGGAAGGTGATGTAGCGGAAGACGTTGAGGATCGCGAACTTGTCGGCCAGAGGCACCAGGAAATAGGGAAACATCTCTAGCTCCCTATACCGCTACCGGTGCGCGCACCTTGAGCGCATCGATGATGACGGACATCTTGCTGCCGAACGAACCTTTCACGAGGACGACATCGCCCGCTCGAATCGACTCGCGAACTGCAGATGCGATGCCCGATGACGCTTCGCCATATGTTCCGCGGCGGTCGCCAGGCAGGGCCTCCCACAATGTTCGCATCTGCGGCCCGCAGGCGAAGACGACGTCCACGCCCGCGTTCTGGATGGGTGATGCGAGGGCAGCGTGATAAGCCGGACCGGCTGGACCCATCTCGAGCATGTCGCCCAACACCGCGATGCGCCGGCCTCCGCCGCTGGGACTTGATGTGGCCAGCAGTGTCAGCGCCGCTTCCATGGACGCCGGGTTGGCGTTGTAGCTTTCGTCGATCACTTCCACCTCGCCCCCTTCCAACTCAACCCGAAAGCGGTCGCCTCGGCCCCTCAACGCCACGAAGGCCGACAGCGCCGCGGCCGCATTCAGCACGTCGCCGTCAAGCGCTGCTACGGTCAACAGCGCGCTCACTGCGTTGCTGGCCAGGTGCGCTCCCGGCGCGCCGAGGCGAAAATCCAGACGGCGACCCAGCACCTCGGCCTCGACAATCATGCCTTCGCCGGCCGTTTCCGCGGACAGCAAACGCGCATCAGACTTGGGATCGCTTCCGAAGGTCAGCACCCGGCTGACTCCAGCCTGCTTCGCGCGGGCCGATAGACGCTCCGCATACGGGCTGTCGCCCGGAATGAGTGCGGCTCCCCCGGCGACGATGCCTTCGAAAATCTCGGACTTGGCATCGGCGATCGCTTCGCAAGTGCCGAAGAACTCCAGATGCGCCGGGGCGATGGTGGTAACCAGTGCGACATGCGGCCTGACAAAACTCACCAGCGAACGGATCTCACCGAAATGGTTCATGCCGATCTCAAAGACGCCGAACGCCGCAGTGCGGGGCATGGACGCGAGCGATAGCGGCACGCCCCAGTGGTTGTTGTAGGAAGCTGCCGAAGCGTGGGTTTCGCCGAGCGCTCCCAACGCAAGGCGCAGCATCTCCTTGGTCGTCGTCTTGCCGGCGCTGCCGGTGACCCCAACGATCTTCGCATGGCTGCGGGCGCGAGAGGCGCGCGCGAGGTCTTCCAGGCCGCGCTGTGTATTGGCTACCATCAGCAGCACAGACGAAGCCGGCAGGTGCTCCGGCGCGCGCGACACCAAAGCCGCGGCGGCTTTCGCGGCGATGGCGGCCGCTGCGAAGTCATGGCCGTCTCTGCTGTCGCCCTGCAAGGCAACGAACAGATCGCCGGGTTTCAAAGTTCGTGTGTCGATCGACATGCCGGTCGCAGCGAAACGCTGCGTCGCGCGGCCGAGTGTCGCCGCTTCGGCCTCGGCGGCGCTCCACAGTTCGCTCATTTCGCCGACTCGGCAGCGCGCCCGCCGAGCGCAGTGGCCGCCTCAATTGCCTGATCCCGATCGGAGAAAGGTCGCATCTCAGAGCCGACAATCTGCCCGGTTTCATGGCCTTTGCCGGCGATCACCAGGGCATCACCGGGCTCCAGTCGTGCGATGGCAGCGCGAATGGCCTCTGCGCGATCACCGATCTCTACGGCCTTGGGACATCCGCGCAGGGCTTCCTTGCGAATGAGGGCGGCGTCCTCGCTGCGCGGATTGTCGTCGGTAACGGTCACGACATCGGCGAATTCCGCCGCGGCAGCGCCCATCAGCGGTCGCTTACCCTTGTCACGATCGCCGCCACAGCCGAATACAACCTGCACCTTGCCGGCCACGTGCGGGCGCACCGCGGAGAGAACCGTGATGAGTGCATCTGGCGTGTGCGCGTAGTCGACATATATAGGTGCGCCATTCGGCGCATAAGCCACCAGTTCCAACCGCCCCGGCGCGCCTCTCAGCCGACCGACCGCGTCGAACACTTTGTCAGCCGGATCGCCGAGGCCCAAGGCAAGACCGGAGGCGACCAGCGCATTCGAGGCTTGGAAATCACCGACAAGCGGCAGAAGGACTTCGTGCGCCTGGCCCGCGAACGCGATGGTCAGCGTTTGTCCCTGCGCAACGGGCTTGCGGGCGACGAGCCGCAGCGTTTCACCCTTCTCACCGACCGTCAGCAGTCGAAGGTCACGCTGCCGTGCGGTGGTGCAGAACGTATCGGCGCAAGCGGCGTCGGCATTGACCACGGCCACGCCGTTCCTGCGCACGACTTCCGCAAACAGTCGCAGCTTCGCAGCGAGGTAATCGCCGAAGGTCGGATGGTAGTCCAGATGATCGCGGGTGATGTTGGTGAAGGCCACCGCGGCGATATCGAGCCCGTCGATCCGGAACTGGTCCAAGCCGTGGCTGGAAGCCTCCAGCGCCAAATAGTCAACGCCATCGCGCTTAAGTTGGGACAGCCGCTGGTGCAGCTCAAGTGGATCGGGCGTCGTGTGTTCGAGCGTCGCGTGTCCGGTAGGACTGATAAGACCCACAGTTCCGAGGCTGGCGGCGCGGCGACCCTCGAACTCCCAAATCTGGCGAAGGAACACCGCTACTGAAGTCTTGCCGTTGGTCCCGGTGATCGCGGCGATCGTCGAAGGCTGTGCGCCGTAGAATTCTGCCGCCAGTTGCGCGAGGCGCAGCCGAGGATTCTCGTCCGGCAGGAATGGGAGACCAAGGTGCCGCACGCGATCTGCCAAGCCCGGATGGCCAAGAACGGCAACAGCGCCGCGCCGCGCGGCGTCGGCAATGAAATGGGCGCCGTCGGCATTCGTACCGGGCAGAGCCGCGAACAGATAGCCTGGCTTCACCTTGCGGCTGTCGCTCGCAAGGCCGGTGAATTCAGCCTTTGGCCGCATCGTGTTGTTGTCCACCATACCCGCGCTCAGCATCGCGACCGATTGTGTTGCCATTATGGATTCCCGCTTGCTTGCGCGAGAATCGGTGCGTCCGCCGGCATCTCCAGCATTGGCGCGATGCGGGCGATCACTCGGCCCGCCAGCGGCGCTGCCGTATGGCCCGCCAGCGCCATGACGCCGGTGGCCTTCGCCCCGTGCGGCTCGTCGAGCAGGACAAACACGAGATAGCGCGGATTGTCGATGGGAAAGACGGCGCAGAACGAGGTCAGCAACCGGTGCGCGACATAGCGCCCGCCTTCGTTCTTTTCCGCCGAACCGGTCTTGCCGCCGACATCGTAGCCGGGCACGTCCGCCAGCTTGCCAGTACCGTCCGTCACCACGTAGCGCAGGAGCTGACGCATGGTGGCGCTGGTTTCGGGCGCGATCATCTGCTCGCCACGAGCATCGTCACTCCGTTTCAGGAAGGTCGGCGAGATCCGCCGGCCGCCGTTAACGATAATCGCCGCGGCGGTGGCGAAGGAAAGCGGACTGACCGAGATGCCGTGGCCGAAGCCGATGGTGGCGGTCTCGGTCTGGCCCCAGTGGCGCGGATAGATCGGCCGCGCTCCTTCCGGATCCTCGGAACGAATAGGCGAAAGCAGCCCGATCGCCGACAGGAAGGCGCGCTGCCGCTCCGGCCCTGAGCGCAGCGCGATCTGCGCCGTGCCGGCGTTGGACGATTGGGCGAGAATATCGCGGGCCGCAAGCATCGCGGGCATCTTCTCGGCGTCGCGGATCATATACCGGCCAAGTTTGAAGCCGTGGCCGATCGGAAACTGCTCGTCCAGTTGGACCGTATGGTCCTCCATCGCCAGCGCGAAGGCGAACACCTTGAACACCGAGCCGAGTTCGTAGACGTCCCGCACCATCCGGTTGCGATTGGGGTTCACATCATCGGAACGGCCCACCGCGGAGTACCCGTCCGGCAAGGACGCCATTGCGAGAATCTCGCCGCTGTTGACGTTCATCACGACACCGCCGGCGGCCTTGGCGTCGAACTGCTCGCGTGCCGCTTCCACCTCGCTGGCGAGCGCGAACTGGATACGGAGATCCAAGGACAGCTGCGCGGCGCGGCCCGCGCGAAGGCTTTCGTTCAGTCCAAGCTCGAGCCCCGTCAGTCCCCGGCCGTCGGCGTCGACCTGGCCGAGCACCTGCACCGCGGCGCGTGATTTCGGATAGAATCGCTTGCTCGAGGCATCGAATTCCAGGCTCGGCAGGCCGAGTTCGGCCATGCGAGCCTGTGTATCGGGCGGAAGCTGGCGGGCGACGAGCACGTAGTCGCCGGGTTTGCCGTGGGACGCGAACAATCGCGACAGACGCGTTTCGCTCACCCCCGCCACGTTGGCCAATTCATGCGCCACTGCTGGAGCGTTCTCCAAGACAGAAGGCTGCACGAAGGCATCGCGCACCGGGAGATCGCGCGCCAGCAATTCGCCGTTGCGGTCGACGATGTCGCCACGCGGAAGATCAGCACCGACGCTGTGCCTCGCCGCGACAGCTGCGCTTGCGGCTTTGAGCAGCATGACGTCCACGAGCCGCGCACCAACCACTGCGAAGGCCATGCCGCACAGGAGGGCGGTGATCGCCACCCGGCGCTGGACAATCGTGGTCGGGCCGTCGCTCATCTCTCAATTGCCCGGCACCACAACGCTGGCGGAAGTGATCTGCGCAGCGCCCACCGGAGCCTCGCCGCGGCGGGGCAAGAGCGTCAACGACGTCAGCTGCACGGCGGAGCCATCGGGCAAATCCGTCTTGCGACGGGCGAGATTTTCGATCCGCGCCGCGTCCGCCACCCGCGCCCACTCCGCTTGCAATACACCGGTCGCGCTGCGCTGGACCTCGATCTGACGGTCGATGGAAACCAGTCGTGCGCGCGCCACGCGCGTCTGTTCGGAGACATGGTACAGCGCCAGGCAGGTCAGGGCCGTTACCGCAATGCAGAAGAAATTGACCACGCGGATCATCGCTTCTCTCCTTAGGCCGCAAGAGCGGTTCGCTCGGCCGCCCTCAGTCGTGCCGACCGGGCACGCGGGTTGTGCTCGATCTCGGTGGCGCTCGGCATGCGCGGACGGGACCAGAGCAGTCGAAAAGTTTGCTTGTGCGCGGAAGGCTTGCCCGGAAGGTGCCGCGAGCCAGCAGGCGTTTCGCGACTGCGATCCGAAAGGAAGCGCTTGACGATCCGATCTTCCAGCGAATGGAAGGCAACCACCACCAAGCGTCCGCCGGCCTTAAGCACGCGCTCCGCAGCCTCAAGACCTCGTTCGAGCTCGCCAAGCTCCTCGTTCACATGGATGCGCAACGCCTGGAAGGTTCGGGTCGCCGGATGGATCGGCTGGCGCAGCGCTGCCGGCCCCAGGGCTTTGGCGACGACGTCCGCGAGTTCCTTCGTGCGCGTGATAGGCCGCGCGGCAACAATGGCCTGCGCGACGCGGCGTGCATGCCGCTCCTCGCCCAATCGCGCGAGGATGTCCGCGAGCGCCTTTTCATCGATCTCATTGACCACCTCGCCCGCGGATTTTCCGGACTTGCTCATGCGCATGTCCAGCGGCGCGTCTTGGCGGAAGGAGAACCCTCGCTCCGGGTCGTCGAGTTGAAAGGACGAGACACCCAGGTCGAGCACGACCCCGTCGCTCTTCTCTGGGCCGCGCTCCGCAAGATACGCATCCATATTCGAGAATTCGCCCCGCATCAGCGACAACCGTCCGCGATAGAACGCGGCCAATTGTTCGCCCCGCTCGATGGCATCGGGATCGCGGTCGATCGCCAGCACGAAGCAATTGGCGGCATCCAGGATCGCGCGGCTATAGCCGCCGCCGCCGAAGGTGCCGTCGATGTAGCGGCCGCCGTCGCGGGGCTGCAGCGCTTCGAGGACCTCGGCCAGCATGACGGGAATGTGCTCGCTCATGGCGCATCCCCGCTGGCATCGAAGATGTTGCGGGCATCGGCCAAGCGGGCGGCCTGCACCGGCTCGAAGGTCTCCGGATTCCAAATCTCGAAAATGTCGTTCAGTCCCACGAAGCTCACGCGCTCGCGAACGCCGATATGGGCGATCAGATCGTCCGGCAGGCGTACGCGACCTTCGTCATCGAAGGCCAGGCGGCGAGCCTGTCCGAAGATGGCCTGCGCGCGCGGCGCGTAGCCACGGCTGAGAATGGGATGATGCGGCTTCAGTTGCTCGCGCGCACTACTGAGCAGTGAGTTGCCGAACGCCGTCAGTGCCGGCTCGCCGCTCACAGCCTTCAGAACATAGACGCCATCGGTCCCCTGTCCCGCCAGCACCTGACGAAAGGACGAAGGAATGCTGACGCGGCCCTTGGCGTCGAGCTTGTTGGTGAAAGTCTCTGTGAAGCAGCCCATCACGGCCTGCACGCCCCCTCGTCCCGGTGACCGAGGTTTCCTGCGAACCCGGGTCGCCCGCGCAAAGAGGACTCAATTCCCCGAAGCGCATGGGATCAGATGGGATAGCATGGGACAGTGATTTTCGTCAATGGAAAAAGCATAAAGAATTGAGTGGGTTGGCTCTACATCTAGACTCCGTCTCTCAACGGCTAGGAATTTCAGGAACGAACAGGAAACGTCGAAAGAGTATCGCAATTCCGGTAAACAAGAGCTTAAGGCAATGGCGTGATGCCCCTCGCTTCATTCCACCCTTAGGCGCGAGAATTCCCCCGCCGACCGCTTCACGCTGGCCATGGCCGCTTCGGATTTGCGCCAGCCGAGAAAGTGCACCTCCTTGCCGGTGCCGACGACCGCCGCGGCGAAGAAGTCCTCCAACTGCGACTTGAGTTCGCTCGTCAGCAGCGCATCGTCGCCGCCGTGTTCCGCGGCAAAGGCAGACGGGATGAAGAGCACGCGATCGTTGCGGAACTCCCGCCCCTTTTCCCGCTGCCGGACCTCCAGCACGCCGATGGGACGGCAGCGGATCAACGCGCCGGGGAAGGTCGTGAACTCGTTCAGCACCAACCCGTCCAGCGGATCGCCGTCCTCCGCCATCGTGGAGGGGATGAAGCCCCAGTCGTAGGGATAGGCAAGACCCAGCCTCAAGCTGCGCGAGAACAGGAAGGCCTTCGTGTCGGGGTCGTATTTGAATTTCGCGCGAGAGCCACGCACGGTTTCGACGATGACGTGAACATCGCCGTCTTGGGAGAATGCTGGAATCTCGAACAGATTGCTCACGCCGTCTCGATCTTCAGCTTTTCTTCTTGCGGCCGCCCTTGCGCCCGCCTTTGCGCCCACCCTTCCGTGAAGAGGAATGCTTCGACTTCTTGCCGCGGCCGGAGCCGCTCTTCTTGCCGCCACCCTCTTCCTTGTTGACGGTGGCGTAGGCGCGCCGCGCCGCCTCCTTGGATGAAACGCCTTTCTTCTTATAGCCCTCTTCGATCTTGTGCGCCTTGCGCTTCTGCTTGCCGGTATACTTGCCTTTGTCGCCGCGCGGCACGAGCGCCTCCGCTCAAGAATTGACTCTAGTGAACGTGTGGAAACGATCGTCGGTTCCAGCGTCAGCGCCCTTGGCGCGCGCGAAGGATGAGCGGCTGCACATACCAAAATCCCAAAAGCACGAGGCCAGCAAGCGCGCCAGCCCCGATGCCGATCGCTGGGTCCTTTGCGATCCTCGCCAGCATCACGAAGATATCGCAGGCGAGACCGAGAGCAAGTGGAAGAAGCGCAACCGTCACCAGCACCGAGCCCAGCCGGTAGAAGCGCTCCGAATCCTCTCCAGCGAAGGTAATGCGATGGAACGCGGCCGGCGCGATCAACAGGATGAGAGTCAGCGCGATGCAGCCGATCGCGATGCCATGGACAAGCTGCGAGGTTTGCGGCAACCGCTCGAAGGCGCGCGTGAAAACGACAGCCAACTGAAACCCGAGCAGCGCCTGCGCGCCGGGTAGCGCGATGCGTGCCTCGGTAAGCATTTGCTCTATTTTGCTTTCCAGCGTCGCGTCGGTTCCGGGCATCCCGTGCTCCATGCGCAAACCTCTGCGGCCGAGTTGCGCGCGATATAACAACGCGAAGACATACCAAAAGGCCACGGCGAGAAGCGCGACGATCAAGCCGGCGGCGATGCCTGCCCCCTGCCCGTAGGCCTTGGCTACCACCACGTAGAAATCGAGTCCCAGCGCCAGCGCGAAGGGGAATAGCGCGACGTCCGCGAAGCCATTGACGACGCGGCGGATGCGCGAGGTGATCTCGCCGCGCTCGACCAGCCGGTGCTGGCTGGACGGTGCCACGAGAAGAGCCAGCGTCAACACCATCAACAGCAGGGAAGCCGCCTCCAGCCATTTTGACAATTGCGGGAGCGAATCGAATCTTTCCTGGAAGGTACTGCGGAGTTCAAAACCGATGAGGATCTGCGCCCCCAGCATCAGCATGCGGATCTCGTCCAGAGCCGTCTTGAACTGGCGCTCGATGCTCATGCCCGATCCAGGCCGCGACCTCTGCCCAGACGCGCTCGCCGTCGAGATCGCGGAGCAGCATGTGGTAACCATTGTCATAACGGCGCACCTCGGCGTGCGATCCCAATTCAGCGCTGACGGCCTCAGTCGGCGCGGCCGGAATTACCTGATCCCTGGCGCCGTAGAGCAGGAGGATGGGCGGCGGATTGGCGAGGCGCTTCGGCGCGTGACGGGCCTGATCCATCAGATTGACCAAGCCATAGACTTGATCGGCGCGCGCGGAATGCTGGTAGACCGGATCGCGCGACAGCTTGCGCAGCACTTCGATGTTGTCGCAGGCGACGATGTGCAGCCCTTCGCCGGAGAAATTCATCCATGGCACGGTATGCGCGGCGAGCCACAGCGCGGCGCGGTAGGAGAGCGGCATGTCGGCACGCGACCAGACGGCCGGCGCTACCAGAATGACTCCGTCCACCTGCGGCGGCCGCTCGCTCGCCAAGGCCGTCAGCACCACCGACCCACCCATGCTTTCGCCCAGCACATAGACCGGAACGCCAGGATGGCTGGCCCGCGCCGTCTCGGCAAAATCATCGAGGTCCTGCCGCATGGCATCGCTGCCGGCCCAAAGTCCTGCGTTGGGCGAGCGACCGAAGCCGCGCTGATCGTAGGCGTAGGTTTCGATGCCGCGCGCCGCCCACCACGGCCCAGGCAGATCGAAGGCCTGCGAGTAGTCGCTCATGCCGTGCAGCGCGACGATCACGGCGCGCGGGCGCTCGGCGTCCCAATGGCGCAACGGCAGCCGCAAGCCGTCCCGGGTGACGAAGGCGTCCCGTTCTATGGCCGGCGTCGCGTTCTCCAGCCCGTGCGGCGCCAGCACCGGCGCGCAAGCGGCGAGCGACAGCGCGATCAACCCACCAACCGCCGCCGCACGCGCCGCCGCAGATAGGGCAGAAGCTCGTCGGCGAACCAGGGATTGCGTTTCAGCCATGCGTTGTTGCGCCACGATGGATGCGGCAAAGGAATATAACGCGGCGCGTATTCGCGCCATGCCTTGACGGTTTCATGCATTGAATCCTTGGCTCGGTCGCCGAGATGCCAGGCCTGCGCGTAAGTGCCCACCAGCAGCGTGGTCTCGAATTGCGGTAGCGCCGCGAAAAGGCGTTCCCGCCACGTGGCGGCGCATTCCCGCCGCGGCGGCAGGTCGTGGCCCTGGTCATCGTAACCGGGAAAGCAGAATGCCATCGCCGCGATAGCGATGCGGCTTTCGTCATAGAAGGTGGCGCGATCCACGCCCATCCAGTCGCGCAGGCGGTCGCCGCTGGCGTCATTGAAGCTGAGCCCGGTTTCGTGCACCCGGATGCCCGGCGCCTGGCTGACGATGCAGAGCCGGGCTGTCGCGCTGACATGCAGCACCGGTCGCGGACCGTGCGGCAGATGCGCCTCGCAGATGCGGCAGGCGCGGATCTCGGCCAGGAGACCGTCCAGGTCGGAAGGCTGCTCCACTTCCTTCGGCATATGAGTTCGCAATGAGCTAACAGGCATTTCGTTTCCATTCCCCGCCAATGATAAGGTCGTCCATACACAAGAAGGTAGCCAGCAGGTGCGGCTTTCGGTTCTCGATCAATCTCCCATCCGCAAGGACGGCAGCGCCGCCGAGGCCGTGGCCGAGACCATCGCGCTGGCCAAGGCTTGCGAGAGGCTCGGCTATCACCGTTATTGGCTGGCCGAGCATCACAACACCAGCTCCTTCGCCGGGTCCGCGCCGGAGGTTCTGATCGCGCGGGTGGCCGCCGAAACCAGCCGCATGCGGGTTGGCTCGGGCGGGGTGATGCTCATGCATTACAGCCCGCTCAAAGTGGCCGAGCAGTTCCGCATGCTCGAGGTACTCGCGCCGGGCCGCATCGATCTCGGCATCGGCCGCGCGCCCGGCGCCGACGAGCGCACCACCCGGGCGCTGCAGGCCGGACCCGAAAGCTGGGGCATCGACGCCTTCCCCAGCCAGGTGCATCTGCTCAAGCAGTATCTCGACGACGCGGCCGGCATCGCGCCGATCCCGGCCGATCATCCCTATCGCGGCATCCACGCCATGCCGCGCGGAGACACGCGGCCGGAACTATGGCTACTGGGTTCCGGCGTGCACAGCGCAGTGTTCGCCGCCGAACTTGGACTGCCATTCAGCCACGCTCACTTCATCAGCCCCGAAGGAAGCGAGGAGGCTTGCGAGGCCTACCGGCAGCGCTTCAAGCCCAGCAGCTGGTGCGAGGCGCCGCGGCTTTCCATGGGCGTTTCCGCGCTAGTCGCGGACACCGAGGAAGAAGCGCGGCGGCTGTCCGCTTCGCGCAACCTCTGGGTCGTGCGCCTCTACACCGGCCGGCCGATCCAGTTCCCCTCGCCCGAAGAGGCGCTCGCCTATCCGTACACGGAGCAGGAGAGCCGCCTGCTCGCCGGCATCGAGGCCCGCTCCATCGTCGGCACGCCGGACGTCGTCAAGCAGCGGCTGACCAGGCTGGCCGAGCGCCATGGCGCGGAAGAGCTCGTCGTCGTCACCATCACCTACGATTTCGCCTCGCGGCTGCGCTCCTACGAACTGCTGGCGCGGGCCTTCGAGCTCTAAGCCACAGGCAACAACCCGATCACCGCACCGGTCATCGCCGAAGCGAGCGTGCCGGAGACGAGTGCGCGGAGCGCCAGCGGCACGATCTCATCCCGCCGCTTGGGCGCCAGGCTGCCGATGCTGGCGATCATGATTCCCACCGAGCCCAGATTGGCGAAGCCGCACAGGGCATAGAGCATGATCAGCTTCGAGCGCGGCTCCAGCGCGCCAGCCGGAAGCGCCGCCAGATGCAGATAGGCAATGAACTCGTTCAGCACCGTCTTGTCGCCCATCAGCGAGCCCGCCGCCAGCGTCTGACTCCATGGAATCCCCAGCAGCCACACGAAGGGCGCGAAGATCCAGCCGAAGATGCGCTCCACCGTCAGCTTGTCACCCCACAGATCCGGCAGATGGCCGAGGATGATGTCGGCCAGCGCAACCAGCGCCACGATCACCAGGAGCATCGCCACGATAGAGAGCCACAGCTTCAGCCCATCTTCGGTGCCGCGGGCGATGGCATCCATGCTGGAGCGGTACTCGAATTCCGCCGCCTCGTCGGTCTCGGTCTTGGCCTCGCCCGGGATCATCACCCGCGCGATCAGGATGGCGGCCGGCAGCGACAGCATCGAGGCGACCAGAATATGCCCCAGCGCATCGGGTATCGCGGGACGCAGGATCGTCGCGTAGAGCACGAACACGGTGCCGGCGACCGTCGCCAATCCCACCGTGAACAGGACGAACAATTCCGAGCGCGACAGCTTCTCCAGATACGGCCGAATCAGCAGCGGCGCCTCGATCATGCCGAGGAAGACGGTGGCCGCCGAGCCGAGGCCCACCGCGCCGCCCAGTCCCATCGTCTTGCGCAGCGCCCAGGCGAAGGCACCGACCACCACCGGCAATATCCGCCAGTGCCAGAGCAACGCTGCCAGAGCCGAGATCACGATCACCAGCGGCAGCACCTGGAAGGCGAAGCTCGACAGCGCATTCGGGTTCGTCACCGCGAAGGGCGGCGCCGCACCTCCGGGATAGCCGAACACGAACGAAGTACCCGCCCGCGTCGCCGCCATCAGCGCATCGACCGCGCCGTTGAGCGAGAACAGTGCGTCGCGCGCCGGCGGGACCTTCAACAGCAGCAGCGCCAGTGCGATCTGCAGCACCAGGCCCACGGCCACGGTGCGCCAGGGGAAGGCGCGGCGGTCCTCCGACAGCGCCCAGGCGGCGAGGATGATGACCCCGATCCCCAGCGCCGATTGCAGATGCGGCAACAGGCTTTGCAACACCCTCGGCCCCGGCCGCTGATTCTCCCGGTGCCTAGAGTGTCACGGGATTTCCAACGGCCGAAGCCCGCATCCGCATCATTCCCGGAAGACCACAAGACCTGGCCGCTGCGTCGCCTTCAACGACAACGACTTGATCCTCTGAAGGGAAGGGGGCCCCCCTCGATTTTTTGAATTCAATCTCCGCAGAAGTCCGCTAAGTGGCTGGAAAACTTGCTCAACTGCCTCCGGCAAGGCTTCCGCTTGTCCGCCGAGCAAGAAAATTGCCGGTCAAGCCAGCGCCGTGGCTGTTCAGCCGCACTGTGGAGAACATACAACTAACCTTTTTGGCCTGTCAAGGCAACGCCAAGCGCTACCGCTGATTGGTCCCAGCCCTGGCGGCCCCAGAATCGCGCTCCGCCGCGTGTTGGAGATGAGCGAGCACACGCGCGTTGTTGGCGTGGATGATCAGCCGCGCGAAGGGCAGCCAGTACAGCACAGGATCGAGCTTCAGCAGGTGCGAGGTTTGCTCGACGATGCGCGTGCGGGTCGGAGACAGAGGCACGAGTTCGAAGCTCGTCCCGGTGGTGACGAAGTAGCCGCGGACATGCGGCGCATGTACGTGGCGATATGGGCTGAGCTCGCGCATCGACGGCGGATCGCTCAAGACGGTGAAAGCAAGCTTGCGGTCCGGCACCCATTCGGTGACGCGCTCGGTCGCCGTACCGGTGGAAAAATGGCCAAGCCGGATCGCCCCTACGCCGGAGCCGATGAAGGCCGCGCCGGTCGGATAGGCGACGCCCAAGCGGAACGGCAGCGCGGGTGCCTCCTCGATCCGGTCCATATGCAACAGCGCCGACCACACGGCCGAAGCCGGCGCGGCGATCTCGATCGATTCCTGGGTGGTGAAGCGGGTGCTCGGTGGAAACACCTGCTCGCTCGCGAACATCAGCGGGATGAGCGAGATCGACAAGGCGGAATGCGACGCCGGACGGCGGGCGAGCGCCATCGCCCGGCCAAGCGCTCCGCCGACCAGAGCCGCGCCAAGTGCCAGCGGCGCGGCGAGAACGATGCAGACGAGCCCCTCCAGCGCCACCGCCACCAGTGCGACGCCGCCCAGCAGAAGCGCCAGGGCCACGCATTCCGAAGTGTGCCCCATGGTAAGTACGCTGTCTCGGTTGGCGAAATAACCGGTGATGGCGCCGATCAGGAACGGCGAAACGACGAACATGCCGTAGCCATAGGCACCGAACACCAGCGCGCCCACAGCAACCGCCGCCACCGTCAGTGCCATGCCGGCGAGCACGCCGTAAATCGCGGCGCGCGAGGGGACGGCGGACGCGGCGCGCTCGGGCGGAACGTCATCGCCCGCGCTCGGCGGCAGCAGCCAGAGCAGCAGAATGACCGGCAGCTGAACCACGGGCGCGATGGTCGCCGCCGCGAGCCAGCCGCTGGCACCCGCGTCCAGGGCGCGGCGGAACGACAGGCTCGCCAGCGCCCAACTCGCAAAGAGAACGAGTGCCCAGGAGGCGAAGATCAGCGGGCCGGAGAAGCCGTCCAGCGCGGCCAGCGCGCGCGACGGCAGCAGAAAGAACTCCCAATCGAGCACTATGGGCTGCTTCATCGCGGCAAAGGCGATCGCCACCAACGCGTATTGCAACGCGAGGATGACAAGCGTGCCCCCGATATAAGGGAGGCGCCGCAAGCGGCCGCGAAAGGACAAAGGAAAGCCGCCGCTCATAGCGCCGGCAGCCTTGAGGTCAGGGACAGCGGTTCGCGTTCCGGCAAGCGGCGCAACGCGGCGCGGGCAGGCAGAGCATCCGGCGTCTTGATGTCCGTCGCCAGGCCGAGCGCTGCGAAGAGGCGAATGAGCCACCAGCCCAGGTCGATCTCGCCCGGCAACAGGCCGAGCCTCGCCGAACCCGGAAAGGCATGATGATTGTTGTGCCAGCTCTCGCCCATGCTGATCAGCCCGGCGAGCCTGACGTTGTAGCCCTGAACCGCCGCGCCTTCGACGATCCAGTGCTGACGGCCCCCGCGATGAGCGAAATGACCCACCAGCCAGTGACCCGTCACGCACACCGCGACACGCGCGCAAATTCCCCAGACGAGCCATGGCCAGCCGCCCAACGCGAAGAACACGACCGCCCACGGCGCCTGCTGCCACATCCAGAACGCTTCGAGAAACTCATAGAAGCGGTCGCTGGCGAGCTGCGGTTCCAAGCGGAACTCCGGCGGATTGTGCAGCACGAGTTCGCAATGCAGCTGCCACCAGGCGTCACGCCAGAAACTCCTGCGATGACAGAAGTAGTCGTGACAGGCCGGCTGGCGCTGCGCCCAATCGCGGAAATCGTGCAGCCGAATCATGCCGAACGGCCCCGCCATTCCCACCAGCGTACCGAGATAGACGCAGGTGCGCTCGAGCCACAGCGGGCAGGCGAAGCTGCGATGGATGAGACGGCGGTGCATTCCCACCGAGTGACCGAAGCAGAGCGTGACCGCGCTGGTCAGAAGAAAGAGCGCCAAGGCGCTCCACGAAAAGAAGACGGGGCACAGGCAGAGCGCGGCCAAGGCCATGCCGCCGAGCCACAAGGATTTCTTCGGCGCCCACCGCACTCGTCCATAGACCGGGTCGGTACCGCCCCACGCTTGAATTCGCTCGGGTCCCGGCACAAGCCTCATCGCATCCCCAGGAATGAGAGCGCACGGTGAATGCTAGGTCATGCTGGCGGGAATGCGCAGGTTTCGCGGAGCCGCGCGTCAAATATAATTGGGGACAATACAGTATGCGTTCGCGCTATTTCACACGTCAGCCGCTCGCGCCGGCACGAAGCGCTGGTAGAGGTAGCCGATGGCGACGAGGGAGAGCCCGAGGCCGAGGAACGAGGCCACGCGGTAGAGCCCGGTGAGTCCGCTCATGTCGATCAGGAACACCTTGACCGAGACGATGGCGAAGACGGCGAGCGAGGCATAACGCATCAGCGGCTGCTTCCAGAACAGCCCGAGCCCGAGCAGCGCCGCGCCATAGAGGAGCCAGGCCACCGAATAGCTGTAGAGCTCGGCATCGCTGGTAGCGCCGACCGACAGCACGGCGCCGTGATAGGCGCGCCGCACTTCCAGTGAAAGATCGGCGAACACAAGAACGAAGCCGGCGATCGCGGCGCCCGCGAGCGCCCGCTCGGGCAGCCTGTCGCGCGCATGGTAGGAAACGCCGAAGGCAAAGGCCGCCGGCGCCAGATAGGCCAGGGACAGCACATTGAGGAGCGGGGCGGCACCCACGCCATCCATGGTCCACAGCGGATTGGAGGCCAGCAATTGCAGCAACACGATCTGCGCCGCAGCGGCGCCGAGCAGGATGCGTCCGCCGTGGCGCGCGATGAGGTTGGCGCCGCGCGCCTTGCGCAGAATGAGGACGCTGCCCATGGCGAGCCAGGCGATCGATTGCAGGCTCTGCTCCAGCAGCCCGTAATTTGGCGCCTCGAGCGAGCCGGCGATGAACAGCCGTATCTCCAGCGACACCAGCAGCACGGCGAAAGCGAGCGCCGCCGCTTCCAATGCGGCGACCAGTGCATCGTCCTTGACCTTGCGGAACTGATCGGCCGCGAAAAAGCAGGCGGCCGCGGGAATGCCATAGCCGTAGAGAATCCAATTCGAGCCAGGCGCGGCACCCAGCGCGTAATGCAGGATGTTGTAGTTGAGCGCGAGACGCACCAGCACGATGCCGGCAACGAGGCCGGCGAGGATGCGGATCGCCGTGACCGGAACCCTGCGGCCGATCAGGCCCAGCGCCGGAAGCTGTAGCGACAGCGCCACCGTCAGCCAGGCCTGGCGCAGGCTCATGGCGGCGGCCAGGCTCAAGCAGGCGACGACGGCGCCGGCATAGAGCCCCAGCGAGACGTCAAGCCCCTTCACCGCGCGATAGCGCTCGATGCGCTCGGCGGCGAAGAGATTGACGGCGGCAAGCGCCACCGCGATGGCCGCCCATTGCAGGTCGACGCCGAAATCCACGATCCGCCAATAGGCGATCGCGAGCGCCAGCACCGGCACGGCGGCGGAGACGCCGGCCCAGATCGCGGGCCGCCGCGCGCCCCAAAGCGCCACGAAACCGGCGACGGCAAAGAGGCCGGCATAGACGGCGGCCGTGGTGGCGAAAGTAGCGAGGCTCACGGGAATGAGCGGGGCATGCATCAGAGGCTCGGGCAGCGTCACTTTCGCCGGCACCGGCATGGTGGCAAGGATCACGAGCGTGGCGGCGGCGCTCACCGCGGCGAGCGCGTCGAACGGATGTTCCCAGCGCGCAACGAAGAGATAGAGAGCGATCGACAGGCCGAAGATGACGAGCGAGATGGAATTGTACACCGCGAACTGAGCCATCACGATGAGAATGAAGGCGACGACGCAGCCGGCGATCAGCACCGCGCGCTCCGACACGTTCCATTCGCGGAATTCCTCGACCCAGTTGTCGCGCGTCTCCGGCACCTCGAGCCCCAGGCGCATCAGGAAGAAGGCGGCCGCCGTGAGCAGCAGATAGAGGCCAAGCGGCAGCGCGTCGGCGATCTGCCAGCTCGATTGGATCATCCACAGGATGGGCCAGGTGGCGGCGCCGGCGAGCGTGGCGAACGCGAGCCACCACCAGGCCTGGTAGCGCGCCACCGCCAGGCAAGCGCACTCGACGATCAGCAGATAGCCGAACAGCGCCCAGGCGGAAGGGTGCGGCGTGACGATGAGCGCCGGCGTGACGAAGCCGCCGAGCAGACCCAACAACGCCACGAAGCGGCCTTCCAGCAGCGAGAGACCGACCGAGAGCAAGGCCACCAGCGCGAGACCGGTGAAGGCCGGGAGCGGCCCGATCAGGCTATAAACTCCGTAGGCGGAGTAGACGCTGGCGAAGGCGACGAATACGCCCGAGGCAGTGAGCGCAGGGGGCACGTAGTCCGGCCGCACCGCGGCGATGGCGCGCGACAGCGGCCGGCGGCGCAGCGCTTCGCCCGCGACGGCGAGCGACAGCCCCAGCAGCAGGCCGAGCGTGACCCGCGTGGCGGGCGTCAGCAGGTCGCGCTCGATGGCGTATTTCACCAGGAACACGCCGGCCAGCGCGATGGCGACCGCGCCCAGCCACACCAGCCAGCGCGAGGTCAGCGCGTCTTCGAGGTTTCCCGGCCTTGACGCGGGTTGCGGCGGCATCGGGGGTGCGACGGTCTCAGACTCGCGCAGCTGTTCCGCCGGCGGCGCGACAGTTTCCGGCGGAGGTTGCGGTGCCGCGGCCGTTGGGACGGGCGCTTCGGCGGTGACCGGATTCAAGAGCTCGGCGGCGCCACGCAGGTTTCGAAGCTCCACGCGCAATTCCGCCAGCTGCTTGAAGAGCGCGGCGAGCGTCTTGTCGGTTTCCTGCAGCCGGCGTTCGTTGCCGCTCGCCTTGACCAGCGCCACGATTGCCACCACGGGGACACCGATGGCGACGGCCAGCAGCAGCAGAATCCACGACTCAAGCATCGACAGCCCCCTTGCATCCACCCTGCCACGCGGGCGACACGCGGAGCAATGATTCGCCGCCCGCGAGCGGAGAAGGCCCTCCCGCTGTTGCCGCGCGTCCCGCCATGGCAAGGTGATGCGTCTGAGGGGGAGCGGTATGGCGAACGGAGGAGAGTCGGGGAAGGCAAAGCCGTCCGAGATTCGCGCGCTGGCCGGCGCGCGCGCACTGCCGCCGCTGCTGCTCGTGCTCTATCACTATCACGAAGCGCACGGCTATCAGCACGTCCGGCTGTTCGACGTGTTCGTGGCCAAGGGCTATCTGTGGGTCGAGTTCTTCTTCGCGCTCAGCGGCTTCATTTTGGTGCATGTGTATGCACAACGCCGAACGAAGGACGCATCAAATCTCCCCCCTCCCCTTGCGGGAGGGGGCGCGGAGCGAAGCGA
>DATCOJ010000134.1:0-3972 GCA_036564785.1 Rhizomicrobium sp. | reverse complement strand
ATCCTGGGAAGTCAGTATTCATTCACGCGCAGACGCGCGTGCGATGGGTGGCCGGGTCAAGCCCGGCCATGACATCTGATGTTCGACACCCTGCAGAAGCGCCTGTCCGAGACCTTCGACCGCCTGCGCGGCCGTGGCGCGCTGTCGGAATCCGACGTCGACGAGGGCCTGCGCGAAATCCGCACGGCGCTGATCGAGGCCGACGTTGCGCTGCCCGTCGTCAAGGACTTCATCGACCGGGTGCGGCCGCGCGCCGTGGGCGCCGACGTCATCCGCTCGGTCACGCCGGGCCAGCAGATCGTCAAAATCGTGCACGACGCCCTGATCGAGACCTTGGGCGGCGGCAATGCCGCGCTCGATCTGGGCTCGCCGCCTTCGCCCATCCTGATGGTGGGCCTGCAGGGCTCGGGCAAAACCACGACCTCGGCCAAGCTCGGCCTGCTGCTGCAGAACCGCGAGAAGAAGCGCGTGCTGATGGCCTCGCTGGACGTGAGTCGTCCGGCCGCCATGGAGCAATTGAAGATTCTCGGCGAGCAGGCGGGCATAGCCACCTTGCCCATCGTCGCCAACCAGACGCCGCTCGACATCGCCAGGCGCGCGATGGCGGCGGCCCGCGTCGGCGGCTACGACGCGCTCATCCTCGATACCGCCGGCCGCCAGCACGTCGACGAGCAGCTGATGGCGGAAGTGGCCGGCGTGCGCGACCAGGTCAAGCCGCACGAGACTTTGCTGGTGGCGGATTCACTCACCGGCCAGGACGCCGTCAACATCGCGAAGTCGTTCCATGCGCGGGTGCCGCTCTCCGGCATCATCCTGACCCGTGCCGACGGCGATGCCCGCGGCGGCGCTGCGCTCTCCATGCGCCAGGTCACCGGCGCGCCGATCAAGTTCCTCGGCGTGGGCGAGAAGCTCGAGGCGCTCGAGGCCTTCCATCCCGAGCGGGTGGCCAGCCGCATCCTCGACATGGGCGACGTGGTCGGCCTGGTTGAGAGGGCGGCCGAGACGCTCGACAAGGAGAAGGCCGAGAAGATCGCGGCCAAGCTCAAGAAGGGCGAGTTCGACATGGACGATCTCGCCGAGCAGCTGCGCCAGATGAAGAAGATGGGCGGCATGTCGGGGCTGCTCGGCATGCTGCCGGGCGTCGGCAAAGTGAAGGACCAGCTTTCCGCGGCCGGGCTCGACGACAAGGTGCTCACCCGCCAGGAAGCCATCATCCAGTCGATGACGAAGACAGAGCGCGCCAAGCCGGACGTCATCAACGGCTCGCGCCGCAAGCGCATCGCGGCCGGCGCCGGCGTCGAAGTCTCCGACGTCAACAAGCTCCTCAAGATGCATCGCCAGATGGCCGACATGATGAAGCAGATGAAGAAGTCGGGCGGGCGCATGCCGGCCGGCCTCTCCGGCATGATGGGCGGCATGCCGCGGCTTCCCCCCGGCGTCTTCCCCGGAGGGAGGCGATGAAATTTGCACGGCACCGCACCCCCCTTCCGTCTCGCCCTCACTATCGTTCGGGCGAGCCACCTTCCCCCACAAGGGGGGAAGGAGAAGCGCAAGCCTCAATCTTCCGCTTCCCCCCTTGTGGGGGAAGCTGTCAGCGGTCGCGTCAGCGACCGATGACTGAAGGGGGGCGTCTCCAGCGGAATCCATTTTGAATATCCATCAACGAAGGAAGGAAACCACATGTCCCTGAAAATCCGGCTCAACCGCGGCGGCACCAAGAAGCGGCCGCACTACAACATCGTGATCGCGGATTCCCATTCGCCGCGCGACGGCCGCTTCATCGAGAAGATCGGCTTCTACAATCCGCTGCTGCCCAAGGATCATGCCGACCGACTGAAGCTCGATCTCGAGAAGGCCAAGGCGTGGCTCGCCAAGGGCGCCACGGCGTCGGACCGCGTGCACCGCTTTCTGTCGGATGCCGGCGTCACCAAGCCGCGCACGCACAACAATCCGGAGAAGGCCAAGCCCAAGAAGAAGGCGCAGGAGCGCGCCGCCGCCGCCGCGCCCAAGCCCGCCGAGGCCCCGGCCACCTCGTGAGCCCGTGATGTCGCGCGATGTGCTGCTCGGCGTCGTCATCGGCGCGCAGGGGCTGAAGGGCGAGGTGAAGGTGAAGACCTTCACCGAGTCGCCCGAAAAGCTTGGCGCCTACGGTCCCCTGCATGACGCGAGCGGACGGCAATTTCGCGTCAGCTCGTGCCGCGCCGGCAAGGATGGCGCCATCGTGGCGTTCGAGGGCATCTCCGACCGCAATGCGGCAGAGAAGTTGAAGGGTACCGAATTGTTCGTCGCGCGCGCGGCGCTTCCGCAAACCGGGGCGCACGAATTCTATCATGCCGATCTCGTCGGGTTGCGGGCGGAAGACAACGAGGGCCGCATCCTGGGCACGGTCAGCGCCATTCACAATTTCGGCGCGGGCGACGTGATCGAGATCGCCCGCGACGATCACAACGGCACGGTGCTCTTGCCCTTCACCCGCGAATTCGCGCCGGCGGTCGATCTGGCCGAAGGGCGCATCGTCATCGCCGTGCCGGAAGAGGTCGAAGCCGAAACCCAGGGCAACGTCGAATGAGCTGGCGCGCCACGGTGCTGACGCTGTTCCCGGAGATGTTTCCCGGGCCGCTCGATGTCTCGCTGATCGGCAAGGCGAGGAGCAGCGGCCTGTGGTCGCTCAATGTACGCGACATCCGCGAGCACGGCATCGGCAAGCATCGCAGCGTCGACGACACGCCGGCCGGCGGCGGTCCCGGCATGGTGATGCGGGCCGACGTGGCGACGGCCGCCATCGATGCGATCCCGCGCGAGGGCCGGCCGCTGATCTACCTTACCCCTCGCGGCACGCCGCTCACCCAGGCGCGGGTGCGCGCGCTCGCAGAAGGGCCGGGCGCCATCCTGCTGTGCGGCCGCTTCGAGGGGATCGATGCGCGCGTGCTGGCCGCCCGCGACATCGAAGAAATCAGCCTGGGCGATTTCGTCCTGGCCGGCGGCGAGGTCGCCGCCATGGCGCTCATCGAAGCCGCGGTGCGGCTGATCCCAGGCGTCCTGGGCGATGCCGCCTCCCCGGCCGAGGAGAGCTTCTCGGAGGGCCTGCTGGAATACCCGCACTACACCCGCCCCCAGAGCTTCGAGGGCCGGGACATCCCGCCCCCGCTGCTGGGCGGCAATCATGCCGAAATCGCCCGCTGGCGCCGGGCGGAGGCGGAAAAGCTGACCAAATCCCGCCGCCCCGACCTGTGGACCCTCTATGAAAAGTCCAAGGGCTAGGCTATTAGGCCCGGCTTCGCGCCCACCCGTGGCGCATCCCGACATGAACGCCGCCGCACGGAGTAGACCGAGATGAACCTGTTGAAGCAGCTCGAAGCCG
Organism: Rhizomicrobium sp.; assembly: GCA_036564785.1. Taxonomy (GTDB): domain Bacteria; phylum Pseudomonadota; class Alphaproteobacteria; order Micropepsales; family Micropepsaceae; genus Rhizomicrobium. Next base: position 611 of record DATCOJ010000134.1, on the reverse strand, counting down.
AGCAGATGAAGGCCGTCCGCGGCGGCAAGGGGCGTCCCGATTTCCGTCCCGGCGACACCCTCAAGGTCAACGTCAAGGTGGTGGAATCGAGCTACGACGAGAAGGCCAAGCAGATGAAGACGCGCGAGCGCCTGCAGGCCTTCGAAGGCGTCTGCATCGGCCGCCAGGGCGAAGGCCTCAACGAGAGCTTCACCGTGCGCAAGATCTCCTATGGCGAGGGGGTGGAGCGCGTGTTTCCCGTCTATTCGCCGCTGGTCGATTCCGTTCAGGTGGTGCGCAAGGGCAAGGTGCGGCGCGCCAAGCTCTATTATCTGCGCGGACGGCGCGGCAAGAGTGCGCGCATCGGCGAGCGCCAGGACCGCGCCGAAACGCCCGGAACGAGCGCTGACGCATAATTGCCGGCGGTCCGCAGCCTCCAATCGAGCCTATCGCCAATTTGCCCGGTGGGCGTTTCCGCCCCGCGCGAGCCGTCGCAATTCGCCGCCATTGACCCCATATTAACCGACAAAGCGGCCCAATCGACGGAAGTTTGCGTGCAACGGCGTGAGCCATGCGCTAATTCCAGGGCCGTCGGCGAGAATGTCGGAACCGCGAGACGGGCGGGTCCGGCC
>DATCOJ010000133.1:0-29198 GCA_036564785.1 Rhizomicrobium sp. | reverse complement strand
CCACGTATGCCGGTCGGCCCTGGACCGTGCGCCAATATGCCGGCTTCTCCACGGCGGAAGAGTCCAACGCCTTCTACCGCAAGAATCTCGCAGCCGGTCAGATGGGCCTGTCGGTGGCCTTCGATCTCGCCACCCATCGCGGCTACGACAGCGATCACCCCCGCGTGGCAGGCGACGTGGGCAAGGCCGGCGTCGCCATCGATTCCGTGGAGGACATGAAGATCCTCTTCGCCGGCATCCCGCTCGACCGCATGAGCGTGTCCATGACCATGAACGGCGCCGTCATTCCCACCATGGCGAATTTCATCGTGGCGGCGGAAGAGCAGGGCGTGGCGCCTTCGAGCCTGGCCGGCACCATCCAGAACGACATCCTCAAGGAATTCATGGTGCGCAACACCTACATCTATCCGCCGGCGCCCTCGATGCGCATCGTCGCCGACATCATCGAATTCACCGCGCAGAAGATGCCCAAGTTCAATTCCATCTCCATCTCCGGCTATCACATGCACGAAGCCGGCGCGACCGCGGTGCAGGAGCTTGCCTACACATTGGCCGACGGCATCGAATATGTGCGCGCGGCGCTCGCCAAGGGATTGAAGGTCGACGAATTTGCGCCGCGGCTTTCCTTCTTCTTCGGCATCGGCATGAATTTCTTCTTCGAGGTGGCGAAGCTCCGCGCCGCGCGCCTGCTCTGGTCGAAAATCATGCAGGGCTTCGGCGCGCAAAACCCTGAAAGCCTGATGCTGCGCACCCACTGCCAGACCTCCGGCGTCTCGCTCACCGAACAGGACCCCTACAACAATATCGTGCGCACGGCCTATGAAGCGCTGGCCGCGGTTCTGGGCGGCACGCAATCGCTGCACACCAATTCCTTCGACGAAGCGATCGCACTGCCCACCGAATTCTCCGCCCGCATCGCCCGCAACACCCAGCTGATCCTGCAGCACGAGAGTCAGGTGACGCGCGTCGCCGATCCTTTGGGCGGCTCCTATTACGTCGAGGCGCTCACCCATTCGCTGGCCAAAGCGGCGCAGGACACCATCGACGACGTGGAAGCCATGGGCGGCATGACCAAGGCGGTCGAGGCCGGCATCCCCAAGCTCAAGATCGAGGAGGCCGCGGCCCGGCGCCAGGCGCGCGTCGACAAAGGCGAAGACGTCATCGTCGGCGTCAACCGCTTCGAGCCGGAGCACGAAGATCACGTTCAGGTCCGCGACATCGACAATGCGGCGGTGCGCGAGACCCAGATCGCGCGGCTGAAGCACGTCAAGGCGACGCGCGATGCGTTCAAGGTGAAGTCCGCGCTCGATGCGCTGGCCCAAGGTGCCGCTGGCAATGGCAATCTCCTGGCGCTGGCCATCGACGCGGCGCGGGCCCGCGCCACCGTGGGGGAGATTTCGGAAGCCATGGAGAAGGTGTTCGGCCGCCACCGCGCGCAGATCCGCTCCATCTCCGGCGTCTACGGCGGCGCCTATGAGGGCGACAACGAGTTCGCCGCCATCCGCGGCGAGGTGGAAGCCTTCGCGCGCGACGAGGGCAGGCGGCCGCGTATCCTGGTCGCCAAGATGGGGCAGGACGGCCACGATCGCGGCGCCAAAGTGATCGCCACCGCTTTCGCCGATCTCGGCTTCGATGTCGATATCGGTCCATTGTTCCAGACACCGGACGAAGTGGCGAAGGATGCGGTGGAGGCCGACGTTCACGTGGTCGGCGTCTCCAGCCAGGCGGCCGGCCACAAGACACTGGTGCCGCAGCTGGTCGAGGCTTTGCGCAAGCAGGACGCCGGCGACATCCTGGTGGTGGTCGGCGGCGTCATCCCGGCGCAGGACTATGCCTATCTCGAGAAGGCCGGCGCCGCCGCCATCTTCGGCCCCGGCACCAACATCCCCGAGGCAGCCCGCCGGGTGCTGCAATTGATCCGTACACGGACTATCGACCAGGCCGCGGAGTAGAAGCGGGGGCCATAGATGTACCGACGGACGGAATATCGTGGCAGACCACGACGCGTCAACGCGCGGACTGGTTATGGTGTGGCCTTAAGCGCCTTTAGGCATAAATCTCTCGCATAGTCTCTTTCCGGTTGACGTACTGACGTGTTAATTATGTCTTGCAAAAGTAGACATGGACATTAGTCATGGTCGTCACCTGGACTGATTTAGCTCGGGCGGCTTTCGTAACAGTATTGTCAACACAACGAACAAACGGGCTCTGGTTTCGCCCGACTAACGCTTTTGACGCGAAGTTCACCTTCGCGCCGCCAGGAACCGACGAATACAAGCTTCGAAGCGACGAAGCATTTGGCTATGGAAGCATTACAATGACGTGGTGGGCGCTGAAATCGCTCACTTCAACCATCGTTTTGCAGCCGACCTTTCTAGGCTCCGTTATAGACGCCGTCCAAAGTTATCGGGCCCAAAATGGCGCATACGGAACTCCAACGGGCGGCTGGCAAGCTGCTCGGAAAGTCAATGAATCCGCGCGTCATACCGCCATGGGTATACTATTGTTGTTCGAATTTGGAAGTCGCCTAGATCCTCGCCCGTCGCCGGAACTCTTTGAGCAGTCAGCCGATTGGCTCCTAAACACCTCGTTTCCTGAAGGGGGTTGGCCGTATCAGGAAAGCAACCGAGCTGATGGCCCGGAACCGATGTCAACAGCGTCGGCCATCCGTGCATTGTGGGAATACCGGAATACCTATCGGACGACTAAGGCGGCTGGCAAGCTGGCCGAAATCGATACGAAAGTAAAACTGGCGCTAAATTGGCTAGTGAGCAGTATGAAAGGAGGACGATGGCAAACAGTACACCCCGAATTTGATACCGTCGACACCTGCTTCATATTGGAGCTTTTGTGCATCGCCAACTCTCAAAAGCCCTTTCAAGATGAGCAGCTCACTTCCAGCGACCTAGTTGGCGAGTTGGTACGACGATTCTTGGAATCGCGCCGTGATGGAATTTGGACCGACAATGCGGAGAGAACAGAATTTACAATCTATTCTGCAGTCAGTGCGCTCTGTTTTTTGAGTCAGTGGGTGCCCCGAAGCCAATTCAATCCGGACGACTTAGAGTTCCAAATCAGGAAACGCATTGAGGAAAAAGCCGTGACTGATTTCATGGGCACTTGGGATTGGTGTGCGCTTCTTCGCCTTGCATCCACAAGATCGGCATCAGCAGAAACTGTGATCAACTATGGCCAGTTGTTTGATGAAGTTCAGGGTGTTCGCAGATTGGCTCGAGCGGGAAAGCTCACCAGAGCTGATGCCAGCTTCGCCCCCCGGTTATGTCAGGATGCGATGCTATACAGTCTTTCTCACGGCGACCTTCCGGGAATTCCGTCAGGTCGATGGGAACTCCGATATCGTAGACTTCCCTGGTGGTTTCAATTCATTTTGATCCCGCTTCTCATTGCGCTGATAGCGGAATTGTCGATGCGACTATAGGACGTTTTCGTAGACGAGGCGCGGCGCAGAACTTCTGTCGCCGCGCGGGAGCGGCTTTATCCCCTAGACCCCCGGCCCTGCACCTTCATCCACGCGATGGTCGCGGCCACCGTGCCCCAGCCGGTCGAGGCCCAGAGCGTGTACTTGCACGGATGATGTCCGTACGCTAGGGTGAGTCTCCTGTTGGAGGTTCGACCATGGCGTCGGCAGCGATACGCGAAGACAGAATCGAATTGCGCGCGACCAAGGAAGAGAAGCGCCTGCTGGTCGCCGCGGCGGCCGAGGAGCGACTCGACGTGACGAGCTTCATCATGCGCCGGGTCCTGCCCCATGCCCGGGAGATTGTGGGGCAATCGGAGCGCCTGGTGTTGTCGAAGCGCGACAGCGAGCGCGTCCTACGGCTGCTGGAGAATCCACCCAAGCCGAAGCGTGCCCTGGTGGAAGCCGCGCGCCGGCGGCATCGCCGCACGTGACGATTGCTTGGCGCGAGGAGGCGATCGCCGCGCATCACGATCGGAAAGGCTTCGATTGCGGCGAGGCGGCGCTGAACGACTATCTGCAGCGATTTGCCCGGCAGAATCATTCGAGCGGCGGCGCGAAGACGTTCGTCGCGGTTCCTCCGGCCGAGCCTTCGCGCATCCTCGGGTATTACACTGTCAGCCCCGGCGCGATCGAGTTCGCGCGCGTTCCGCCGCCGCTGACCAAAGGCTTGGGACGCTACGAGGTTCCTGTCTTCCGCCTAGGGCGGCTTTCGGTCAGCCGCGCGGTCCAGGGCGAGGGTCTTGGCGGCGAGTTGTTACTGGCATGCGGCGAGCGGGCCCTTGCCGTCGCCAGAGAGGTGGGCGGCGTAGCCATCGCCATCGACGCAAAGAACAGGCGTGCAGCGGACTGGTATGCGCGCTTCGGCGCGTTACCGCTATTGGACGATCCGCTCAAGCTCATCCTGCCGCTTGCAACGATCGCCGAAGCGATTCACCAAGGAATGCGACGATGAGACCGCTCGTGGCTAAGCGCCCTAGCCCTTCCCACCTCCGACTTTGAGCTGCGTCAAGGTCGCCGCCACCGTGCCCCAGCCGGTCGAGGCCCAGACCTTCAGCGCCACCACGTAATGTCCGCTGGGCGCGCCCGCGCCGGGGATGTCGGCGAACCAGCCGAAGATCGGCGGGAAGGCGCGGCCCTCTTTCAGGATCTTCGGCTTGAAGCCGGCGATCTGGTTGTAGCGCATCTGGCAGAGATGCGCCTTGCCGGCATAGACGCCCGCGATGTTCACCGGCTCGTCGCGCAGATAGGTGAACTCGATGTTGTAGCGGCGCCTGCCGTCGAACACCGGGGCCACCGTGCCGCAAGGCCGCGCCGCGTCGCTCTTGACGCCCAGCATGATGAAGCTCACCGCGCTCAAGGGATCGAGGCCGTCTTTCTTCTGCGCATCGGTCACCGGATATTTGGTGGTGTTGTAGGGCGGATCGGCCTCGGTCACCGGAATGCCGCTCGGGCCGTAGGTCACCTTCACCCGCTCCTTCTTCTCGGCGCTGCGGCGGTAGAAGGAATCGTAGACCGAGGGCTTCACGGCCTGGCCGCTGTATTCGCCGCTCGAGCTGGCATCGATGGTGGCGCCCCAGAAGGCGCTGACGACGCCGCTGGTTTCGAAGTGGGAGGTGGTGCGATAACTGTCGCCGGCGAATTTGGCGTCGAAATTGGTGTGGCCGAAGGGAACGCCCCAGAAGGCGATGCTATAGGCGATGCCCAGCCCGCCATTGCCCGGCTCCAGCGACGCGAGTTTCTCACTCGCCTGGGCGGGCGAGAGCGCCAGAGCGGCGGCGCAGAGGATCAGGGCACGCGTCATCTTCGTCATCGGCAACTCCGGCACATCGGTCTTGAGAGATGCTAAGCATAGGACGCGATTGGAAAATGGTCGAATCATGACCCGAGCCAAGGTAAAGGCCGAAGGGGAACTGGCAGCGGCGGTGCGAAGCGGCGACCGCCGGGCGCTGGCCCGCGCCATCACTTTGGTGGAATCGACGAAGGCTGCCGACCGCGCCTCGGCCGGGCGCCTGTTGTCGTCGCTGTTGCCCGACACCGGCCGCGCCATGCGCATCGGCATTTCCGGCGCGCCGGGCTCCGGCAAGTCGACCTTCATCGAAGCCTTCGGCACGCTTCTGACGGCGCAGGGCTTGCGGCTCGCCGTGCTCGCCGTCGATCCCTCGTCGCGCCGCTCCGGCGGCTCCATCCTGGGCGACAAGACACGCATGGAGAAACTGGCGCGCGATCCCAAGGCCTTCATCCGTCCTTCGCCGGCGGGCGAAACTTTGGGAGGCGTGGCGCGGCGCACCCGCGAGGCGATGCTGTTGGCGGAAGCCGCCGGTTTCGACGTGGTGCTGGTGGAGACGGTCGGCGTCGGCCAATCGGAAACGGCGGTGGCCGAGATGGTCGATCTCTTCGTGCTGCTGGTCGCGCCCGGTGGCGGCGACGATCTGCAGGGCATCAAGCGCGGGGTGATGGAATTGGCCGATCTGCTGCTGGTCACCAAGGCGGACGGCGATCTTGTGAAGTCGGCGAACCGCGCCGCCGCCGACTACCAGGGCGCGCTGCATCTGATGCGGCCGAAATATCCGGAGCTTCCGCCCCAGGTGCTGAAGGTTTCCTCGATCGAGAACAAGGGTATCGCGGAAGCCTGGGCCGCGATGCATCGTCTCCACCGGGCGCTCAAGCGGGCAGGCCATCTCAAACGCCTGCGGCAGGACCAGCTGCGGCGCTGGTTCGCCGGCGAGGTCCAGGCGCTGCTGGCGGAGGAAATCGCCCATGACCGCAAGGTCTCGGCCGAAGCGGCGCGGCTGGAGGCCTTGGTCCTTTCCGGCGAAATCCTGCCGGATGCCGCCGCCCGCGCCCTGGTCCGCGCCTTCCGGGGCGCTTGACGGGGGCCAAGTCCGCCCCTTATGAGAGCCGCTCTTTTCCCGGACTCCAGAGGATCAGCCATGTCGCGGCGCTGCGAATTGACCGGCAAGGGCGTGTTGGTGGGCCACCACGTCAGCCACGCCAACAACAAGACGAAGCGGGTATTCCGCCCCAATCTGCAGACTGTCTCGCTGGCGAGCGATGCGCTGGGCCATGCCGTCCGCCTCAAGATCAGCATGAATGCGCTACGCACGGTCGACCGCTCTGGCGGGCTGGACGCCTTTCTGCTCAAAAGCCGGGACGAGGCCCTTTCCGTCCGGGCACTGCGGCTGAAACGCCTGATTTCCAAGAAGCAGGCGGCCTGAGGCCGCCTGAAGTTCCCCGATCCTCCGTCCCCGGACGACCGTTAACCCTGAAATTTTAAGCGGCTAGCCCGAATGGGCATGGCGCCTGCATCATTTTTAAGCTAGTGTTTCATTATGCGCCAGTTGGGGGGCCGGAACAGGCCTAGGGGCGCGCTGGGTGGGGTATCGTGTCGGGGTTCGAATCGGGCGTACGCGCCGGTCAGGGGATCGGCGCAGCCAGTATCGGAAATTGGCGTCGCGGAGCCGAAGAGCGCAGCACCTGGCAGCGGCTGGGCGGCAGCATCCTTGCGGTCCTGCGGCTGGTCATCCCGGTGATCTTGCTGATGGCGCTGGGGGCAACCTCCGTCGCCTATGCCGATCAGTCGGCGAACATGCTGGGGCAAAACTGGCTGACCCTCGGGCTGGCGTCCCTGCCGCTCACTTTCCTCGCCATCCATCTGACCAACCGGCGCTACGGCGCGGGCTATGCCTTCTGGCAGGTGGTGCTGGCCTGGGCCTTGAGCTACGCGGCAATCGTCTATGCGCCGGGGCTTGGCTTCCGCCCGTCGTCGCTGGTGTTGACCAGAGAAGTCGCCGGCTACGCGCTGGCGCTGTTCCTGGCGCAGCTGTTCGCCATCCTCGTCTTCGACCGCATGCGCGGCCCGCGCTGGTGGCAGGCGCCGCTGCTGGCGTCTCTGCTGGGCGGAGCGGTGTTGTGCCTGGTCGCCTTCCCGGCCGCCTATGCCGGCACGGAGATCGATTGGCCGAGCCGCATGCTCGACTATTTCACCCTGACCAGCATCGCCGCGTTGCTGATGATCGTGCCCTATTGGATGATGCGCGGCCTGGTGCAGCCCAAGCCCGGCTTCGGCGGTTACTGAGCCGGCGCCACTTCGAACATCAAGAGCACCGTGCGCTGGAGCGTATGGTTATAGTTGTCGTCCGAGATCATGTAGAGCAGCGTCTTGCCGTCGGCTGAGCGCCTCAGCGCCAACCCTTCCATGTTGTCGATGTTCTCGTGCATGGTGAATTCGGCGATCTCTTCGCCTTCCAGCCGTGCGCCGGCTTTCACGCTCGCCGCATCGATGCGCCGGACCGCGGCCACCACGCCGCGGATGGGATCGAAATAGTGCCGCTCCAGCAGATAGAGATCGCGGCCGTCCGGACTCATCGCGGCGTCGGAGATTTCATAAGGCGCATGCGGCTTCACGCTCAACGCGCCGTATTCGACGCCGGCCTCCTTGCCGTCATAGGCGAGGAGCCAGGCCGGCATGTCGCCATTCGCCGCTTGGCCGGTCTCCGCGATCGCCAGCAGCGAATGCGGCTTGAGCATGGTCAAGGCTTCGAGACCTGAGTTGGATTCGAGCGTCTTGATGGCGTCCGGCGCGGGTACGGCCGAGGGCTTGACGTCCAGCGACCGGCTCAGATCGTATCGCCAGATGCGGTGATCCCGCTCGAAGCTGATCGCGACCGCGCCGTCCAGGCCGTTGTCGGACAGTGCGGTCAATCCTTCAGCATCGCCTTCCTGTTTCGGCATCGGCTTGCCACCGTCGAGATTCTGCATGTCGGCAAGCTGCGCCTCGCCGATCCCAGCAAGGCGACCCATCTTGTCGTAGGAAAGTGTTGCGCGCAGCCAATGCCCTTCGTCGGATTGCGACAGCAGGCGGCTTCCATCGGCACTGACGGCCAGTCCAGACCAGCCGCCGAAGCGTGCATCGGGCGAGGCGACTTCCAAGCCGCCGCGATAGACCAGTTCACCGACACGCGTTTCCTTCAGGTCGGCCGACGATAGCGGAATGGATTTCGCCGACAGCGTGACCGCGTCCGGCGGAGTGCTTGCTGCGCCGAACGCAGCGTCGGCGCTAACTGCAAGGATCGCCGCGGCGAGACTGACGACCGCGGGAGGCCTCATGCCGCCGCCCGAACGCGCCCGCGGCCGCGCGGCGCCATGCGGTGATGACCGGGATGGGCGAGCCGCGCGCTCTCTTCCGCGAACAGCGAGATCAGTTGATCGGTCATGGCGCCGCCCAGTTGTTCGGCGTCGACGATGGTGACGGCGCGGCGGTAGTAGCGCGTCACGTCGTGACCGATGCCGATGGCCACCAGCTCCACCGACGATTTCTCCTCGATATCCTCGATCACGTGCCGCAGGTGGCGCTCGAGGTAATTGCCGGCATTCACCGACAGCGTGGAGTCGTCGACCGGGGCGCCGTCCGAGATCACCATGAGAATCCGCCGCTGCTCCGGCCTCACCGCCAATCGGCTGTGCGCCCACATCAGCGCCTCGCCGTCGATGTTCTCCTTGAGCAGGCCTTCGCGCATCATCAGGCCGAGATTGCGCCGCGTGCGCCGCCACGGCTCGTCGGCGGCCTTGTAGACGATGTGCCTCAAATCGTTGAGGCGGCCAGGATGCGGCGGCTTTCCTTCCGCGATCCAATGCTCGCGGCTCTGTCCGCCTTTCCAGGCCCGCGTGGTGAAGCCGAGAAGTTCCACCTTCACCGCGCAGCGCTCCAAGGTGCGGGCAAGAATGTCGGCGCACATCGCCGCCACCATGATGGGGCGGCCGCGCATCGAGCCGGAATTGTCCAGCAAGAGCGTCACCACGGTGTCACGGAAAGTCATGTCCTTCTCGTGCTTGAACGACAGCGGATGCATGGGATCGATGATGATGCGGGGCAGGCGCGAAGTGTCGAGCAGCCCTTCCTCGAGGTCGAATTCCCAGCTGCGGTTCTGCTGCGCCATCAAGAGGCGCTGCAGCTTGTTGGCGAGGCGGGCCACCACGCCCTGCATCGCCTGCAGCTGCTGATCCAGGAAGTTGCGTAACCGGCCCAGCTCGTCCGCATCGCAGAGATCGGTAGCGCTCACCACTTCGTCGAACTTGGTGGTGTGGATCTTGTAGCCCCACTGATCCTGGTTGGAGAATGGCTGGTCGGGCCGCCACGGCTTCGTGCCCTCCTCGGATTCCACTGCATCGGAAGGCTCGCTCGGCTCGGTCTGAACCTCGGCCGCGGTGTCTTCGCCTTCCTCGCTGTCGGACTCGCTGAGCTCGGCCTCGCTCATCTCGGATTCGGGATTGGCCTCGGCGCCTTCGCTGCCTTCCTGGTTCTCCGGCTCGCCTTCCGCGTTCTCGCCTTCCTCGCCCTCGGCCTGATCGGCCAGGTCGTCGCCCATCTCGAGATCGCGCAGGATGGTGCGGGTGAGCTTGGCGAAGGCTTTCTGGTCGCGCATGGCGCCTTCCAGCTTGCCCAGATCCTTCCCGGCGCGCTCTTCGATCCAGCTGCGCCACAACTCGACCGTGGGCTTGGCGCTTTCGGGCGGCGCCTCGCCGGTCAGCCGCTCGCGCACGATCATGCCGACGGCGTCGGCCAGCGGCGCTTCGGCGCGATCCTTGGGCTTGGCCAACCCGCGCGCGGCGCTGCGCGCTTCCAGGTTGGCGGCGAGGTTGGCGGCGACGCCTTTCATGGCGAGCGTGCCGATGGCTTCGACGCGCGCCTGCTCGGCCGCCTCGAAGATGGCCGCGCCGTCCGCCGATTGGGGGCGGAACTGTTGATGCACCTTGTCTTCGTGATAGGCGAGGCGGAGCGCATAGGCATCGCCGGCGCCGCGCACCACCGCGATCTCCGATGGGGGCAGATTGCGCGAGGGCAGGGGCAGGCGCGCCTTCAATCCCTTGAGCGCCGGCGCCTCGGCGGAGAAATTCACTTCCAGCTCCGGCTCGCCGGCCAGCGCGCGGACCGCCGTGCCCACGGCGCGCTTGAACGGCTCGGCGGGATTGTCGGGTTTCACGGCTCGCTACGCTCGCGCGAATGGCGAGTAGCGAGTAGCGAATAGCGGCGCGGCATCCCTATTCGCCATTCGCTACTCGCTATTCGCCTCGTCGCGTTCACGCGACGAGCACCTTCGCCGACGACTCGGGCAGTTCCTCTCCGAAGGCGCGCTGGTAGAACTCGGCCACGCTGGCGCGCTCCAGCTCGTCGCATTTGTTGAGGAAGGTGAGGCGGAAGGCGAAGCCGATATCGTTGAAGATTTCCGCGTTCTCCGCCCAGGTCATCACCGTGCGCGGGCTCATCACCGTGGAGAGATCGCCGTTGACGAAAGCGTTGCGCGTCATGTCGGCCACGCGAACCATGGCCGAGATCTGCTTCTTCTTCTCCGCCGTGGCGTAGCTCGGCACCTTGGCCAGCACGATCTCCACCTCGTTGTCGTGCGGCAGGTAGTTGAGGGTGGTGACGATGTTCCAGCGGTCCATCTGGCCCTGATTGATCTGCTGGGTGCCGTGATAGAGGCCGGTGGTGTCGCCGAGCCCGATGGTGTTGGTGGTCGAGAACAGCCGGAAAGCGGGATGCGGCCGGATCACCCGGTTCTGGTCGAGCAGGGTGAGCTTGCCCTGCACCTCCAGCACGCGCTGGATCACGAACATCACGTCGGGCCTTCCGGCATCGTATTCGTCGAACACCAGCGCGGTGGGGTGCTGCAGGCACCACGGCAGCAGGCCCTCGCGGAACTCGGTCACCTGCTGGCCGTCCTTCAGCACGATGGCATCCTTGCCGATCAGGTCGATGCGGCTGATATGGCTGTCGAGATTGATGCGCACGCAGGGCCAATTGAGCCGCGCCGCCACCTGCTCGATATGGGTGGACTTTCCGGTGCCGTGATAGCCCTGGATCATCACCCGCCGGTTGAAGGCGAAGCCGGCGAGGATCGCGAGCGTGGTCTCCCGGTCGAAGCGGTAGGCAGCATCGAAATCCGGCACGTATTCGTTGCCGCGCGAGAACGCCGGCACTTTCATCTTCGCTTCGATGCCGAAGGTTTCCTTCACATCACGCTCGATGTCGGGGAGCGATGCGGAATCGAGGCCCTGAGGCTGAATGTTCATGGATCGGCTTACCATTCCTGGGCGGGAAACCGCCGCCAAGGGGAGGGCGCTGGCGCTGCTAGGTCAGCCCGGACGCGCGCAGCACGCCATAGGCCTTGATAACCTGCTTCAGACGCTCCTCAGCGCCCCGATCGCCGCCGTTTGCGTCGGGATGAAACCGCTTTACGAGTTCCTTATACCTCGCCTTTATCTGGTGCAAGGTGGCGCAAGCGTCAAGATTCAGCACGTCCAGGGCGCGCTCCTGCAGCCGGGTGAGCGGCCGCTGCGCCGGCCTGGGCTGCGGCCGTTCTTCAGCGCCCGCGAATAGGCCGAAGTCGTCGGCGAAGTGGTATGCGCCCTCGCCGTTGCGGGCCCGCGCCGCACGCTTGCCTAGCGGCCAGGTCGGACGGTGACCGATGACGGCCGCCGTACGGAACGCCTCGATCTCCGCCTCGCTCATGCCGCGGAAATAGTCCCAGGCCTCGTTGTGGGCGCGGGCATGCTCCAGGCAGAACCATAGATGGTCTTCGAGATGGTCCCGTGACCGCGGCACCTGATGGCTGCCTTCGCTGGGGCAATCGGGGCGGGCGCAGGCGCGCATGGCCTTAACCCGGACCTCGTCCGGTTTGATCCGGATGTCCTTCTTGAAGCGCGTCTGGGCCGTTCTCGCCATCGGCAAATTATGGGCGCGATGTCTGAAAAAACAAGAAAATGAAATGCTTGACATTAACTTGTAAGCACGGGAAGCGAAGCCATGGCCATGGCCGATATCATCGCGCAGAAACTCACGGTTGCGTTCGCGCCGCTCGAGCTTGCGGTCGAAGACGAGAGCGCGCGACACGCGGGGCACGCCGGCGCACGGCCCGGCGGCGAGACCCATTTCTCGGTGCGCATTGTCTCGGCGGCATTCGAGGGCTTGAGCCGCGTCGAGCGCCATCGGCGGGTTTATGCTGTGCTCACCGAGGAGCTCAAAGCGAACGTACATGCTCTTTCTCTCACTACGCTGACGCTGGCAGAGACCCGGACATTGAATCCGGACCACTAGTTTACGGCTCCGCATTGTTCCGCTAAAAGTTGACCAAGTTGTTGTCACGGGGGATGGGCGATGAATTCAATCAGGCACCACGAAGAGCATGGTGCGAGAGAAGGTATCTCCACATCCATAGCCGACGGAGCCAAGTGGGCGGCGGGTATAGTAATCGGTGCAGTGCTATTGGGCTTAGGTAATTTTATTTGGGAGCAACTTAGGCCCCAGTCTTTTCTTGTTTCGATCATCGTTGAAGACGAAAATCACAAAGCTCTTCCGAATGCGTCCATTTGGTTGTTCGGCGTAAGCGAGGTTTCGGATAAAAAGACCAGCGCCCTCGGTCTGGCCACTTTTGAAGTTCCGCATAAATACATCGGCCAGACCGTGAATCTCGACATGACGTTAGATGGATACACCGCACCAAACAGCAAAATCACTCTGCAAAAAAACCTTCCGACACAATCCATCATACTCAAGAAGATACCTATCCCTGTCGTTGCTGCTGTAGCCGCTCCCGTCGGGCCGACGACGACACCAACCCAAGTTGAGCCTGCTGTCGTCCGAGAAACGAAGACCTACGCTCTGGGCCCGCTTCCGAGCGGTGACGGCGCGAGGTTCAGCACAGAATACACCTTGTGCAGCGACGCCGCGCCTCCGGACTGGACAATAGAAGAGTCATCGTTCGTGCTTACTGGGGACCGTCAGTGCAACGCCTGGTCGACATGCAGACTAACGACGCAAACGGCAACGAAAGTCTGCTGGACCTTCAGCATGCAGGGGCACAACGAGCAGATGGGCCCGTTTGGCATAGGCGGCTCCGGAGTTCAGTTCAGCACAGGCGTTCTCTCGGTCGTCTGGAAACACTCCTAACGAAATGCGGGCGCATTGCTGGGGAGTCGACGCAGTTTCACGCGTTGGCGCTGGCGCTCACGCCTGCTGAGGCTGCGCGGTAACCTCTGCCGCGTCCTGGCCGCCGCGAGCGGGCGGCGTGATGCGCAGCGCCGTGATCTGGTTTCGCTGCCGCCGCAGGATTTCGAACTTGAAGCCGTAAAAGGCGAAGCGCTGGCGCGGCTCGGGGATGGTGCGGGCCTCGTGGATGACGAGGCCGGCGATGGTGGTGGCTTCCTCGTCCGGCAGGTTCCAGTCGAGCTCGCGGTTCAGTTCGCGGATCGGCGTGGCGCCGTCGACGATGTAGGAACCGTCCGCCTGCGGCCGGATGCCTTTGCGGACCGCGACTTCGTGTTCGTCCGGGATCGCGCCGAAAATCTCGTCGAAAATGTCCTCGCGGGTGACCAGACCCTTCAGCGCGCCGTATTCGTCCACCACCAGCGCGAAATGCGAGCGCCGCTCGCGGAAGGCGCCAAGCTGCTCCTCCAAGGTGGTGGTGTCGGGCACGAACCACGGTTCGGTCAGCAGCGAAAGAATGTCGAAGCCGCGCATCGCGCCTCTGAGCCGGACATATTCCCGCATCACGTCCTTGGTATGCAGGATGCCGACGATGTTGTCGGGCTGCTCCCGCCACACCGGCACGCGCGAATGGTTGGCGGCGACGAGTTCGCTGAAGATGTCCTCCTGCGGCTGGTCGGCGTCGATGGCGATCATGTTCTTGCGGTGGACCATGACGTCGGCGATCTTGAGCTCGCGCAGGTCGAGGACGCCGCTCAGCATGTCGCGGTGCTCGCGCTCGACGGTGCCCTCCTTGTGATGCACTTCCACCGTGCCGCGGATCTCCTCATGCGGCTCGACGAACTGGGTGCTCTCCTCCTGCTTGACGCCGAACAGGCCCAGCAGCTTCCATACCAGCACCTGCACGAAGCCGACGATGGGGGCCAGCACGCCGACGGTCAGCCGCAACAGCCGGGCTACGTTGAGGGCGAAGCGGTCGGTGCGGGCGATGGCGAGCGTCTTGGGCAGCACCTCGGCGAACACCAGGATCAGAAGAGTCATCACAACGGCGGTGATGGCGACCGCGCGCTGGCCGTAGCGCGCTGCCAGCGCCTCGGTTGTCAGCGACGAGATCAGGATGTTGAGGAAGGTATTGCCGAACAGGATGGCGCCGATCATGCGCTCCTTGTCGGCCACCAGCAGGTTGACCTCGTGGGCGGCGCGCGAGCCTTCCTTCTCCAGCTGATGCATGCGGGCGCGGGAGACGGCGGTGAGCGCGGTCTCGGAGCCGGAGAAGAATCCCGACAGCGCCATCAGGCCGACGATGAGGAAGAGAAACAGAATCAGGGACATGTCCATGGCGATCCTCATGCGGCAAAGGGGCCGCGAACCGCCACTATAACGTTAAACGCGGCCTATTCGGACAGCACCGAAGCGACAGCCTCTTCCGGCACGTCGCGGGCGAGAAAGGCCTGGCCGAGGCCTTTGGCCAGCACGAAGGTCAAGGCGCCCTGGTGCGCCTTCTTGTCGTGGCGCATATGAGCGAGGATGGCCTCGGGGGAGGGGCGCTTGCCGGGAATGTCGGCGATGGCCGCCGGCAGCCCTATGCTCTTCAGGTGCCGCGTCAGCCGCTCGGCGTCGGCGGCGCTGGAATATCCGAGCCGCTCGGAAAGCCGGAAGGCGAGGACCATGCCGATCGCGACGGCTTCGCCATGGAGCAGGCGATCCGAATAGCCGGCGGCGACCTCCAGCCCATGGCCGAACGTGTGCCCCAGATTGAGCAGTGCGCGCTCGCCGGATTCGTGCTCGTCGCGCGCCACGATAGCCGCCTTCATCCGGCACGAATGCGCAACCATCTGCGTCAGCGCCGCCTGGTCGCCTGCTAGGGCCTTCGCTCCATTCTCTTCCAGCCAGCCGAAGAAACTCGCGTCTCCCATGGCGCCATATTTGGCGACCTCGGCATACCCCGAGAGCAATTCGCGCTTCGGCAGGGTGGAAAGCACCTCGGTGTCGGCAATGACGATTCTGGGCTGATGGAACAGCCCGATCAGGTTCTTGCCTTCGGGCACGTCGATCGCGGTCTTGCCGCCGACCGAGGAATCCACCTGCGCCAGCAGGGTGGTGGGGATCTGGACGAAGGCGATGCCGCGCTTCAGCAGCCCCGCAGCCAGGCCGACCAGGTCGCCGACCACGCCGCCGCCGAAAGCTACGATCAGCCCGCCGCGCTCGACCCCCGTCGCCAACAGCGCGCGACTGAGCGCTTCCAGCCCGGCAAAGCTCTTGGTGCTCTCGCCGGCCGGCAGAATAACAGGCTTTGCCTCGAGTCCTTCCTGGCGCAGCGCCTCCTTCAGCTGCTCCAGGTGCAGCGGCGCCACATTGTCGTCCGTCACCACCGGCAGCGCCCCGCGCGCGAACGGCGCCAGCAACGCACCCGCGCGCTGAATGAATCCCGGCCCGATATGGATGTCGTAGCTGCGCGCGCCCAGCGCGACGTTCACCGTCTCGCTCATGCCGCCTCCAGCAAATCGCGCGATTTCAGCGCGGCGAGGATGCGCTGCACCGCGGCGCCATGCGGCCCGTCCTCGCTGTCGACGCGCAGATCGGCATCGGCGTAAATATCGCGGCGCTCGCGCAGCAGCCGCTCCACCGTCTCCTTGGGATCGCCGTTGCGCAGCATTGGGCGGGTGTCGCGCCGCTGCACCCGGCTCACCAGCACCTCCGCCGGCACGTCGATCCAGATCGACACCGCCTCTGCCTTGATCCGGGCATGGGTGTCGGGATCGATGAAGGCGCCGCCGCCGGTCGCCAGCACGTGCGGGGGCTCGGCGAGCAGTCGCGCGATCACCTTGCGCTCGCCGTCGCGGAAGGCCTCCTCGCCGAAGCGGTCGAAAATGTCGTTGATGGAACAGCCGGCGGCCGCTTCGATCTCGGAATCGGCGTCGCGGAACGGCACCTCGAGCTTGGCCGCGAGCCTGCGCCCCAGCGAACTCTTGCCGGCGCCCATCATCCCCACCAGCGCGATCGTGCGTTTCAAGCGGCTCATCGTCGCTCTTATAAATGAAAATCGGCAACTGCGTCTTTGTTAAGATATATCCGGTGTTTGCGTCCATCCGCACCCTCGCGAAAAGCCTTGCGTTGGCCCGTCGCTTTCCGCACAAAGCGTCGCATGAGCCGCTACATGAGAAGCCGCGAAAGCGGCATCAGCTGGACCGGGCGCATCGTGATCGCCGTCTTGGCGATCCTGATTCTGGGCGCGATCGGGCTGGGCTACTACGCCAGCACCCTGAAACCGCCGCACGTGACCTATCGCCAGGCGATTCCCAGTTCGCGGTTCCCCAACTGATGGCGTTCCTGCCGCCCCGGTCACTGCCCAAGGGCGGCGCGCGCCTGATCGAAAATTTTCTCGACATGATGGGAGCGGAGCGCGGCGCCAGCGCCAACACGCTTGCCGCCTATCGCCGCGACCTGTTGGACTTCGGAGCGGCACTGGCGCGGGGCCCGCGCGATTTTCGCTCCGCGGAAGCCGCGGATCTTAAACGCTACATCGCTTCGCTTTCGGGGATGGCGGCCTCGACCCAGGCGCGACGGCTTTCCGCGCTCCGCCAGTTCTTCGGCTTCCTCTATGGCGAGGGCATCCGCCGCGACGACCCGACCAATTCCCTGGAGGCGCCGAAGCGTTCCCGTCCGCTGCCGAAAATCCTGTCCGCGGAAGATGTTACGCGGCTGCTTGAAACTGCCGCTTCAACGGGGACTCCGGAAGCGCTGCGCCTCGTCGCCATCCTGGAAATCCTTTACGCCTCGGGCTTGCGGGTCTCCGAATTGATCGCGTTGCCCCTCTCTGCCGCGCGCAACCGGGACGGCTTCCTGCTGGTTCGCGGCAAGGGCCAGAAGGAGCGCCTGGCTCCGCTCAACCGGGCCGCCCGCGCCGCCATCGCGGAATACCTGAAAGTGCGCGAGCGGTTCCTTCCGCCCAAGGCGCGGGAGAGCAAATTCCTGTTTCCGTCGCGCAGCGTCGAGGGCCATCTCACCCGCCGTCGCTGCCACCAGATGCTGAAGGAACTGGCGCTGAAGGCGGGCCTCGATCCGGCGAAGCTGTCGCCGCATGTGCTGCGCCATGCCTTCGCCACCCACCTCGTCGAGGGCGGCGCCGATTTGCGTAGCGTGCAGACGCTGCTCGGCCATGCCGACATCGCCACCACGCAGATTTACACCCATGTGGCCAAGGATCGCCTGCGCAAGGTGGTGTTCGCCGCGCATCCGCTGGCCAAGCGTTGACCATTGACCGCCGCCGCCCGCCAGCCCACGTTTCGCCCTCGGGAGATCGTCTCGTGAGCTTTACGCCCGTCGAACGCCGCGTGCCGCCGCGGCTTTACCGCTCCAAACTGTTCGTGCCGGGGGCACGTCCCGCGCTGTTCGAAAAGGCCGCCGCCAGCGCCGCAGACGTGGTCTGCCTCGATCTCGAGGACGCCGTGGCCCCCGCCGACAAGGACCGCGCGCGCGACAATATCGTGGCGGCGCTGAACGAGGTGAACTGGGGCGAGAAGCTGGTCACCGTGCGCATCAACGGTCTCGACACCCATTGGTGCTATCGCGACGTCATCGCGCTGGTGGAGAAGGGCGGCGAGCGGCTCGACGCCATCATGGTTCCCAAGGTCGGCAACGCCTCGGACGTCTACGCCATCGACATGCTCATCACGCAGGCCGCCAATTTCATCGGCCGCAAGAAGCGCATCGGCCTGGAAGTCATCATCGAAACGACTTCGGGCCTCACCAACATCGACGCCATCGCCGCCTCGTCGCCGCGGCTGGAGAGCCTGCATTTCGGCTCGGCCGATTACGCTGCCAGTCAAGGCATGCGCACCACCAATATCGGCGGCGGCAATGCCGACTATGTGATGCTGACCGACCGCGCGCCGGATCGCGCCCGCGAGCGTCATTGGAACGATCTCTGGCACTATCCGCTGTTCCGCCTCTGCCAGGCGGCCCGCGCGCACGGTCTGGTGCCCATCGACGGGCCGTTCGGCGACTATTCCGATGCAGAAGGTTTCCGCGTGCAGGCGATGCGCACCGCCATCCTCGGCTGCGAAGGCAAATGGGCGATCCATCCCAGCCAGGTGGCGCTCGCCAACGAGATCTACACCCCGCCCGCCAAGGAGGTCGAACGCGCCGAAGCGATTCTGGCTGCGATGAAAGAGGCGCAAGCCGGCGGGCTGGGCGCCGTGGCGCTCAACGGCGTCCTCATCGACGCCGCTTCCATCCGCCAGGCGGAAGTCATCGTCCGCCAGATGGCGATGGTCGCGCAGCGGCAAGCTGCGAATAAATAAGAGAGTTCGTCATCACCGGGCCCGCGGAGCGAAGTGGAGCGGGTCCCGGTGACCCATTCACTCGATATAGAGGGTGGTCATGGGTGGCCGACAGCTCGCCTCCGCTTCGCTGCGGCTCAGTCGGCCATGACGTTCTTGATAGAGGACAAATGAGCGTTCACACGTTCAAGCCGCGCGGTTGATCTCGATGGTGTCGTTGGAGACCGTGATCTTGGTGCAGGCGGCGCCGTGGCCGAGGCCGCGCTTGAGCGTGGGATAGACGCGCGAGGCCGCCACCGCGAAGGCGAGCGACACCAATCCGCGCTTGCCGTAGCGCCGCTCGGCTTCCTCCGCCAGCGTCATCGCTTCGGGATCGTTTCTGGAAACCGCCACGCCGTAACGGAAGCCGAGCGAAGCATCTTCACCGGCTTCGTCGAACTCGCCGCGCAGGAGCGCCGCGACGGCGAGGGGCGAAACCTTCGCCTTCAGCGCCATGTCGACCACCAGCTGCGTGCAGGGTCCGCAATCCTCCGAATAGGCCGCCGCGATGCGCGTCGCGAACCAGGCCTCCTTGGGCACCGATTGGCGGTGCGACGACATCGGCGAAAACATTCCGAACTTCACGAAGGCCGCCGGCGACGCCTCGGCGACTTCGTGGAGATACGTCGCGTCATAGCCGTAGTCGGTCTCAAGCCTGGCGATCGTCCTATGGAACAGAGCTCTCAGCATCACAGTGCCCCTTCCTTGCGCGCGTTTATCCAAGCCAGCGCGAAGCCAACGGCGCTCACCAGCACCACTCCGACAAGTTCCGATGTTGCGATCTGCGTGTCTGCCGGGAATCCATAGGTCAGCCAACCCCAGATGTGCAGCAGCGCATGCAGCATCGGCCAGGTCGCACCGGCCAGCGCCAGCGCGGCTGGCACCACGCCCACCCGCAGCCCGAGCGCCATCCCGGCGCCGCTCGCCATGAAGGCCAGTCCAATGTCCTGTATGAAATGATGGTTGATCGGCCCGGTCATCGCCACGCCGGGAATCGCCGCGTACCAGGCCTCCGGCGCGGCCAGCATCCACAGCCCGTTGGCCAGGTGAAGGAGCCCGAGCAGCAGCAGAATCGCCCGCGTAACCATGTTCGCCTTGGCCTTTCGCCGCGAATTTCCCTCCGCACCTTATGGCCAATATGGAGCTTTGTTGACAGGGGCGGGGGCCGTCGCCACCTTCTAGGGGTCCCAACCGGCCACCCTTCGGCCCAAGGATCTGATGCACGCCTATCTGGAATTCGAACGCCCCATCGCCGAACTCGAGGGAAAGATCGTGGAGTTGCGCGCGCTCGCCGCCCAGGATTCCTCGATGGACATCGACGCGGACGTCTCGCGCCTGCAGGACAAGGCCGATCAGCTCATCAAGGACACCTATGGCAGGTTGACGCCCTGGCAGAAGGCGCTGGTGGCGCGCCATCCCGCCCGGCCCCATTTCTCCGACTATGTCGAGGGCTTGATCGACGAATTCACACCGCTGGCAGGCGACCGGCTGTTCGGTGAGGACCGCGCCGTGGTGGCCGGGCTCGGCCGCTTCCAGGGCCAGGCCGTGGCCGTGGTGGGCCACGAGAAGGGCAACGACACCAAGAGCCGGCTCAAGCACAATTTCGGCATGGCCATGCCCGAGGGCTACCGCAAGGCGCAGCGCCTGTTCGACATGGCCAACCGCTTCAACCTGCCGGTGATCTCCTTTGCCGACACGCAAGGAGCCTATCCCGGCGTGGGCGCCGAGGAGCGCGGCCAGGCCGAAGCCATCGCGCGTTCGACCCAGGCGAGCCTGGCGCTGCGCGTGCCCTTCGTTGCGGTGATCATCGGCGAGGGCATGTCGGGCGGCGCACTCGGCATCGCGGTGGCCAACCGGGTCTATATGCTGGAACATTCTATCTATTCGGTGATCTCGCCGGAGGGCTGCGCCTCCATCCTGTGGCGGAGCTCGGAAAGAGCGCAGGATGCCGCCGCGGCGTTGCGCATCACCGCGCAGGATCTTCTCGAACTGAACGTGATCGACGGCATCGTGCCCGAGCCGCCCGGCGGCGCGCACCGCGCGTCGGAGCTGGTGGTTGCGGCGGTCGGCGAGACGATATCGCGCGCGCTTCTGGAGATGCACAATCTGCCGCCCGACGAGTTGCGCCGTCAGCGCCGCGACAAATACCTCGCCATGGGCCGCAATCTGGCGGCTTGAGATCAGCCGCTTTCTTGTGGCGGATGCATTCGCACGCGGTGCGGCTCAAGGATCCAAAACGAAGCAGTCAGGTCGTGATTTCTGAGCAACTGCGCGAGCTGGCTCAGACGTTCGAGAAGCACCCGGTGACTTTGCGGCGAGCCAATTTCGAGCACAGCAACCCCTGGACTCTTCCGAGTCCAGAACTGCAGCAGACGGCCTATGCCCCGATCCAACGTGACCAGCGCTCTTTGCTCCACCGTGCAGGCTTCGAGGAGCACCTCATCGTCGACGCCTTGAAGATCTTGCTCGCGCACAGTGGATACGTCGTGGCCTGCCGCCCGAAGAAGCTCGGCGCCTGCGCCGCCGATATTTTCGTCGAGCTTGAGCTTCACGCCGGTTCTGGCATGGGCAGGATCGTCTCGCGTGCGGCTTCCGCACCGTAGGCGATCGCTGCCAATACGTCTTCGTGCGCGAGTTGCGGGTACTCCTTCTGCAACTCCGCCTCCGTCATCCCTTCGGCGAGGAAGTCGAGGATGAGCGAGACCCAGATGCGCGTGCCCCTGATGCAGGGTTTGCCGCCGCAGACGCCGGGGTCGAGAGTGATTCGTTCAAGTAGTTGGTTCATCGGAATATTCTATCGCATGATGTTGCTTGCTTCAATTCCGCACGCCAAGCATGCGAGCGCGGACGCCTCCCTCGAACAGGTTGGGCCTGGGGCTTGACCATGCCTCCGGCTGGAGGCCGCTTGAACGAGAGTCTATAGCGATCGCGCGAAGGTGCGGATATCGCCGACGAGGTCGTCGGGGCGCTCCAGCGCCGCGAAGTGGCCACCTTCGGCGAAATCCGTCCAATGCGTCACGTTCATGTGGCGCTGAACCAGGCTGCGGGGCGGAAAGGGAATGAGGTCGATCGGAAAGGCGGCGATGCCCACGGGCTTCTCGATGCGCGTGCCATTGGGCACCGGCACGCCGCTCAGATCTTCCGCCAGTCCGCGATAGAGCCAGGTCGCGGTGTTGAAGCTGCGGGTCACCAGGTAGATCATAACATTGGTGAGCAGCTGATCCTTGGAATAGACGCTCTCGAAGCCTTTGCGCGTATCCGACCAGCCGTGGAACTTCTCCACGATCCAGGCGCAGGCGCCGACGGGGGAATCCATCATGGCGTAGGACAGCGTTTGCGGCTTGGTGGTGTGCTCGCGGAAATAGGCGCCTTCCAGCTCGAACAGCTGCATGGCGCGCGCGGCATAGTCCTTTTCCTCGGCCGTCTCCGGGTGAACGCCGGGCGAGCGCCAGCCGAACATGTTGAGATGCGCGGCACGGCAGCCCTTGCCCTCGTGGGCCATCCAGCCGGAAATGGCGCTCCCCCAGTCGCCGCCCTGGGCGATGTAGTTCGGCAAACCGAGCACATTGGTCATCAAGGCATCGAAGTGCCGCGCCACCGTGCGCGGGCCGATGGGACGCGCCGGTTTTCCCGACCAGCCGTAGCCCGGCAGCGAGGGCACGATCACCGTGAAGGCGTCCGTCACGTCGCCGCCGAAGCGCTCGGGATGGGCCAGCGTGTCGATGACGTGGAGAAACTCGAACACCGAGCCCGGCCAGCCATGGCTCAGGATCAAAGGTTGCGGCGAAGTGCCCGAGCCGTCTTCGCGGTAGAAATGAATGTCGAGGTCTTCGACGCGGGCGAGGAATTGTGGAAAGCGGTTGAGCTCGGCTTCCCACTTGCGCCAGTCGTAGCCGTTCGCCCAATAAGCGCAGAGCTCCTTCATCAATGCGAGATTGGCGCCATAGGCCCAGGAGTCCTCGAGCCCCGGTCCACGCGGCATCTCGTGCCACTCGTAGCCGCGCACTCTCGCCTTGATGGAGTCTATGACGGCATCCGCAACGGCCACGCGAAACGGCCTCGGCTCGGACATCTCAAAGTCCCTTCGAAAGAATGCGCGAGCCTACCACCAGCCGCGCCACTTGAACCAGGCCATGGGAATCAGCGTCGACAGCACGATCAGAAGCAGCCCCCATTCATATCCATAGGTCCAGCTGTATTCCGGCTGATTGTGGAAATTCATCCCGTACATGCTGGCGATCAAAGTGGGCGGAATGCCCACCACCGAGACGATGGTCAGCACCTTGAAGATGTCGTTCTGCTCGGTGTTGATGAAGCCGAGCACAGCGTCGAGCAGGAACTGCACCTTGTTCGACAGATGGATTTCGAAATCGGCGAGCGATTGCAGGTCGGCGGACGTGGACTTGAGCCGGGCCTGCACCTCCGGCTCGATCCACTCCTTCGCCTTGTCCGCGGCATAGGGAATGATGCGCTGCAGTCCGAGCAGGCTGTCGCGGATTTGGGACAGTCGCTCGCCGCAGCCGCCCACCGAGACCAGGATCTCGCGCAGCGCGCGGTTGGATCTCGCGATGCTGCTCTGGCGCTTGCTGCCATAATTGCGAAAGACGCGGCGGGAGACGGCGTTGAGCCGCTCGGAAATCTGCTCCAGCGCGTCAGCGGCATAGTCGGTCATGCCTTCGAGCAGCATGGAGAAGACCTGCGCACTGGTGGTGGCGTAACCTTCCTTTTCGAAACGTTCGATCGTCGCTTCGAAACCGTGAAGCCGGGTGAAGCGAACGGTCAGCAGGCGCTGCGGATTGAGCACGAAGCCCAGCGGCGTCGGCTCCGGCTCGTCCTCATGCGCAATGACTGGCATGCTGAGATAAAGCGTGTGGTCCTCGGCATGCAGACGGCTGGAGGACTCGATCTCTTCCAGGCTGGCGCGGGCGGGGACGCGAACGTGCCATTTCGACTCGACCTGCGCGATTTCCGCTTCGGTCGGATTGAACAGGTCGATCCACAAGGGAACGCCTTGGGTGGGGCAGGTGCTGAGCATAACGCGCGGGTCCCTCGGGAATCGCTCACTGAAGCCTAGGACGCTTGGGCGCGGCTAGGCCAGCGGCCCGCGTTGTGTCGTTCTTGGTAGGACGCTAGCGTGGCGCCGGCAGATTGGGGGCAAGCATGAAGCGCTATCGGAGTATTCTCGGGGCAGTTGCGGCCGCGCTGGTTCTGTCGGCGGGACCGGCCCTGGCAAGAGACATCGTCATTCACGCCGGGCGCCTTCTGGACGGTGTCGCCAAGAGCCCGCGCCAGAACGTCTCCATTCTGATCCATGACGATCGCATTACCGGCGTGCAATCGGGCTTCGTCTCGCCCAAGGGCGCGCAGGTGATCGACCTGTCGAAGGCCACCGTCCTGCCAGGCCTGATCGACTGCCACGTCCACATCACCAGCCAGTTCGACGGCGGCAATCCCGTCGCCGAAGCGGTGACCGATACCCGCTTCGATCACGCGGTGCGCGCCACCGCCTATGCCCGCCACACCCTGCTTGCGGGCTTCACCAGCGTGCGCGACGTGGGAGCCAATGCCGACGTGGTGATCGCGCTCAAGAAGGCGATCGCCAAGGGCATCGTGGACGGTCCGCGGATGTGGGTGGCCGGGCCGCCGCTCGGTCCCACCGGCGGCCATGGCGACCGCGCCAACGGCCTCGACCCCGAGATCGCCGATCCCACCTGGACCGACAACATCGTCGACAGCCCGGAGGATGCCCGCCGCATCGTGCGCAGCTTGAAGCGCAAGGGCGTCGATCTGATCAAGATCATGCCGTCGGGCGGGGTGCTCTCCATCGGCGACGATCCCAACCGGCAATTGATGGCCGATGACGAAATCGCTGCCGTGATCCAGACGGCCCATGCGCTCGGTCTCAAGGTGGCGGCTCATGCCCATGGCAAGGCGGCCATCGATAGCGCCGTGCGGCTCGGCGTCGATTCCATCGAGCACGGCAGCTTCGCCGATGCCGGCAGCTACGCGCTGATGAAACAGCACGGCACCTATCTGGTGCCGACTCTGCTGATCGGGCAGACCGTGGTGGACATCGCCAAGGCCCATCCCGAGCAGCTCAATCCCTCCGCGGCCAAGAAAGCGTTCGAAGTCGCGCCGCGCCTGTTGAAGAACCTGCACGATGCCTATGTCGCCGGCGTCAGGATCGCCTTCGGCACGGACCAGAGCCTGGCGCCGCACGGCACCAACGCCAGGGAGTTCGCCCTGATGGTGAAAGCGGGAATGAAGCCGATCGACGCCATCGTCGCCGCCACCGGCTCCGCCGCCGATCTGATCGGCGATACGCAGGATATCGGCAGCGTGCAGCCCGGCCGCTATGCCGATCTCGTGGCCGTGAACGGCGATCCGCTGTCCGACGTGACCCAACTCGAGCGCGTCCAGTTCGTGATGAAGGGCGGCGCGATCTACAAGCAGAACGGCCAGATCGTGGCGCGGTGAGGTGTCCAACGCCTTGCGTTCAACGCGTCGCGTAGTATAATTACGCCGTGATCCGGTCCTGGCGAAACTCGGTCAGCCGAAAAGTCTGGGAGGGCACGCGGCCGAATAGCCTTCGCGGACTCAACTTCGAGAAGGCAACAGATTTGCTTTTGGCGCTGAACGTGGCCCAGCGGCTTCGGGATATCAGTCCATTGAATAGCGTCGGATTGCACAAGTTGAAGGGCGAGCGGAAGGATCAATGGGCAATGACCGTCAATGACCGATGGCGGATATGTTTTCGGTTTCGCGAAGGCGATGCATTCGACGTTGAGATTGTGGACTATCACAAAGGATAGAACATCATGACACCGGTGGCACATCCGGGCCGGCTTCTGCGGCGTGAACTGGAAGGTCGAGGGATCAGCGCCAATCGTCTGGCGCTAGCCCTAGGAGTGCCTTCGGGGCGGATCACGGACATCCTGAACGGCCGCCGCGCGATCTCAGCCGATACGGCCGTGCGTCTCGGACTTTATTTCGGGAATGCGGCGCAGTTCTGGCTCGATCTTCAGAGCCAGTACGAGATTGCCCTGGTCGAGCGCGAGCGGGGCAGCGTCATCGAGCGCCGCGTGCATCCTCTCGCTGCCGAATAATCGCTAGACCAACGCGCCGTGGCAGTGCTTGAACTTGCGGCCGGAGCCGCAGGGGCAGGGGGCGTTGCGCTGCACCTTGCCCCAGGTGTTGGGATCGTTGGGATTGACCGCCACTTCCTTGAGGCGCGTCACCCGCTGGCCCAGCGGCTCGGCCGCCGCGAACTCGTCCTCGCCGGTCAACGGATCGATGTGGCTCACCCGCATCGGCCCCAGCTCCTGCTCCAGCGTCGGCGGCGCCTCGACATTGATCTGCAAATGCATGAGCTGGCGCGCCACGTCGACGCGCATCTTGCTCAGCAGCGCCTCGAACAGTTCGAACGCCTCGCTCTTGTACTCGTTGAGCGGATCGCGCTGGCCGTAGCCGCGCAAGCCCACATACTGGCGCAGATAGTCGAGATTGACGATGTGCTCGCGCCAATCGTGGTCGAGCGTCTGCAAGAGGATCGCCTTTTCCACGTAGCGCATCACGTCCGGGCCGGCATTGGCGGCGCGCTCGGCAGCGCGGGTTTCCACCGCCTTCATGATACGCTCGCGCACTTCTTCGTCGGCGATGCCTTCTTCCTTGGTCCAGTCCGGCACCGGCAGATCGACGCCGAAGATCTTGGAGGTTTCCTCGCGCAGGCCGATTGCGTCCCACTGCTCGGCATAGGCCTTCTCGGGAATGTGCCGGGCCACCAGCTCCGCCACCACCTGCTCGCGGAAATCGGCGATCTGGTCGCTCACCTCGTCGGCGCGCATGATCTCGCGGCGCTGCTCGAAGATCACCTTGCGCTGGTCGTTCAGCACGTTGTCGTATTTCAGGATGTTCTTGCGGATTTCGAAGTTGCGCGCTTCGACCTTCTGCTGCGCCTTCTCCAGCGCCTTGTTCACCCAGGGATGGGCGATGGCTTCGCCTTCTTCCAGGCCCAGGCGCTGCAGGATGGAATCCATGCGCTCCGAGCCGAAGATGCGCATCAGGTCGTCCTGCAGGCTGAGGAAGAACTTCGAGGCGCCGGGATCGCCTTGCCGGCCGGAGCGGCCCCGCAACTGATTGTCAATGCGCCGGCTCTCGTGGCGTTCGGTGCCGACGATATAAAGCCCGCCCGCCGCCAGCGCACGCTGCTTGTCGGCGTCGACTTCGGCCTTGATCTCGGCGACGCGGCGCTCGCGCTCGGCTTCGTCGAGCAGTCCGCCCAGCTCGTTCTTGATCCGCATGTCGACATTGCCGCCGAGCTGGATGTCGGTGCCGCGGCCCGCCATGTTGGTGGCGATGGTGACGGCCCCTGAGACGCCGGCCTGCGCCACGATCGCCGCCTCCTGCTCGTGGTAGCGGGCGTTCAGCACGTTGTGCTTGATCTTGCGCTTCTTGAGCAGGCTCGAGAGCAGCTCGGACTTCTCGATCGAGGTGGTGCCGACCAGCACCGGCTGGCCGCGCGAGCGGCAATCCTCGATCAGCTTGATGATGGCGTCGTTCTTTTCGTCGAAGGTGCGGTAGACCTCGTCGTCCGCGTCGATGCGGATCATCGGCATGTTGGTGGGGATTTCGAGGACATCGAGCTTGTAGATGTCCATGAATTCCGCCGCCTCGGTCATCGCCGTGCCGGTCATGCCGGCGAGCTTGTCGTAGAGGCGGAAGTAGTTCTGGAAGGTGATCGAGGCGAGGGTGACGTTCTCCGGCTCGATCTTGGTTTCCTCCTTGGCTTCCAGCGCCTGATGAAGGCCCTCCGAATAGCGCCGGCCCTCCATCATGCGGCCGGTGAACTCGTCAATGATGATGACCTTGCCGTCCTTGACGATGTAGTCGCGATCCTTCTGGAACAGCTTGTGGGCCCTCAGCGCCTGATTGACGTGATGGACCATATTGATGTTTTCGATGTCGTAGAGGTCGCCGGTCTCCAGGAGGCCCGCTTCGCGCAGCCAGCCCACCATCCGCTCGTTGCCGCTTTCGGTCAGCGTCACGGTCTTCTGCTTCTCGTCGAGCTCGAAATCGTCCTTCTCGAGCTTGGGGATCAGCGCATCGACGTTGCGGTAGATTTCGGTCTGGTCGTCGGTGGGACCGGAGATGATCAGCGGCGTGCGCGCCTCGTCGACCAGGATGGAGTCCACCTCGTCGACGATGACGAAGGAATGGCCGCGCTGCACCATCGTCGCGATCGAGTACTTCATGTTGTCGCGCAGATAGTCGAAGCCGAATTCGTTGTTGGTGCCGTAGGTGACATCCGAGCTGTAAGCTTCCTTGCGCTGCTCGTCGGTCAGGTTGTGGACGATGCAGCCGACGCTGAGGCCGAGAAACGTGTAGATCTGGCCCATCCACTCGGCGTCGCGCTTGGCCAGGTAGTCGTTGACGGTGACGACGTGGACGCCCTTGCCGGCAAGTGCGTTCAGGTAGACGGGCAGGGTGGCGACCAGCGTCTTGCCTTCGCCGGTCTTCATCTCGGCGATATTGCCGCCGTGCAGCACCATGCCGCCCACCAGCTGCACGTCGAAATGGCGTTGGCCGAGGGTCCGTTTGGCCGCCTCGCGCACCACCGCGAACGCCTCTGGCAGGAGGTCGTCGAGGGTCTCGCCCTGAGCCAGGCGCTCCTTGAAGGCGGGGGTCATGGCCTTGAGCTCGGAATCCGTCATCGCCTGGAACTTGGGTTCCAGTTCGTTGATCTCCTCCACCCGCCGGAAAAAGGACCGGAGCTTTCGCTCGTTGGCCGAGCCGAAGAAACGCTGCGCGATGGCGGAAAAGCCGGGCATGAAATCCTCTGATGGGGCGGCGGGCGAGCCCGGGCAGGGCCACGCTTCCGGCAAAATACATGCAAACGGCCGGGTGGCTGAACCCGGCCGTATGCCTCCCGAGAGATAAGAACCGGCTTCCCCCTTGTCAATTCAAGCTGTTTTGCCCCATTTGGCCGCCGCGTTCCGCGGGGCCTTGGCCTTGGACGCGAAGCCGGGTCGGCGCGAGAGGGGACCGGGGTGGCAAAGACAGGTAAGAAGAACCCCGTCGCAAAACCCTCTGCCAAAGGGAAGCGGAGGAGTGTCCGCAAGGCGGAGGTCAACCCAGCAATCTCTCCGTTGGCGCCGAAAAGCTTCGCCAGGCTGCCCCCGCTGGCCGGTGTCCGCATTGCCACCGGCGCCGCCGGTATCCGCTACAAGGACCGCACCGACGTGCTGCTGGTGACCTTGGCGCCTGGAACGCAGGTGGCCGGCGTCTTGACCACATCGAAGACGGCCTCCGCCCCCGTCGACTGGTGCCGCGCGCAGCTGGCCTTCGGGACGGCGCGCGCCCTGGTGGTCAACAGCGGCAATGCCAACGCCTTCACCGGCAAGGCGGGGGAGGCGGG
>DATCOJ010000132.1:0-4162 GCA_036564785.1 Rhizomicrobium sp. | reverse complement strand
CCAGGCGGGCCATGACACACCTTGGTGCAAACGGAGATTTCCATGAATCGTCTTGCAGGGCGTGGCGCCATCGTCACGGGCGCCGCCAGCGGCATCGGGCGGGCGAGCGCAAAGCTGTTCGCGGCGGAGGGTGCCGGCGTGATCTGCTTCGACCGGGCGCCGGAAGTCGAGGAAACGGCGGCCCAGATCAGGGAAGCGGGCGGCCGCGCCATCGCCATGAAAGCGGACGCCGCCAGCGAAGACGACGTCGCCCGCGCAATCGACACCGCGGTCAAGGAATTCGGCCGGCTGGACGCGATCTATGCCAATGCGGGCATCTCGGGCGGACTGGCGCCCAGCTTCTTCGATGCCACGGCGGAGGAGTGGATGAAGATCCTCTCCGTCAATCTCATCGGGCCGTTTCTCGCCATCAAGCATGCGGCGCGCGTGATGGTTCCGGCGAAGAAGGGCTCCATCGTCTGTACCGCGTCGGTGGCGGGCATCCGCTCCGGCGCCGGGCCTGGTCCCTACAGCGCCAGCAAGGCCGGCGTGATCAATCTGGTTTCGACCGCCGCGAATTTTCTCTACGGCACCGGCGTGCGGGTGAACGCGATCTGCCCCGGCCTGATCGAGACCGGCATGACCAAGCCGATCTTCGACCGCGCGCGGGAGCGCGGCACGGACGGCAAGATCGGCCAGCTCAATCCGCTGCGGCGCTACGGCCATCCGGAGGAGATCGCCGCCACCGCGCTGTTCCTGGCAAGCGACGAGGCCTCTTACGTCAACGGCCAGGCCATCGCGGTGGACGGCGGGCTGTCGAGCTCGCTGCCGGTGGTGGGCCGCGGTTAGACTTTACCTGCCCCAACGCGGGGACATTCTTCTTACCTCCCCCAACGCGGGGAGGTCGGAGCAAGTCGAGCGAAGCGAGAATTGCTCCGGCTGGGGGGTGGATCGCGATGAACATCCCCCCACCCGAAATGCTTCGCTACGCTCAAGCATTTCGACCTCCCCGCGTTGGGGGAGGTAAATTGAGATAGGAGACTCGCATGCGCGCTCTGACGATCGTCATTGGCACCTTATTCTCGATGACCGCCGCGCTGGCAGCGCAAGCCGCCGAGGCGCCGAAGGTGACGGTGGCGCCGGTGTTCTCGACCGACACCACGGTGACCGGCCAGAAGATCGAGGTGCCGGCCAATCCCCATGTGGCGGTGTCGCTGGCGACCTTCCCGCCGGGCGCCGCGCTCGCGGTGCACAAGCATCCCTATCCGCACTACGTCTATGTGCTGGAAGGCACGCTCACCGTCACCAACACGGAAACCGGCAAGGTCTTCGACGTGCCGGCCGGCGGCTTTCTCGTCGAGATGACCGACACCTGGCATTTCGGCAAGAACAACGGCGCGGCGCCGGTCAAGCTGCTCGTCATCGACCAGCTGCCCCCGGGCACGACCTCGAACGTGATCGTGAAGTAGGTCCGTTCCGTTTTTGCGCGCGACGCGCCGCCTAGTGATGCGGAGTCGAGACGAAATAGTTGACGGTCCACGCCCCCTGCGTCGCCGGCACGAACTGCCACGGCCAATAGGTGTAGAGACTCATAGTATGCGCGCCGGATGAGATGCCGACGTTGCTCGCCGACTCCGCGCCCCGGCATGCGATCTGCACGCCGGCTGGACCGTCACCCCGGCCCCAGACCCAGGTATCCCTCTTGAGAACCCCGTCCACATAGATCCGGATGCGGAAAGCCTGTTGTTGGGCGCTGACATCGACGGGACAGAATTGGTCCGTCGCCACCAGCGCGACCATGCAGGACGTGTCGGGACAGTTCACCATTTCGTCGTGCACTTTGTTGTTCCCGTAGGCGAGCGTCGTCTGGGGATTGCCAGAGCTCATGAAGAGCGAGGAAAGGTCGTATTGAGCGCCATTGGCGGCGCCTGTTGCCAGCAACGCCGCGAAGGACAGTGCTCCAACGGTGAGTTTTTTCATTTGACGGCTCCCGAGTGCTTCAACCGCTCACGATACTGCCGTGTCGACGCACGCACAATTGCATCGGGCCGGCCGCATTCGCGGAAATACAGAATTAATATCCCATCAGGCTCGCGTAGCGGTCGCGGTGGAAGGCGGAGTTGCCGTAGAGCGCTTCCGCCACGCGGGCGCGCTTCAGATAGAGCCCGGCATCGTGCGCGTCGGTCATGCCGATGCCGCCATGCATCTGCACCATCTCGTTGGAGACGAGATGCCAGAGGTCGCCGGCCCGCGCCTTGGCGAGCGAGCACAGCGCCGGAACGTCGTTGGCGTTGCGGTCGATGGCGTCGAGCGCCGCCTCTACGCAGGAGCGGGTCAGCTCCAGCTCGGTGAACATCTTGGCGGCGCGGTGCTGCAGCGCCTGGAAGGTGCCGATGGCCTGACCGAACTGGGTTCGGGTCTTGAGATAGTCTAGCGTGATCTCGAAGCTCTGCGCCGCGGCGCCGAGCATCTCCGCCGCCAATCCGGCGCGGGCGCGATCGAGCACCGCATCCAGCACATCGAAGCCCGCGTCCACCGAGCCAAGCACCGCATCGGTATCGACCGCGACATTGTCGAAGGCGAGGTTGGCAACGCCGCGGCTGTCGACGCTGTGCAAGCTCTGGCGCGACAGGCCCTTGGCGCTGCCTTCCACCAGAAACAGCGTGATGCCGTTTTTGTCGCCGGGTTTGCCTGACGTCCGCGCTGTGACGACGATCACATCCGCCGCACCGCCGTCCGGTACGTAATGCTTGGTGCCGCTCAGCGAATAACCGCTGCCGGACTTCATCGCCTTCAGTGCGATCTTTTCCGGCGCGTGATGCGCCTCCTCATCGACCGCCAGGGCCGCGATTGTCTTGCCCTCGGCGATCTTCGGCAGCCATTTGTCTTTCTGCGACGCACTGCCGCCAAGGATCAGCGCGCTCGCCGCCAGCAACGCGGTCGACAGCAGGGGCGAGGCGGTGAGGGTCCGTCCGGTTTCCTCCAGCAGCAGCCCCATCGTGTGATAGCCGAGGCCGGAGCCGCCGTATTCCTCCGGAATGAGTACGCCGGCCCAGCCCATCTCGCTCATCTCGCGCCAGGCGGCACGGTCGAAACCGTCGGCGCTGCCGGAATCGCGCAAGCGGCGCAGCGCCGTCACCGGCGATTTCTCGCGCACCCAGGCTTTCGCGGAATCGCGCAGCAGGGTTTGTTCTTCGTTGAGCGCGCTCATCACTGATGATCCAGGAGGCCGAGCACGCGCTTGGCGACCACGTTAAGATTGACTTCCGACGTGCCGCCTTCGATGGAATTGCCCTTGGAGCGCAGCCAGCTCCGCGTCGCGGCGATCTCGGCCGGTAGGAAGCCCTCGCCCTCCCAGCCCAATCCCTGCAGACCCATGGCTTCCACCATCAGCTCGCAGCGTTCCTGATTGAGCTTGGCGGCCTCGTATTTGATGATCGAGGTGGCCGGGCTCGGGCCCTTCTGCGACTTCGCTTCCTCCTCCAGCCGCCGCACGGTGAGCGTGAAGGCGCGCGCTTCCATGCGGTGCGCGGCGATGCGCGCGCGCAGATCCGCATCGGCTATGCGGCCGCCCTCGTCGCCCACATAGCGCTTGGCCACGTCCTCCAGCTCGACGCCGGAACCGCCGCCGAAGCCGCCGGAGGAGATATTCTGCCGCTCGTATTGCAGCAGGCGCTTGGCGATCTCCCAGCCGCCGTTCAGCCGGCCGACCAGATTTTCCTTCGGCACCTTCACATCGGTGAAGAAGGTCTCGCAGAACGGCGAGCCACCGGAGATGAGCCGGATCGGCCGCGCCTCCACGCCGGGCGAGGCCATGTCGAACAGGATGAAGGAAATGCCTTCATGCTTCTTCGTCGTATCGGTGCGCACCAGGCAGAAGATCCAGTCGGCCTGGTCGGCGTAGCTGGTCCAGATCTTCTGGCCGTTGACGAGGAAGTGGTCGCCCTTGTCTTCGCAGCGGGTGCGCAGGCCGGCGAGGTCGCTGCCGGCGCCCGGCTCCGAATAGCCCTGGCACCAGCGGATTTCGCCGCGCGCGATTTTGGGCAGGTGCTCCTTCTTCTGCTCCTCGTTGGCGTATTCGAGCAGCACCGGTCCCAGCATCCACAATCCGAAGGAGAACAGCGGCGGCCGCGCCTTGAGGCGCCCCATCTCCTGCGCCAGCACCTGCGCCTCGTCGCGGGAG
>DATCOJ010000131.1:0-14551 GCA_036564785.1 Rhizomicrobium sp. | reverse complement strand
CCCCCCGGCTCCGCCTAAAGGCTTCGCCGCGGCAAGTGAGACTCACTTGGCACGCCGTAGCTTCAGCGAAGGCGGCCACAAGGGGGGAAGGGGAACACGAATGGTTTCATTCCTCCGCGACCTCCGCGTGAGAACCCTTTTTCTTTCTTGGGGAAACACGAATGCACGATCCGCCTCATTGAGAAGATTCCGAAAAACCCGATTCCAGCCTTCGCTCGCGAAAGCGAGGAAGGCTGCCACGCCGTAGCCACTTGGCGAAGGCGGGCTAGTTCCCGCGAGCTACGGCTTGGCAAGCCGTCGACGCTCGTATTGCGTCCAAAACGACCCCGAGAATCCGAGCGATTTCGCCGAGATTTTCACGCGAAAAACCCCGGGCGGCCGGGGTTTTCGAAAACCGCTATACTCGCCCGCTATGGAACTGGCCGAGCCAAACCCGGAGATCCTCATCCGCCGGCGCGACATCGTCGCGGCGCTCCGGCAGATCGTTCCCGACGGCGTGGTGTCGGAGCGGGCGGGGCTGGCGGCGTACGACGGCGACGCGTTGACCGCCTATCGCCAGGCGCCGCTGGTCTGCGTGCTGCCCAAGACGAAAGAACAGGTCTCCGCGGTGCTGGTCTTCGCGCAGCAGGCGCAGGTGCCCATCGTGCCCCGCGGCGCCGGCACCTCGCTCTCCGGCGGCGCGCTGCCGCGGGCCGACGGAATCCTGCTCGGCCTGTCGCGGATGAACCGCATTGTGGAGATCGATTTCGACAATCGCTGCGTGGTGGCGGAGCCCGGCGTGACCAACCTCGCCATCACCCGCGCGGTGGAAAAAAGCGGCTTCTACTACGCACCGGATCCCTCCAGCCAGATCGCCTGCACCATCGGCGGCAACGTGGCAGAGAACGCCGGCGGTCTGCACTGCCTGAAATACGGACTGACGACGCACAATCTGCTCGGCGTGGAGCTGGCGCTGCCCGGCGGCGAGCGCGTGAAACTGGGCGGCAAGGCCCTGGGCGGCGACGGGCTCGATCTTCTCGGCATCGTCGCGGGCTCGGAAGGTTTGCTGGGCGTGGTGGTGGAGGCCACGCTGCGCATTCTGCCCAAGGCTCCGGTGGCGCGCACCTTGCTCGCGGCGTTTCACTCTGTGCCGGATGCCGGCGCCTGCGTGGCCGCCATCATCGCCGCCGGCATCGTTCCGGCCGCCATGGAGTTCATGGACCGGCGCTGCATCCGCGCCGTCGAGGACTATTGCGCCGTCGGCTATCCGGTGGCCGATGCCATTCTGATCGTTGAGCTCGACGGTCTGGCGGCGGAGGTCGAGGAGGCAGTGGCGCGCGTGATCGAAATCGCCCGCGCCAGCCGCGCGCACGAAATTCGCGAAGCGAAGGACGAAGCGGAACGCGCGCGGTTGTGGCTGGGGCGCAAGTCCGCTTTTCCGGCGATGGGCCGTTTGGCGCCCGACATGCTGTGCATGGACGGCACCATCCCGCGCCGCGCCCTGCCCGACGTGCTGGCCCGCATGGCGGAGATGTCGGAAGCGTGCGGCCTCGGTTTCTGCAACGTGTTCCACGCCGGCGACGGAAATTTGCATCCGCTGATCATCTTCGACGCCATGAAGAAGGGCGAACTCGATCGCGCGGAAGCGTTCGGCGCGGATATCCTCAGGCTGTGCGTCGAAGTGGGCGGGGTGCTGACCGGCGAGCACGGCGTGGGCATCGAGAAGCGCGACCTGATGCCGGCGATGTTCTCGGAAACCGATCTGGCCCAGCAGCAGCGGTTGAAGTGCGCCTTCGATGGGGACGGGTTGTTCAATCCCGGCAAGGTGTTTCCCACGCTCTCGGCCTGCGTCGAGGGCGGGCATATGCATGTGAAAGCCGGCCGCATGCCGTTTGCCAACCTGCCGCGGCTGTGATGGCGCGGATTTCGGCTCGCAGCGAGGCGGAGGTCGTGGAAGCGGTGCGCACCGCGCGCAAGGCGAAGCGCACCATGGAGATCGTGGGCGCCGGCACCAAGCGTGGGCTGGGCCGGCCGGTTGCGTGCGACGACATGCTCGACGTTTCGGGTTTGAGCGGCATCCTGAAATACGAGCCGGATGAGCTGGTGATCACGGCGCTGGCGGGAACCCCCGTTGCGGAGATCGAGGCGATGCTCGGCGAGAAGAACCAGCGCCTCGGCTTCGAGCCCGCGGATTGGGGTCCGCTGTTCGGTTCATCGGCAAATTGCGCGACCATCGGCGGCGTGCTTGCGGCGGATGCGAGCGGTTCGGCGGCGATCCGCTACGGCCGCGCTCGCGATCATCTGCTGGGCTTTCGCGCGGTGAACGGATTGGGCGAGGCGTACAAAGCCGGCGGCCGCGTGGTGAAGAACGTCACCGGCTTCGACCTGCCCAAGCTGATGTGCGGCGCCATGGGGATTCTCGGGCCGCTGACCGAAGTGACACTGCGCGTGGTGCCGCGCGCTCCGCTGGCTCGGGTTCTGCTTGTGCGAAACGTTGCGGCAGAGGCGGGTTTCGCGCTGCTGCGTCGCGTTTGGTCAAGCCCGCTGGAAGCGACGGGACTGGCCTTCGTCCCCGATTGTGCCGGAGACTTCTTCGCCGAGTTCGGCGAGATCGGCAGTGGCGCGGCCATAATGCGCTTGGAGGGCTCGGCCGCGGCGCTGCAGGAGAAGATCGCGATGCTGCGCGAGCTTTGTGACGACAGGACAATCGCCGAATGCGAAGGCGATGTCTTTCGCCGGATAGGCGGCGGACGTGTTTTCGCGGACACCAGTCTGAATGTGTGGCGCGTCACGCTGCCGCCGTCGCGGGCAGCAGAATTGCTTGCGCAAGTTTCGCCGTCGCTCTGGCTCGCCGATTGGGCCGGTAGCTTGTTGTGGTTGGGCACCGACTCCGACATGCGCGAGATTGCGCATCAATCCGACGGTCGCGCGGTGCTCATGCGGGCGCCGGAAACCGAGCGCAGGCGTATTGCGGTCTTCGAGCCGGAAGATGCCGTGCGAGCGCAACTCACCCGGCGGGTAAAGGCCGCATTTGATCCGCTCGGCCTGTTCAATCCCGGCCGGATGTGGGAGGGCGTGTGATGCGCACCGCGTTCCAACTCGCGCAGCTTGCCGATCCGGCGCTGGCCGAAGCGGAGCGAAATCTGCGCGCCTGCGTCCATTGCGGCATCTGCACCGCCAGCTGCCCCACCTATGTGCTGCTGGGAGACGAGCGCGACTCTCCGCGCGGCCGCATCGTCATGATGCAGCAGATGCTGGAGGAGGACGCCGCGCCATCGGCCGAAACCGTGCTGCATCTCGACCGCTGCCTGTCGTGCCTCGGCTGCCGATCGGCGTGTCCTTCCGGCGTCGATTACGCCCGCCTGATCGATCTTTCGCGCGCCCATATCGAGACGCGCTATCGCCGCCCGTTGGCGGACCGGCTGATGCGCTGGATTGTTGCAACCGTGCTGCCGCATCCCGCTCTTGCAAGAATGGCGCTGTCGCTTGCGCAAATCTTTTCGCCGCTGACGCGATTGCTGCCGGGACGGCTTGGCGCGATGGCACGGACCGGTACACGCATTGGACGCACGCATAGTCCGGCGCGTTCCATCGATGCGGGAGCCAATCCGCGGCGCGTGGCTCTGCTGCGCGGTTGCGTGCAGCAGGCGATGGCGCCGGAGATCGATGAGGCGGTGGCGCGCGTGTTGGCGCGGCGCGGGATCGCTTTGACGCCGCTGGAGGGCGCCGGCTGTTGCGGCGCGCTGTCCCATCATCTCGGCCGCGAGGACGAGGCGAAGGCCTGGGCCAGGCGCGCGATCGAGGCTTTCGAGCAGGCCGGCGGCAGCGGCGCGTTCGACGGCGTCCTCATCACGGCCACGGGCTGCGCGGCGCATATCGAGGATTACCCGCATCTGTTCTTGGGCGATCCGGAATGGCAGGACCGCGCCGGCAATTTTGCCGCGACCTTGCGGACGTTTTCAGAACTGGTGACGCCGCGCCCATCGGAGCCGCCGCGCAGCTTGCGCGTGGCGCTGCACCTGCCCTGTTCGCTGCAACATGGCTTGCGCCGGCCGGACGGCGCGGAATTGCTTGCGGCGGCCGGCTTCGAGGTCCTCGCCATCCCGGAAGGACATCTGTGCTGCGGGTCGGCGGGGAGCTACAGCCTGCTGCAGCCGGAAATCGCGCAGGCGCTGCGGGCCCGCAAGCTGGCGAACATCGAAACGGTCGGGCCGGACGCGGTGGCGACCTCCAACATCGGCTGCCTGCAGCACCTGAGCGGCCCCGAAGCGCTGCCCGTCGTGCACATCGCCGAACTGATCGACTGGGCCGAGGGCGGGCCGGAACCCGGCGCAATCGCATCCGGCCGTCGCGATCACGTGATGACGAAGCACAGGACGATGAATTAGAGTCGAGCCATGCGCGCTTTGATTGCCATTGCGGTTCTGTCCACGCTTGCAACCAACGCGGTGGCCGCGCCGGCGAAACGGCCGGTTCAGGCCCAGGCATCGAATGTGATCGACAAGCTGTTCGGCGAACTCGCCAAGGCCGGCTCGCCGGAAGAAGCCAAGCCCATCGAGGAGAAAATTCTCTCCGCCTTCGAGCGTTCCGGCAGCCCCACGGTCGACCTGCTGATGACCCGCGCGGCGGCGTCGCTGCACGGCGGCGATGCGGATACGGCAAAGAAGTTGTTGTCCGCCATCACCGACATCGCGCCGGACTTCGCCGAAGCCTGGCACCAGCGCGGCATCTTGCAAGCCGCGGCCGGCGACGACGAAGGCGCCATGTTTTGCCTGGAGAAGGCGGTCTCGCTCAATCCGCGCAACTTCGCGGCGCTGGCGGAACTCGCGAGCAAGCTCGAGGAATATGACGACAAGCCCGGCGCGCTCCGGCTCTATCGCAAGGTCCTGGCGCTCGATCCCAATTTCGACGACATCGCGCGCAAGGTGCGCGGCCTGTCGCACGAGGTTGAAGGCGAGACCCTCTAAGACGCCCTATTTCCGACAAACTACTGCACGACGAGTCATAACGGCACCGCGAGCGAACGGCTGTGCGTTGCCGTCGTGGGAGATAGAGCAATGAGGCCGTTGGCCATCGGCGCCGCAATGCTCGTTGCGGCCGGTTTGTTCGGATGTGAGAAACCACAGTTGGAGAGTTCGACGCATCACGGTCGATATGTCGGTATTGGAATTTACAATCCCAGCACACAATGGAGCAAGATCGTCGGCGCCGATGCGCCGAATGTCACACCAAAAGCGAGAACCATCGACGATCAGGCGATCATCGTGGTCGAGGATAGCGACACGGGCGAGATTCGCGCCTGCGGAGATCTGACGGGCTACTGTATCGGGATGAATCCGTGGGCGCACACACTGTCATCGTCGCAGAACCTCCCCGTCAGCTTGACCGAGCACGAGGCGCCGCCGAAACCTCTGAATTCGAGCGCCGCCAAGTAGTCGTCAGCGACCCCGTTAGCTCCGCGCTCGTCGGTTCGAACGGCTATTTGCCGCCGACGAAGGCCACGCGCAGCAGATTGGTCGAGCCGGAGGTGCCGAGCGGCACGCCGGCGGTGATGACGATCCGCTCGCCCGACCTGGCAAAGCCTTCGCGATAGGCGATCTCGGCGGCGCGCTCGACCACGTCGTCGAGATCGTGGGCGTCCTCGGTCAGTACGCAATGCAGGCCCCAGGCGAGCGACAGACGCCGCGCGGTATCGATGCTTGGCGTCAGCGCGATGATCGGCGCTTCCGGCCGCTCCCGCGCGGCGCGCAGCGCCGTCGAGCCGGACTTGGTCCAGCTGACGATGGCGCGCGCATGGATGGTGTGCGTCACTTGGTAGACTGCGGCCATGATGGCGTCGGGCGTGGTCTCCTCCGGCGCGCTCCTCTGCGCGTCGATCGTCGATTGGAACAGCGGATCGCTTTCCACCGCGATGGCGATCCTGTCCATCATGGCGACGGCCTCGACGGGATGCTTGCCGGTGGCGGTCTCGGCCGACAGCATCACGGCGTCGGCGCCTTCGAACACCGCGGTGGCAACGTCGGAAACTTCGGCACGGGTGGGGGCCGGCGCCTCGATCATGGATTCCAGCATCTGGGTAGCAACCACGACCGGCTTGCCGGCCTTGCGCGCGGCGCGGGTGATCTGCTTCTGCCTTATGGGCACGGTCTCCAGCGGCAGCTCCACGCCGAGATCTCCGCGCGCCACCATCAGCGCATCGGAGAGTTCCAGAATCTCGGCGAGCGAGTCCAGCGCCTTGGGCTTTTCGATCTTGGCCAGGATGGCGGCGCGGCCGGCCGCGAGCTTGCGCAATTCGGCCACGTCGTCGGGCCGCTGCACGAAGGAGAGCGCCACCCAGTCGACGCCGAGATCGAGCGCGGCGGCGAGATCGCCGCGGTCCTTGTCGGTCATGGCGGAGAGCGGCAGCAGCGTATCGGGGAGGTTGACGCCTTTGCGGTCCTTGATCTCGCCGCCCAGCTCGACGATCGCCTCCGCGGAGTCGGGCTTCGAAGCCCAGGTGCGCAGCCGCACCTTGCCGTCGTCGATCATCAGGCAGTGCCTCTGCCGGAGTGCCGCGAAGACTTCGCCATGCGGAATGGGCAGCACCTTCGGGTCGTCCGAGGCTGCTTCGCGCACCAGCCGAATGCGGTCGCCTTCGTGCAAGGTAATCTTGCCGCCGGGCAGCTTGCCCAGCCGGATCTTGGGGCCCTGCAGATCGACCAGAATGCCGATCGGCCGGCCTTCGTTCTGCTCCAGCGCACGCACGCGGGCATGGATATCGGCCAGCGACTGCGGCGAGTTGTGACTCATGTTGATGCGGAAGACATCGGCTCCGGCCCGGAACAGCGCCGCGATTCCCTCCGGAGAGGAGGAGGCGGGGCCGAGCGTGGCGAGAATCTTGATCTTGCGTCCGCGCCGCATGGCTAGTCCGAAAGCGACTGGGTGGCGTCGATCAGGTTGCCGGTGTCCACTTCGAAGAATCCTTTGCGGTCAAAGCCACGGGCGGCGCATCCGCCCCGGCCGAGAATCTCGAATCGGCCCGCCCCTGCTATACAAAATCCGTGATCGCCGCCCCAGGTTCCGGCGCCGCCATCCGTCGCATAAAGGTAATAGTAGCGGGAATCGAGGGTTCCCTTGACGAGCACGCCGCAGGTTTTGGGGGCCAAGGTCCACCAGCCTTGGCTTTTCCAATCCGCACCGGCAAAGCGGGCCAGGGCCACCTTGGCCGGACGCTTCGCCTTGTTGCAGACGGTGAGCGCGGCGTGCGCCGGCGCCGCGAGCAGCAGCGCGAAGAAGATGGCGAGAAATCTGATCAATCGGCTATCCTTGACGAAGAAGTATAATCGGGATCGCGGCGCTTTTGAGGCGCGGGATGGAAACCATGGACACGCAGTTGGAAACCGAATTGGAAGCGGCCGTGTTCCGCCGGCTGGTGGCGCATCTGCGCCAGCGCACCGACGTGCAGAACATCGACATGATGATCACGGCGGGCTTCTGCCGCAACTGCCTGGGCGACTGGTATCGCGAAGCCGCCGCGGCGCGGGGCGTCGAGCTCGGCAAGGATGCGGCGCGCGAGCTGGTCTATGGCATGCCGCCGTCGGAGTGGAAGCAGCGCCATCAGCGCGAGGTGACGCCGGAGCAGCAAGCGGCCTTCGAGCGCGCCCAAAAGACTCACAGCTAGCGCGCTTGGCCGCGTTGCGGTTGTCGCGGCTCGCGGGCTAGGTTCCGCGCGCCCAAGAATTGCGGATCGATCGAATGTCCAAAACCGGCTTCGCCAAGGAACATCTGCGCTCGCTGGTCGAGCGCGTCGAGCGGCTGGAGGAAGAGAAAGCGGCGCTGACCGCGGACATCCGCGAAGTCTATTCCGAAGCGAAGGGACAGGGCTTCGACACCAAGATCATGCGTCAGGTGGTGCGCCTCAGAAAGCTCGACCGCGCCGACCGTCAGGAGCAGGAAGCCGTGCTCGATCTCTATCTGAGCGCGCTGGGGATGCGGCAGTAGCTATCCGGCGAGGCGGCTTTCTTCGGCGGCTTCCGCCACCGGCTCTTCGCCCGAGATATGCTGCTCGAGGCCGAAGTCCTTGAGCTTGCGGTAGAGCGTGGAGCGGCCGATGCCGAGACGGCGCGCCACCTCCGACATATGGCCCTCGTAGCGCGAGATCGCCATGCGGATCATTTCCGATTCAATGTCTTCCAGCCGGCGCATATGGCCGGTGGGATCCGTCGCCGACATGCCGTAGGGCGAAGCGCTGACCATGGCCGGCGCCGAACGCACCGGTGTGCTTGTCAGCGCCGCCCGCATCTGCGGCTGCGGCAGCAGCGCGCGCTGGCGCACGTCGACGCCCATGGCGGCCGCGATCTGGGGAAAGTCGCAAACGTCCAGAATGTTCGCGTCGCACAGCACGACGGCGCGGAAAATGGTGTTCTCCAGCTGACGAACGTTGCCGGGCCAGGCAAAACGCTCGATCAGGTCGGCCGCTTCCGGCGTGAGCGCGGTGACCGGCTTGTTCTCCTCGGCCGCGAAGCGGGAGATGAAATGCCGCCCCAGCGCCTGGATGTCTTCCCGCCGCTGCCGCAAGGGCGGCACGAAGATGGGGAACACGTTGAGCCGGTAATAGAGGTCTTCGCGGAACTGCCCGTCGCGGGTGAATTCGGCGAGATCGCGATTGGTGGCGGAGATGATGCGCACGTCGACGCGAACCGGGCGCTT
Organism: Rhizomicrobium sp.; assembly: GCA_036564785.1. Lineage (GTDB taxonomy): Bacteria > Pseudomonadota > Alphaproteobacteria > Micropepsales > Micropepsaceae > Rhizomicrobium. The sequence goes on along the minus strand of DATCOJ010000131.1, from coordinate 5,884 downwards.
GGAGCCGATGGGATCGATCTCGCCTTCCTGCAGCGCGCGCAGCAGCTTGACCTGCATGTCCAGGCGCAGCTCGCCGATCTCGTCGAGGAACAGCGTGCCGCCGTCGGCCTCCTGGAATTTGCCGAGATGTTTGTCGCTGGCGCCGGTGAAGGAGCCCTTCTCATGACCGAACAGGATCGACTCGACCAGGTTTTCGGGAATGGCGCCGCAATTGACGGTGACGAACGGTTTGCCGGCGCGCTCGGACGAGCCCTGTATGGCGCGCGCCACCAGCTCCTTGCCGACGCCGGATTCGCCTTCGATCAGAATGGGGATGTTGGATTGCGCCGCGCGCTGGCCCAGGCGGATCACCTGGCGCATTTCCGAGCTCCTGGCGACCAGGTCGTCGAAGGCGAGCCGGTTTTCCGATTTCTTTTTCAGGCGCGTCACTTCGCCCGACAGCGTGCCGATCTTGAGCGCGTTGCGGATGGAGACGGTGATACGCTCCGGGCTCGCGGGCTTGACCAGGAAATCGCTGGCGCCGGCGCGCATGGCTTCGACGGCGGAATCGATGCCGCCTTTCGCGGTCAACACGATCACCGGCAGGTCGGGATGGGAGGCGTGCAGCTTGCCGAGCACGGTGAGGCCGTCCATGTCCGGCATCACCAGATCGAGCAGCACCAGCGCGATCTGCTCGCCGCGCGGCCCATAGAGCAGGTCGAGCGCGGGTTGTCCGCCGGGCGCGGTGACGACCGTCATGCCCGACCGGCTGATCGCGGCCTCGAGCAACCTGCGCTGGACGGGGTCGTCATCGACAATCAGAATGTGTTGGGCCATCGCTCGCCTATCCCTTTGCCCCGATGGTCGCCCCTGAAAGGTAAAAGTCACGTTTAAGGTCCCGCTTTGCGACACATGCCGGCCGCCTTTCTCGCAGAATTGCGCGCCCGAACGAGCGATCCCCCGCGCCTTGGTGAAGGAATGGTAAAGCGATGTGAAAGCGCCTATCTGGCCGGGTCATGAGTGAGGACAAATCCGAGGACGGCTTCACCCGCCGGCTGAGCCGCTTCGCGCGTGTCTCGGCTGGATTGAGCGGGGTGGCGGCGCGCGGCGCGGCGCGAAGGCTCGCCGGCACCGATGTCATCAGCGCCGCCAATGCGGCCGATCTCACGCAGGTATTGGGCAATCTGCGCGGTCCCGTGATGAAGGTGGCGCAATTCGTCGCCACGGTGCCCGGCGTGCTGCCGCCGGAGGTCGCGGCGCCTTTGCTGACGCTGCAGACGAACGCGCCGCCGATGGGGGCGGCCTTCGTGCGCCGCCGCATGCAGGCGGAGCTTGGGCCGGACTGGGAGAAGAAGTTCAAGAGTTTCGATCGCGAAGCCGCCGCCGCAGCGTCGCTGGGGCAGGTGCATCGCGCGGTGGCCAAGGACGGAGCCGCGCTCGCCTGCAAGCTGCAATATCCCGACATGGGCGCGGCGGTTCAGGCCGACGTGCGACAGTTGAAGACGGTGCTGAGCCTGCAGCGCGGCATCGATCCCACCATCGATACGCGCGAGATCGGCGAGGAAATCGCGGCACGCCTCGCCGAAGAACTGGACTACATTCGCGAAGCGGCGCATATGCGGCTCTATACGCTGATGCTGAGCGATCGGCCCGACATCGCCGTGCCGGAGCCGGTGGCGGCGCTGTCCACCAAGCGGCTGCTCACCATGACCTGGCTGGAAGGAACGCCAATCCTCGAAGCCGCGAAATCGCATAAGAAGCTGCGCAACGCCGCGTCAGTGGCCCTCTTCAAGGCCTGGTGGCGGCCGTTCGCCCGCTACGGCGTGATCCACGGCGATCCGCATCTGGGCAACTACACGGTTCGGACGGATGGCGGCATCAATCTGCTGGACTACGGCTGCGTGCGGGCTTTTGCGCCGGGCTTCGTCAAGGGGGTGATCGATCTCTATCGCGCCATCCAGGCGAAAGACGACGCGCTTTCGGCAGAGGCCTACCGCGCCTGGGGATTCACCAAACTATCGCCTGAGTTGGTCGAGGTGCTGAATCTGTGGGCCCGCTTCATCTTCACGCCGCTGCTCGACGACCGCGTGCGGCTGGTGGATGACGGCGTGGCGGCGGCGGAGTATGGCCTCAAGCAGGCCAACGAGGTTCATGCCAAGCTGAGAGCACTGGGCGGCATCAAGCCGCCGCGCGAATTTGTGTTCATGGACCGCGCCGCCATCGGGTTGGCGAGCGCCCTGATCCGCCTCGGCGCAGAGCTGAACTTTCATAGGCTGTTCGAAGAGGAAATCGCCAATTTCGACGTGGACGCCCTTGCCAAGCGGCAACGGGCGGCTTTCAAGGAGGCCCACGTGCCGCTGCCGGAGGGGACATGAAGCAAGGCTTCGACTACTGGGACTATTTCCTGCGCGAGTGCGAGCGGGCCAATGCGCCGCTCTATGTGCAGATCATCCGCGGCGTGGGGCAGGACGACGAACTCAAAGAAATCGCCTCGCATGTGAAGCCAGGCCAGCCGATGGCGAACATCCTTCTGGCGGCGGTGCATTTCCTCTTGCTGCGCGGCGCCGATCATCCGCTGCGCCGTTTCTATCCGAACCTCAACGGCGGGCATTCGCTGACCGACGACGCTTTTCCGGCGTTCAAGGACTTCGTGCTGACGCATCGCGGAGAGGTCGCGGAGCTTGTCGCCAAAGGCGTGACCAACACCAACGAAGTGGGCCGCTCCTCGGCGCTGCATGCGGGCTTCCGGGCGCTGGCGGCGGAGACCGGCGAGCCGCTGGCGTTGATCGAGGTGGGCCCGAGCGCCGGTCTGAACCTGATCTGGGATCGCTACCGGGTGCGCTATCTGCGCGGCGCCGAGGAATATTTCACAGGTCGCGAGAATGCCGCGCTCACCATCGATTGCGAATTGCGCGGCGACAAGATTCCGCCGTTGGGTCCCGCGCCGAGAGTCGCCAGCCGGGTGGGCCTCGAGCTCAATCCGGTCGATCTCAAACAATCTTGGTGGCGCGATTGGCTCAAAGCGCTGGTATGGCCCGACAATCTGCCGCGTTTCGCACGCCTGGAGAAAGCGATCGACGTCTTCCTGCGCGAAAGCGTGGAAATCCGCGCCGGCAACGCCTTGTCCCTGCTGCCGGAGGCGCTGGCCGAGGTCCCGGAAGACCGCACCGTTTGCGTCTACCACACCTATGTCACCTACCAATTCTCCGAAGAGATGCGCGAATCGCTCGAACACATCCTCACGATGGCCGGTCTGCGCCGCCCGGTCTGGCGACTCAGTGCCGAGGGCAGTCCCGAACGCGTCGGCGAGGCGCCGCTGCTGCTCGGCCGCTACCACGATGGCGTGAGAGAGGTGCGCACACTCGGCCTCTGCCATCATCACGGCGGCTGGCTGGAGTGGCACGGTTGAGGATGTCCGTCAGATGAGCGCGCAGGGACCCAACGACAGCGAGTCGTCGCGCTTTCCCTTCGTGCTGCCGGCGGAGGGACCGCTGGCGCCGTTGGCGGGTGAGATCCCGCCGGCGCCCGAATGGTTTCACCGAACTGTGGCCATCGAGCCGGAGAGCGGGCGGGTCGAGGTCGAAGGCGCGCGCATTCACTATCTGCGCTGGGGCGACAAGGCCAAGCCCGGACTCTTGCTCGTTCACGGCAATGCCGCCCATGCCGCCTGGTGGAGCTTCATCGCGCCGTTCCTGGCCAGCGACTACAACGTGGCCGCCATGGATCTGTCCGGTATGGGCGATTCGGATTGGCGCCAGAGCTACGCGATGGAAGGCTTCGTCGCGGAGCAACTGGCGATATGCGAAGCGAGCGGCATGTTCGCCGTCGCCGAGCCGCCCATCATCGTGGGCCACAGCTTCGGCGGCTTCGTCACCATGCTGACCGGCGCGCTGCATGGCGACAGGCTGGCCGGCACGGTGATCGTCGATTCGCCGGTCAATCCGCCCGATCGGCCCGGCGGACCGCCCAAACGCGAGCTCAAGCCGCACAAGGTCTATCCGGACATGGCTGCCGCGCTGGCCCGCTTCCGGCTGCTGCCGCCGCAATCCTGCGACAATCTCTATTTGGTCGACTGGGTGGCGCGGCGCTCGCTGAAGCCGGTGGAGGGCGGCTTCACCTGGAAGTTCGATCCGGCCATCTGGCAGCGCTTCTCCATCGGCGACACGGCCGCCCGGCTGAAGGCGACCAAATGCCGAATTGCCATCTTCCGGGGTGAGAAATCGATCCTGATGCCGCCCAGTATCGGCGAGTACATGTTCAACCTTCTGGGCCGGGCAGCTCCGGTCGTCAGCATCCCGGAGGCGCAGCACCATGTGATGCTGGACCAGCCCTTGGCGCTGGTGGCGGCGCTGCGGGCCCTGCTGGCCGACTGGAACCATTCGGTGGCGACCCGCCGCAGCGGCGGGCGGTTGCCGCCGGAATCCGCTTTGCTATAGTCCGCCGCCGCGCGACCTTTGGGGACAGGAAATGGCCGATTCGACCGGGCACGACGATAACGACAGCGCCGATTTCAAGGAGCACCTGAAGACCTGGAACGGCTTTCTCAAGCTGATCAAATGGCAGATCATCGGCACCATCATCATCATGTTTCTTCTCGTCCTCTTCCGCACCCACAATTAGAGCAGGGCCGCGCCCCAGCCCATGAAGCTCGCCATCCTCAAGGAGCGCCGCCCCGGCGAAGCGCGCGTTGCCGCCACGCCGGAGACGGTGAAGAAGCTCAAGGGACTTGGGCTCGACGTGATCGTCGAGACCGCCGCCGGCGCAGGCGCGCATTTTGCCGATGCCGATTACACGGCGGCCGGCGCGCTGATCGCACCCGATGCCGCGAGCGCGCTCCGCGAGGCCGACATCGTGCTCAAGGTGCGAGGGCCTGAGCCGGACGAGATTGCCGGCCTGAAGAAGGGCGCGGTGCTGGTGGCGCTGCTTGCTCCATTCACGGAGAAAGACACGGTCAGCCGGCTGGCGGCGCAGGGGGTCGATGCCTTCGCCATGGAATTCATCCCGCGCATTTCCCGCGCGCAGGCGATGGACGCGCTGTCCTCACAAGCCAATCTCGCCGGCTACAAGGCGGTGATCGACGCGGCGGCAAGCTTCGGCCGCGCCTTCCCGATGATGATGACGGCGGCCGGCACCATCGCGCCGGCGCGCGCCTTCATCATGGGCGTGGGCGTGGCGGGACTGCAGGCCATCGCCACCGCGCGGCGGCTCGGCGCCATCGTGTCGGCGACGGACGTTCGTCCTGCCACCAAGGAGCAGGTGGAGTCGCTGGGTGCCACCTTCGTCGCGGTGATCGACGACGAGTTCAAGCAGGCGGAGACCGCTGCCGGCTACGCCAAGCCCATGTCGGCGGAATATCAGGCAAAGCAGGCGGCGCTGGTGGCCGAGCACATCAAGAAGCAGGACATCGTCATCACCACCGCGCTGATCCCGGGGCGAAGAGCGCCGGTGTTGGTCACCGAGGAGATGGTGGCAACCATGAAGCCAGGCTCGGTGATCGTCGATCTGGCGGCGGAGCAGGGCGGCAATTGCCCGCTGACCGCCTGCGACCAGGTAGTCGAGAAGCACGGCGTCACCATCATGGGCTATTCCAATCTGCCGTCGCGGCTCGCGGTGGATTCCTCCAACCTCTATGCCCGCAACCTGTTCAACTTCGTTTCGCTGATCGTGGACAAGAAGACGGGAGCGTTGGCGCTCAACTGGGACGACGAGATTGTCAAGGGCGCGGGTCTGACCCGCGACGGCGAGATCGTGCATCCGGCGCTGAAGGGGTGACGGTGCGAATGACTGGATCACCCCCCTTCCGCCTCGCCCTCGCTGTCGCTCAGGCTCGGCACCTTCCCCCTCAAGGGGGGAAGGTGAAGTCAGAGTTCGATCTTCCGCTTCCCCCCTTGTGGGGGAAGCTGGC
>DATCOJ010000130.1:0-13920 GCA_036564785.1 Rhizomicrobium sp. | reverse complement strand
ATGACGATCTTTTTTTGAGTTGGTATCCACCAACAAACGCGATTTATGTCCGCAATTCGCCGCCGGTGGCTTTGCAAACCGCCGCGACGATCTTCTGCGCGATGGATTCGATTTCGGCGTCGGTCAGGGTGCGGTCCTTGGGCTGCAGCCGTACGCCGATGGCGAGCGATTTCTTGCCTGCCGGGATGCCCTTGCCGTCATAGACGTCGAACACGTCGACGCGCTCGATCAGCGCACGCTCGGCGCTCTTCGCCGCCTTGACCACCTCATCGGCGCGCACTTTGGCATCGACCACAAAGGCGAAGTCGCGCTCTACCGGCTGGAACGGCGACGGCGTAAAAGCGGGCCGCGCCTTTGATTTTCCCTTCGGCTCGGGGATGGCATCGAGAAAGATTTCGAAGGCGCTGACCGGACCCTTGAGGTCGAACGCCGCCAGCACCTTGGGATGAAGCTCGCCGAAATAGGCGAGCATTTTCGGGCCCAGCGCCAAGGTGCCCGAGCGGCCGGGATGATACCAGGCCGGCGCGCCGTGCCTGACCGGCGCCGTCATCGGCCCGCCCATGGCCGCCTCCAGCGCCGCCAGCATGTCGGCCTTGGCGTCGAAGGCATCGGGCGCATGAGCGGACTTGAGCCAGTCGCGCGCGCCTGCGCCGACGCGGATGCCGCCGGCAACCGTCGCCTGCGCGCCCGGCATGCCGCTTTCGAATTGCGCGCCGATCTCGAACAGCATGAGATCGGAGAATCCCCGCGCGGCGTTGCGCTGAGCCGCCGCCAGCAGCGACGGCAGCACGCTCGGCCGCAGCGCGTCGAGGTCGGCGGCAATGGGGTTTTCCAACTGACGCGCGTCGTCGCCACCGCCGAACAGCGCGGCACGGGCGCGCGGGATGAAGGAGAAGTTGATGGTCTCGTTGAAGCCGCGCGCGGCCAAGGTGCGGCGGAGGATGCGGGCGCGGCGCTGCGACGGCGTCAGCGTGGGGCGCGCCACCGCATGGGGCCGCGGCATGGCCGCGCTCGGCACTTTGTCCAGCCCATGGATGCGGACGACCTCTTCGACGAGATCGGCGGCGCCTTCGATGTCGCCGCGCCAGGATGGAGGTTGGACCGAAAGCGGGTCCTCGCCCGTCACCTGGAAGCCGAGATTGCTCAGGATACGGACGATCTCCGGCTTGGGGACCTCGACGCCGGCCAGCCGCTTCACGCGGGCAGGGGCGAACGCGATGCTGCGGCGCCATTCCGGCACCTTCCCCGCGACCACCACTTCGGAGGGCTCGCCGCCGCAGAATTCAAGGATGAGCCTCGTCGCGAGCTCGATCCCGGGCACCACGAACTCGGGATCGACGCCGCGCTCGAAACGGTAGCGCGCATCCGACAGGATGGCCAGCTTGCGTCCCGTCTGGGCGATGCGCACCGGATCGAAATAGGCCGATTCGAGGAAGACGTTGGTGGTGGCTTCGGTGCAGCTCGAATCCTCGCCGCCCATGATGCCGCCAATGCCGCGCGCGGATTTCTCGTCGGCGATGACGCAGATGGCGGAATCGAGGGTGTAGCTCTTGCCGTCGAGCGCTGCGACCTCTTCGCCGTCGCGGGCCAGCCGCGCCTGCACGTCGCCCACCAGCTTGTCCGCATCGAACACATGCAGCGGACGGCCGCGATCCAGCGAGATGAGATTGGTGATGTCGACCAGCGCGGAAATAGGCCGCAAACCCACGGCCTTCAGCCGCTCCTGCAGCCAGGCGGGTGAGGGACCGTTCTTCACGCCCCGCACGTAGCGGCCGGCAAAGAGCGGGCAGGCGCTCGCCGTCTCCGGCGTGAAGTTGAGATGGACGCGCTTTGGGCTGGGGAATTTGCCGGCAACAGGCGCCACCGATCCGTCTTTCAGCGCGCCGAATTCCGCCGCCGCCAGATCGCGGGCGATGCCGTAGACGCTGGTGCAATCGCCGCGGTTGGGCGTGATCGCCACGTCGAGGACGGGATCGTTGAGCCCAAGCGCGCGGGCGGCGGGCTCGCCGACCTTCGCATCGGCCGGCAGTTCGATGATGCCTTCGTGATCGTCGCTCAGCAGCAGCTCGCGGCCCGAGCACAGCATGCCGCAAGAGTCCACGCCGCGGATGGTGCCCACCTTCAACACCTCGCCGCTCGCTGGAATGACCACGCCCGGCTTCGCGAACACCGCCTTCATGCCGGTGTGTGCGTTGGGCGCGCCGCATACGACTTGCACAATATTTCTTTGGCCTACCGCTTCGCTGCTTGAGGCCGATGCGGCGCCGGTCCCCGTGTCGACCATGCACAGCTTCAGCTTGTCGGCATTGGGATGCTTCTCGGCCGAGATGACATGGGCGACGGTGAAGTCCTTGAGCCGCGCGCCGGCATCCTCGATCGCTTCCACCTCGAGACCGATGCTGGTGAGCTTCTCGGCGATGGCCTCGGCATCGGCCTCGGTCTCCAGATGATCCTTCAGCCAGGAGAGCGTGAACTTCATCGCGACAGCCCTCCATCCAGGGTGGGGACGTCGAGCGCCGCGAAGCCGTAATGCCGGAGCCAGCGAATGTCGGAGTCGAAGAACGGCCGGATGTCGGGGATGCCGTATTTCAACATGGCCAGGCGATCGAGCCCGCCGCCGAAGGCATAGCCCTGGTAGCGCTCGGGATCGATGCCGCACATGGAAAGCACGCGCGGATGCACCATGCCGGAGCCGCCCAGCTCCAGCCAGTCATTGCCGGTGCCGAACTTGATCTGGTTCGGCACCGAGCGGTCGCAGCGCAGATCCCATTCCACGCTCGGCTCGGTGAAAGGGAAGAAGGACGGCCGCGCCCGCAATTCCACGCGCTCGACTTCGAAGAACGCCTTGCAGAATTCCTCGATGGTCCATTTGAGATGGCCCAAATGCGTGTCCTCGTCGATCACCAGCAATTCGAACTGATGAAACATCGGCGCATGGGTGGCGTCGGAATCGACGCGATAGGTGCGCCCCGGCGAGACGATGCGGATCGGCGGCTTCTGCGACAGCATGGTGCGCACCTGCACCGGCGAGGTGTGGGTGCGCAACACATGCCTGGAGCCGTCGGCCTGCCGTGAGACATAAAACGTGTCGTGCATCTGGCGCGCGGGATGATCGGGCGGGATGTTGAGCTTGGTGAAATTGTAGTCGTCGTATTCGACGTCCGGGCCTTCGGCCACCGCGAAGCCGAGATCGGCGAGGATCGCCGTCATCTCGTCGTAGACTTGGGACACGGGATGGATGGTGCCCTGCGGCTCGGCCCGCGGCGGAAGCGTAATGTCGACCCGCTCGGTGGCGAGCCTGGCATCGAGCGCGGCATCGGCGAGATCGGCCTTGCGCGCGGCGATCGCTTCAGCCACCCGATCGCGCAGGCTGTTATAGAGCGGCCCTTTCTCCTTGCGCTCCTCCGGCGACAGGCTGCCCAGCGTCTTCAACAGCTCGCTGACCGTGCCCTTCTTGCCGAGAGCGGAAACGCGCACGCTCTCCAGCGCCGCTTCGTCCGCGGCTTCCGCGATCGACGCCAGGATATCGTGCTCAAGCGTTTGTATGTCGGTCATGACCGTTCACATTCACCTCCCCCTTGCGGGGAGGTCGGCGACCCCGCGTTCGAGCGGGGGAGCCGGGTGGGGGTTATAGAGCGCGGATCGGGAATTCGGAATCGAAAGCCCCCCACCCGGAGCGATCCTCGCGTCGCTCGGATCGTTCCGACCTCCCCGCGTTGGGGGAGGTAAACGGGAGGCTGGCCGGATTAAGCGGACGCCTGATCCACCAGAGCCTTGAAGGCACCGGGCTCGTGCACGGCGAGATCGGCGAGGATCTTGCGATCGACCTCGACGCCCGCCTTGGCGAGCCCGCTGATAAATCGGCTGTAGGTCAGCCCGTGCTCGCGGCAGGCGGCGTTGATCCGCTGTATCCACAAGGCGCGGAAATTCCGCTTCTTCAGCTTGCGGCCGATGTAATTGTGCTGCAGCGAGCGATCGACGGCGGCGTTGGCGCTGGTGATGGTGTTCTTGCGGCGGCCGTAGAAGCCCTTGGCCTGCTTGAACACTTTCTTGCGGCGGGCGTGCGACGGTACGGCGCGGGGGGCACGGGACATGGGTGCTCTCCTTACGCGTAGGGCATCCAGCGCCGGATGCGCTGGGTTTCGGAGGCGCTCAAGGTCGAGGTGCCGCGCAGCTCGCGGATCTGCTCGTTGCTGCGCTTGATCATGCCGTGGCGCTTGCCCGCCTGGCCGGTTTTGATCTTGCCGTTCGCGGTGAATTTGAAGCGCTTCTTAGCGCTCGACTTGGTCTTCATCTTGGGCATTTTGCGGTCTCCTCTGGGCGCGCGCGCCTGGTCGCTTTCTGGGGTCGCCACGGCATGCCCTGTCGCCGGGCGGCCCGAAAGAGGCGGCGTCATAGACGGAATGGGCAGCGGAATTCAAGGCAAATCGGCGGGAAACAGTCTAGGTTCCGAAAGCCGGTGACGGGGAAATGCATGCGATTTCTGCGGATGGGAGCCGCCTGGCTGTTTCCGCTGGCCCTGGCGGTGGTGGTCTGGGGCGAGCTCAAGCCCAGCGCCCACGGGCCCGAGGGTTGGGACAAGGTCTTGCATTTCCTGGCTTATTTCGGTTTGGCGGGGCTCGCTACAGTGACATTCGGCCGGCTCCGGGCCGCCCTGTGGGCCGGATTGGCGCTGGCGGCCTTCGGCGGCGTGCTGGAGATCGTGCAGGGCTTCGTCGGCCGCGATGCGGAATGGGGCGATGAGCTCGCCAACATCATCGGGGTCTGCGCCGGGCTTACGGCGGGGCTCGCCTTCCTGGCGCTGATGCGCCGCCTTGTTGGCCGCGAGCGTGCCGATTAGCTTCGCCGGACGGGAGCAGATCATGGCCATCTTCTCGGAATTCAAGAAATTCGCCATGCGCGGCAGCGTTGTCGACTTGGCGGTCGGCGTGGTCATCGGCGCGGCCTTCACCGGCATCGTCAATTCGCTGGTGAAGGACATCCTCACCCCACCCATCGGCTGGCTGACGGGGGGTCTGGATTTCTCCAACCTGTTCTTCGTGTTGAAGGGCGATCATCCGCACACCTTGGCCGAAGCGCAGAAGGTGGGCGCCATCACCATCAATTACGGCGTGTTCCTCAATACCGTCGTCAGCTTCGTGATCGTGGCCATCGTGCTGTTCCTGATGCTGCGCCAGATCAACAAGCTGAAATCGCCGGAGCCCGAGACACCAGACGCGCCGCCGGAGAACATCCTGCTCTTGCGCGAGATCCGCGATCTGCTGAAGGCGCGGCCTTGATGAGACTCGCGTTCGCCGGAGCGGCTATCGCTGCGATGCTTGCCGCACCCTGCCTCGCCGACGACGCCAGTGACATGGCGAAAGTGGTCGGTGGGTTTTATCAAGTGCATCAGGCAAGCTCGCAAGACGGCATCCCGGATGCGACGCAGCGCGCCAAATATGAGCCTTATATTTCGCCGGAACTGGACAAGCTCCTGGCCGAAGGCAACGCTGCCGAGAGCCGCTATGCCGCCGCCAACAAGGACTCGCCGCCGGTGGTGGAAGGCGATCTGTTCTCGCCCAACTTCGAAGGCGTCACCCGCTTTGCGATCGGCGCTTGCGCGACGGATGCGACGGGCGGCCATTGCGCGGCGATGCTGACCTATGACGACGGCAAGCACGGTGCCAAGGACAAGCCGCTCGACTGGACGGACACGGTCAAGCTGGCGAAGACGCCGTCGGGCTGGCGGGTGGACGATATCGCTTATGGCGGCAGCTGGGACTTCGGCAATCACGGCACCTTGAAGGCGATCCTCCAGGACGCCATCTCCAACGCGGGCGACTGAGAGACTCGCAAGTCAGTGAGACTCTTCAAATCTAAAACCGTCATCCCCGGGTCCGCGGAACGGAGTGGAGCGAATCCCGGGACCCATGAACACGGTGTTGCTGGTGGAGTGCAACGGCGACACGGTGTTCATGGGTGGCCGACAAGCTCGCCTCCCCCCGGAACAAGTCCGGGGTGCGGCTCGGTCGGCCATGACGGGAGGTTTTGAGTAAAATGCTTTCACAACCTCCATCGTTTGCTACATTGTTTGTGCCGAATTCCGGGAGAGAATGGGAAATGGCGGAGCAACGGCAGCACTATCCGGTGGAAAAATCGGAAGAGGAGTGGCGCAATTCACTGTCGCCTGACGCCTTCCGCGTGTTGCGCAAGCACGGCACCGAGCGGGCCGGCACCAGCGCACTCAACGCCGAGAAACGCGAAGGCACCTTTATCTGCGCCGGCTGCGGCCAGCCGCTTTTCGAATCCAAAACCAAGTATGAGAGCGGCACCGGCTGGCCCAGCTTCTATGCGCCGAAAGACGGCGCGGTCGGAACCTCGACCGACCGCAGCTTCTTTTCCACCCGCACGGAGGTACATTGCGCGCGCTGCGGCGGGCATCTGGGTCACGTGTTTCCCGACGGTCCGGCCCCGACCGGCCAGCGTTACTGCATGAACGGCGTGGCGATGGCATTCAAGCCGAAGGAAGGCTGATGTTCGCCGCTCACCGGCCCACCGGCAGCAAGCGCGAGATTTACGACGAGCTGGCGCGGCAGGCCCGCGGCCTCTTCGACGGCGAGCGCGATGCCATCGCCAATGCCGCCAATCTATCGGCCCTACTCTTCGGCGGACTAACCGATGTCAATTGGGCCGGGTTCTATTTCCTGAAGGGCGACGAATTGGTGCTGGGCCCATTTCAGGGCAAGCCCGCATGCGTGCGCATCGCTTTGGGAAAGGGCGTATGCGGGACGGCGATGGAGCGGCGACAAACGCTGGTGGTCCCCGACGTCGACAAATTTCCCGGGCACATTCCCTGCGACGCCGATTCGCGCTCCGAGATCGTGGTGCCGCTGATCGCCGGCGGACGCGCAATGGGCGTGCTCGACATCGACAGCCCCATTCCCGCGCGTTTCGACGACGACGATCGCGACGGCCTGGAGGCGCTGGCCGCGCTCTGGCTCCGCGCCAGCGAATTGAGCGATCTCAGTCTCCACGTCGCGGCTGCCGCGCGATGACCGCGCCGACACTGCAGCAGATCTTGTTCGTTGCCATCGTGGCGGTGCCCATCATCATCGCGATCACCTTGCACGAGGCGGCGCACGGCTTCGTGGCGCGGCATTTCGGCGACAGCACGGCGGCCGACCGCGGGCGCGTCACCCTCAATCCGCTGAAGCACATCGATCTCTTCGGGACGATCCTGCTGCCGGCGCTTCTGCTGCTGACTCATACGGGATTCATTTTCGGCTATGCCAAGCCGGTGCCGGTCAATTTCGCGAAACTCAATCATCCCAAGCGCGATATGATCTGGGTCGCCGCCGCTGGGCCTGCCATGAACGTGGCTCTCGCGCTGGTCTCGGCGGCACTCCTCTTCGTCGCACTGACGATGGGGGCGCCGATGGATTCGACGGCGGTTCAATTGTTCCGCACCTCCATCGACATCAATCTGATCCTGGCCGTGCTCAACATGATCCCGCTGCCGCCGCTCGATGGCGGGCGGGTGGCAGTGGGGATTCTACCACAGCCCTTCTCGCGCGCGCTCGCCCAACTCAACCGCTTCGGCATGGTGCTGGTGCTGGCGCTGTTCATCCTGCTGCCGCTCGCCGGCATCAACATCTTCCAATGGCTGGTGGCCGGGCCGGTCGAATTCCTCGAGCGGCCGCTGTTCGCGCTTCTAGGCTACCCGCGCGGCTCCTAAAGATGGACTGCGAATCCGCTAGCGCCGGTTCGTGTCGTAGGTCGAGCGGATGAAGGCCGCCACGTTGTCGTGCAGCTCCTTCAGCGCCGCTTCGTGGGCATAGACCATGTGGCCGGACTCGTAGAATTTCACCTGGATATTGCCCTGCAGCTTCTGCGGAATCTGCAGATGGCGCATCTCGTAGACGCCTTCGTAATAGGGCGTCGCCAGGTCGAAATAGCCGGCGTTCAACATCACCTTGAGGTTGGGATTGTATTTCATGGCGCTGGCGAGATCGGGCATCACGTTGGCGGCCTGCGGCAACGGAATGGGAACGCCGGCGGGCTGGTGCTGGAAGTTCCACGAACGCCAGATCTCGATCTCCGGCTTATAGGATTTGCCCTCGCCGTATTTCAGGCTCTTGCGGACATAATCGTTGAAGGCGGACACATAGGCCGAGCTGATGGCGGCCGATTGCGGGTCGTAATCGGCTTCCTTGCTCAGGGGATCCATGGTGGGACCGGAGAAGCGGGTGTCGAGCCGGCCGGTGGTGGTGTCGCTGTCGTCCTGCAAGTTCTTTTCGAACTCGCCGCCATCGATGCGCAAATTGGCCTTCAGGATATAGGCCACCGGCAGGCCGGTATATTGATGCAGGCGATTGGCAATCATCTGGCGCTGCTTGGCATTGAGCGCGGCGCCGGCCTGCAGCGCCTGCGAATAATCGCCCATGGCGAAGTGCTGCACCTCGCCCAGGAACTTGGGCAGGTCCTTCGGATGGCCGGACACCTTGCCGTGATACCAGGCGGTCGCCGCATAGGTGGGCAGCGCCAGCATGTAAGGCAGGTCGACGCCGGGATTGAACTCGGGCTCGTCCGCGCTCATGTCGAAATTCAGGATCTGGGAGAGCAGGATCACGCCATTGAAATCGACTGCGCGATTGGTCTCCAGCATGTTGATCAGCACCGCCGAGCGCGTGGTGCCGTAACTCTCGCCGAACAGGTATTTGGGCGAATTCCAGCGGCCGTATTTGGAGAGGAACTGGGTGATGAATTCGGCGAAGGCGAAGCCATCGGCATCGACGCCATAGAACGCCTTCTCCTTGTCCTTGCCGGCGATGCGGCTGAAGCCGGTGCCCGGCGCATCGATGAAGACGAGGTCGCTGGCATCGAGCAGGCTGTAATCGTTGTTGACGAACTTGTAGGGCGCGGCCGGCGTGTGCGCGTTGTCGAGCGTCACCACGCGGCGCGGGCCGAAGGCACCCATGTGCAGCCACACGGTCGAGGAGCCGGGCCCGCCGTTGAACAGGAAGGTGATGGGTCGCGTCTCGGGTGCGGCGCCGTGGCGGAAATAGGCCACGTAGAACATCGAGGCCTTGGCGGTGGGATTGCCCTGCGGCTTGGGACCTTGCTCCTGCGCCTTGTTCGCCTGGTCGGGGCTGGTCTCGGGGCCCGCTTCGCCAGCCTGGGTGACATCGTCCCAGTCCTTGGGATGCACCACGAGCGTGCCGGCGACCGCGTCGTAGCCGATGGAGCCGCCTTCGACGACGACCGAGCCCTGACTGGTCTTTTCCTCAGGCTTGAAGAAATCGGTATTGGCCGCGGCAGGCTTGTTCTTGTCGTCATGCTTGGCGTCATCGGCGAAGGACGGCACGGCGCTCAACGACAGGATGGCGAACAGAATTGCGGCGCGATTCATGAAAGGTCCCCTCGACCGAAGCGGGCGGGATATTAGCGAAGGATCGCCCGGTGGAAAGAGACGGGCAGCCTCACAATCGCGGGAAAGGCAATCAGCGCGCCCGGCGGGGAGTCTTTGGCGGGACGACTTTGGCCGACGACGAAGGGGTCGCGGCCCCTGCGGCTTTGCTCCCGCCCAAAGGAACGTCCTTCAGAAAGGTCCCGAACACCCAGCCCTGCTGGTTCTTGCCGTCGGCGCCGTCGAAACGGGCCAGAACCCAATCGCCGCGCCGCTCCAGTACCGCAACTTCGCGGTCGCGCGAAAGGGTCGCCACCACGGGATTGGCCGTGGAAGGGCCGGAGCGAACATTGGCCGCGCGCACGCCGATCACGCTGCGGGCCACGGGGGCCGCGGGTGCGGTTGGCGGAGCGATACGCGGCGAGCCGGAGGACAGCCCCACCTGCCGCAGGATCGGTTCCATGCCGGTGGTGAGCGGTTCGATCCTCGGCCAGACCTGGTCGGAGACCGTGGTTCCGAATTTCACATAACCGATGACGAGCAGGCCTGCGACGGCGCCGGCCAGCGCGACGTCGCGGATGAGGCGGCGCGCAAACTGCACGCGGCGCTCGCGCGCCTCGGCTTGCGCTTCTTCGGCGCGCCAGTCTTGCGGCTTGTCGATGGTGACGATCGGCGCCTCGTAGCGGTGGCTGGCCTGCTCCACCGCGAAACGCGCCTCGGTCGCCTCGCGCTCGCGCTCGGCCATGGCCACTTGCATGGCGGCGAGCTCATCGCGCAAGCGGAGAACCTCGCGATCCTCCCCTTTGCTGCGCCTGGCTTCGAGCTGCGCGCGGGCGTCAGTGAGCGCCGCTTCCGATTGATTGAAGCGCGCGGTGAGATCGGCCAACGCCCGCGCATTCTCTTCGCGGCCCTTGGTCTCGGCAGCGGCGATGCGGGCGGCCTCGTCGCCCTTCCACACGGATTTGGCCTTGGCGAGGGCCGCCTCGATGTCCTGCTGGGCACGCCTGCGCACCTGGTTGGCCGCGGAGCGCTCTTCCAGCAGTTCCGATTCCCGAATGGCGAGGGCTGCCTGCGCCGCGACGAGATGCTCGCGGGCGGTGCGAAGCTCGGCATCGAATGACTTGTGCGCCTCGACTCGCTTGTTGGCTTCCTCGCTCGCCCACCGCGCCGTCGCCAGCTCGTGCTCGCGCTGTTCGAGAGCGGATTTGGCTTTGGCCAATTCCTCGTCGCGGGCGGCCAGCGCCGCCTGCGCCGCCACCAGCTCGCCGCGCACTCCGCCGGCTTCGGTGCTCTCCGCGCGCAGGCGAGCGGACTCGGCGCGCGACGCGTCGCGCTCCGCGCGGATTTCCGCCAGTGTCGTTTCCGTCTGTTTCAGCCGCTCCTCGGAGCGCGCGAGATCTTGGGCCGCCTTTTCGCGCCATATCGCCTGCACCGCCGTCAACTCGCTTTGCGCGTCTGCCTTGCAGCGAGCCTCGATGCGGGCGGCCGCGTCGTCGGATTCCTGCAGCCAGCGCAGGCGCGCGGCGTCATGGGCGGACAGCGCCTCCGCCAGTTCCGACTCGCGGGCGACCAATGCGATCCTGGTCTGGGCCAGCTCGTCGCGCAGACGGCGAAGCTCGGTGTCATCGACACGGGCGGCCACGGCTTCCGCGCGCGCCTGGCCGAGCCGCTTCTGCCATTCGGCTTCCAGTGCGCTGCGGCGTGCAGCCTCTTCGTCCTTCCATTTGGATTCGGCAGCGGCGAGCCGCGTCTGCGCCTCGTCCTGCCAGCGCGCCCGTTCCACCGCGTGGCGCTCCTGCAGCTCTGCTTCGGAGGAGGACTGACCGGTGGTGCGCTCCGCGGCCCACAGGCGCCGACTGTTTTCGAGGTCGGAGGCGGCCCGGCGCGCCGCTTCCGCCAGGCGCTCTTTCAACTCCACATCCCAGGCGGCACGCGCCTCCACGACCTTCCTGTCGTTGAAGCCTTCCTGCGCGCGAAGCTGCTCGGCTTCCATGCGGGCTTCGGCAAGTTCCGCATCCCTGAGATCGAGAGCCGATTGAAGCTCCGACAGCTCATCGCGCAGGCGGCGCAACTCGGCGGGATCGGATTTCGCTGTCGCGCGCGTTTCGCCCACGGGCGATTCCTTCGGCGACAACACGGGATAGTCGACCAGCGCCAGCGTGGCGCCGTCGCCGCCGTCGAGACTGACGATGCGGACGGCGAGGGTGTGCGGCTCCGTCATGCCCTTGGGCGGCAGATAGCGCACGTCGTCCAGCTCATCGGGTGCGAGCGACCAGGAGCGGTCGCCATTGTTGCGGCCTTTGGAAAGCCGGCCCTGGAAGGGAATGCGCTCGACGCGCAGCGACAGCCGGCCGCGCCTTCGATGCGGCGCGATGATCGCGGCGAGATCGAGCGGGATTTCCGTGGGCGCATCTTCCGCGGGCGAATGGGTTTGCGCCTGCTCGGCCGGGCCGGGCTCGGCCGCCTGCCTGCGGGCAAACTTGTTCGCGCGTTGCGCCATCGCCGCAATGCTCCTTGGCGCCGTGGATACGAGCGGCGCGTAAGCCTCTGATCGGGCGCCATTCTTGCCGCCAACGGGTAAAGCAATCGTTTGTCGGCTGTGCCGCTCTGGCACAGGCCTGTTTGGGGAGCCCGCGGAAGCGCTGCTATATTGGCTTCAGCGCTGAGGGGGGGCTGGCGTGAATTTGTTGCAATGGGGGATAGCCCGCGGTCCGGCCGCGGCGGCGGCACTGATCCTGTCGCTCGCGTTGTCCGCGGCCCAAGCCCACGCGCATCGCCAGCCGCGCTTCACCGATCCCGAGCTCGACGCGGCGCTGGTGGTCGACGCGGCCTCCGGCAAGGCGCTCTACGCGCGCAACCAGACCGTGGCGCGCCATCCCGCCTCGCTCGCCAAGATGATGACTCTCTATCTCCTGTTCGACGCGCTGAAGGCCGGAAGCCTGACGCCCCAGACGCTGCTGATCGTTTCCGGCAATGCCGCCGTGCAGCCGCGCGCGCACTTGAGGCTGCGCGCCGGCTCGACGATCTCGGTAGAGGCCGCGATCAAGGCGATGGTTGTCTGCTCGGCCAACGACGCCGCGGTGGCGGTGGCCGAAGCCTTGGGCGGCAGCGAGGCGCATTTCGCCGACCGGATGAACGCCAAGGCGCGGGCTCTCGGCATGGCGCACACCGTCTTTCACAACGCCACCGGCCTGCCCGACGATCTGCAGATCACCACCGCCGCCGATCTCGCCCTGCTGGCGCGTCATCTCATCTACGATTTCCCGCAAGCCTTCGCGTATTTCCGCACCCCGTCAATGAGCTGGCGCGGCGTCGACTACAACACGCACAACATGCTGATCGGCAATTATCGCGGCGCCGACGGCATCAAGACCGGTTATATCGATTCGTCAGGATACAATCTGGTGGCCACCGCCATGCGCGGTAACCGCCGCATCGTCGCGGTGCTGATGGGCGGGCTCTCGCCGGAGCGCCGCGACCAGGCCGTGGTCGCGCTGCTCGACAACGCCTTCGCGCGGATCGATTTGGCACAGGCGAAGTAGCGCCCCTGCGCTCGCTAAGGGCCGAGTGAGCTTCGTCGGCAACGGACTACCTACGCAGCGCGTCGATCAGCTTTTGCACCAGCGGATGGAAATGTCCGCGGTAGCGCTGCTGCACATGGGCGAGCTTCCAATCATTTTGCGTGAGGATTTTGCGGCAATCGGGCGCGCCGCAGGAGCAATAGTCCTGGTCCCAGGCATATTCGTCGTCGTCGTGGTTCCAGGTGCCTTGGTCAAGCGTGATCTCCTCGCCGGCGGCGATGTCGCGTCTGGCGCTGAGCGTGACCATGCCGGTCAGCCAGGCATTGGCGTCGCAGGAATGATTGAGGCTCTCGTCCAGGCTCGGCTCGGGATCGTCTTCGCGCAGCGCCAGATAGACATCGCCGCCCACCTGCCAGATAGAGCGGGTCCGGTAGAGATCGCTTTCGAAGTCCGCGCTCGAGATGCGCTCTCCGCCGAACTCCATCAGCTTCTCACCCTCTTTGATGGGCTCGGCTGCGATCACGCCGATGCCGTGGATCTTCGACGGACCGGGCACGAGCTTGGGAGCAATCCAGGAGCGGGGGAGATAGGAAGCCACGACCGAATCCGTTTTGCATGCGATGGCTGGCTTGCCAGGCGTAGCTCGCGGCAACCAGCCCGGGCTTCGCCCTTCGGGCTACGCCGGGCGGCCCTCGTACCGCTGTCGCGTTGCGAAGCCTGGCGCACCCGACAGGATTCGAACCTGTGACCTTCGCCTTCGGAGGGCGACACTCTATCCAGCTGAGCTACGGGTGCCTCCCGCCTCTATAGCGCAAGCGCCCTCACGGCCGCAAACGGCGCAGAGGACATTCAAGATTCGTGTCACGGCGCCTTGCTCAATTCCTTCATCAGCCGGTAAGTGAATTCCACGCTTTCGTAGAAGGCGTTCTTCTCGCGGCGCTCGTCGCGGCCATGGGCGCGGATGTCGTGGACGTCGATCCAGCCGCCGGATATCCCATAGGCGGGGATGCCGGC
>DATCOJ010000129.1:0-1511 GCA_036564785.1 Rhizomicrobium sp. | reverse complement strand
GATCATCAGCCATGCACCCGCCACAAACCAAAGTCATAAACCGACATTCACCGGATTTTGGTCCGTATCGAGGCCGGCATCGAGCTATGCCGGATTTTGGGTGACGAGGTCGATCAGGCGGCGTGGTGAGCCGGCATCTCGATGACCTCGACGCCATCTTGGAATTTGATGCCTCGGACGACCTTGGGCAACTGATTTTCGCCCTTCAAACGCCGCCAGGTTTTTGCCGCGGCGCAGACCAGCTTGAACACCATGAGGCAGGCGGTCTTGGGCGACAGCGATCCTTTTGTCCGCACGGTTCGATGGCGCACCGTGGCGAAGACGCTTTCGATGGGGTTCGAGGTGCGCAGGTGATCCCAGTGCTCGGCGGGAAAGTCGAAGAAGGTGAGCAGCCTCTCGCGATCCTTGGTCAGGCAGGCGACCGCCTTGTCGTACTTGGCGCCGTATTTATCGGCGAACGCATCGATCGCGGCCTCTGCCGCCGCGCGTGTCGGCGCGCCGTAGATCTCACGCAGGTCCGCCTTCATGTTGACCTGGACCGCGAGGGCGACCTTGTTCAGCACATTGGCTGTCTTGTGAACCCAACAGCGCTGGTGTCGGGTTCCCGGAAAGACCTCGTCAATTGCCTTCCAGAAACCGAGCGCGCCGTCGCCGATGGCCAGATCGGGAGCGATCTCGAGCCCACGCTGCTTGATGTCGACGAGCAGCTCGCGCCAGCTCTGCGCGCTCTCGCGCACCCCGGTCTGGAAGCCGACGAGTTCCTTCTTGCCCTCGGGTGTCGCGCCGATCACCACGAGCATGCATTCGGCATTGGCTTCCATCCGCGCCTGCAGGTAGACCCCGTCCGCCCACACATAGACATAGCGCCGGGCCGAGAGGTCGCGCTTCAGCCACGCGGCGTAATCGGCCTGCCATCCTGCCACGAGCCGCGTGATGGCCGCCGGCGACAGGTTCGCCGCACCCTTGCCAAGCAGCGCGGCAAGGGCCTCCCGGAAGTCGCCGGTCGATATCCCGCGCAGATAGAGAACCGGCAACAGGGCGTCCAGGCTCTTGGTCCGGCGCGCCCATTTGGGCAGGATCGAAGAGGTGAAGCGGATCTTCTCCGCCTCGCCCACCTTGCCCCGGTCGCGCACCTTCGCGCGCCGCACCGCGACAGGCCCGACCCCGGTTTGGATCGAGCGCGCCGGCCCATGACCGTGACGCACGACCCGGTCACGCCCATCCGGCAACTTCACATCCTTCCACAGGGCAACGAACGCGTCGGCTTCGGCGATCAACGCCTGCGCGAGCATTCGCCGGGCTCCTTCGCGGGCAAGCTCGCTCAGCGGATCGTCAATTGCGTCAGGCTGACGCAACCGCAGGACGGTAGAGTCTCTCAACATGGCGTATCGCTCCTTCCAGGAGGTGCTGGCGGGCTCTCCACCCGCCTCGATACGCCGCCCCTCTCAATCCGTCGTCACCCAGATTCCCGCATAGCTCGTCAGAAGGTCCCGCGCCGCCAACGCAAACGC
>DATCOJ010000128.1:0-12381 GCA_036564785.1 Rhizomicrobium sp. | reverse complement strand
CTCCCCTTGCGGGAGGGGGCAATCCGAACGAGCGAGAGCGAGTGAGGATTGGGGGAGGGGGCCGATGTCGCCATACCCCTCCCCCAAATTCTCGCGCTAGTCGCGCTCGAATTTGCCCCCTCCCGCAAGGGGAGGGGGGTGACCGCAGTTGAACACCAGTGAAAGGTTGTTGGCGGGCATCTCAACGATTTCGTCGAGGCGAAGTCCGTTGGCTGAGGCCGCGCTCTGCACGTCCTCGAGATCGCGGACGCCGAACGCCGGATCGCGCTCTTTGAGCCAGGCGTCGAACGCTTCGTTCGAGGGAGCGGTGTGGCGTCCCTCGCGCTTGTAAGGTCCGTACAGAAAGAGGACTCCGCCTTCACGAAGCAGCTGGCCGGCGCCGCGCATCAGCCCCAGCGCCGCTTGCCACGGCGCGATGTGAATCATGTTGATGGCGACGAGCGCGTCGAACGGTCCTGTCACACCCCAATCCTCGTCGCGCACGTCGATGTCGAGCGGCGGCAGGACGTTGCTCAGCCCTTCATGCGCGATCCAGGCGGCAATGCTGGCACGCGAGACCGGATCCGGATCGCTCGGCTGCCAAATGAGGCCCGGCATCGCCTTGGCCACGAACACCGCGTGCTCGCCCGTGCCGCTGGCAATTTCCAGCACCCGCCCGCGCTCCGGAAGCACGCGGCGCAGCACGTCCAGGATGGGCTCGCGATTGCGCGCCGTTGAGGGAGATTCAAGCCGGTTCAATTGTGCCCCGCAAAATGACGACGCCCGCGGTCCTTAGCAGAAGACCGCGGGCGTTGGCAGATCGTCGGACTCGGCTAATGCGGAGTGGGTTGATCCGTAGGTGCCTGTTCCGGCGCGGGCTGAGCGGCCGGCTCGGTCTGGGCCGGAGCAGCGCTTTCGCTCTGCGGCGCCGGTGCGCTCACCTCGGGAGCAGCAGACTGCGTCGGCAAGGTGGGCGGCGTCACCGGCTTCACCGTACGACGCTCGACGACCGGCTCGGTCTGCAGCACGTGCGAGGACGCCGCCTTGTGAGTGGCGACGGGCTGCGCCATCTCCGTTTTGGGCGCGGGCGCCACCGCCTTCACCGGCGCGGCTGCGGTCTTTGGCGTCGACGGTGTCTGCGTGTCCAGAACGGGCGCCGTCGTATCGGGCGGCGTGGTGCTCGGCTTGGTCACGGACGGGGCCGGCGGCGTCACCGGCGCGGGAATGTCGTTTGCAGCGACTTTGACCGTCTGCTGATGATTGGCGCTCGTCGCATAAGTATAGGCGCCGATTGCGGTAAGGCCGACCGCAATGGCGATCGCGCCCGCGATCTTGCCGGTGTTGCCCATCTGCACATCTTTGGGCGCGTTCATTCCTCTCAAATCGCTCATCACGCTCTCCTCTGAACAGGAAACGGGTGGAGAGGAAACGCGCCGGAGCGGTCGTAGTTGCCGGAGGAACAAAGCAAGGCGGAAATGCGGCGCCCTGATTCGCCAGGCGTTCGTTGCGATTCGCGCAATCGGCCGCGCGTTACTTGCGCGATTTGCCGCCCGGCAGGCCGTCGCGCGCCGGATGATCGACCACGATGGCGCGCGCTTTCGTCAGCGCGCGGGCGAAATGCGGTGCGTTTCTCGGCACCACCACGACGTCGCCCGCATCGGCCACGCGCGCTTCGCCCGCGACCGTCACTTCGAGACGGCCGCTGACCACGATCCACACTTCCTCGTTGTCGTGACGATGCTCGTGAATCGCCGCCCCCGGCTCGATCTCGTACTGCACGAAGCTCATTTCGGGCGACTGGCAGAAATGCCCGACCCAGCCCGGCAGCGGCTCGCCCGACTCCATCGCCTTCTTCTCAATGAAGGGCATTGAACGCTCCGAATCTAAGCCTCACGACAGTAGCTCTGTTGACTTATTCGCCGTCTTCACGATTGTTCCAAAGGTAGTTCGTTATCCTCCACGACACCGCTTCTCGGAATTCCATGTAGACCGATGTAGCTGTCAATAAGCTAAATCCAATATCGCCGATCAGCTGAGGTGTACACCTGACCCCAGTTCCCCTCAGCCCGCCAAAGAACGAACCAAAGTAGCGTGCGTCGTCAGTATTTGCAAAGACAAGAAGGTTTCCTACTTCGTTGTCCAGCAACAACTGCGCGAAGCGTTCGAGCGACCCTTTGTCTACGAAGGAAATCGGGTTTCCGTGAATGCACACTGCGGTCGGTCCTTGCACGAACTCCGGTCGCCCTTCGATTCGAAAGTCAGTACCCTTTCCAATTCCCCACTCCGTTGTCAGCCAAGGTACCCACTCTAGCGTATTGAAGAGGACGCCTCGGGTCAGCACAATGTGCTCGTCGGCAGATTCAGTTTCTGGGAATAGGAGTTTCGGATCAACTGAGTTACTTGGTCGATAGTCGTGAGCTTCAAGTAGGCGTTGAATGAGTTGTACAAAGATCTCGGGCTCCATACGGTTCAATATGCACCTTAGTGGATCAAGGCGATGACCGAGCGCACGACCACGAAAAAACGGACCATCGATCCGCATCGATTGATGCCGCCGCATGAGGGCTAAAAGCGCCGGTGTTAGGACTGCCGACGTATTAACCTTCACGGCAACTGTGTTTTGCTCGTCACGAAACGTATGCGGTGCGAGGAATTCCTCACCCCATTGTCGGTCGACTATGTCTCGGACATCCTCCACCACGAATAGGTCCGCCGCCTCAACATAGACTGCCAGATATATGGGCTCGGGAGCAGCAAACCAGAACTTCAAGTGATCAAGGCGGACCGGAACGGTCACTTCACGCTCACGCTCAAAGTCGCTGCGCGGCAGTGTCTCCTTGTGGAGACCCTTCAACTGAAACCAAATGCGGGTCCGCGTTACTCGACTTTGGGTGCCGTCTCTTCGAGTGAGATGCAGGCCAATGTCGAGAGCCGCCCGATCACGTTCGTATCGAACAAACAATCCATGGCTGTCGACGAGCGAGCGAAACTTCTCGGTGTAGGCTGCTTCGAACTCGTCCTCGCGCCCGACAATTGGACCACCAGTCGTCAACGCTTCATCTTCCTCAATGAGCTCGCCCGCGGCCAACGCTCGCGTTCATAAGCCTCGATTAGCCGCGCCTGCGCGACCATACGCACGCGATCCTTCTGCCTTTCCGACGCCATCAGCTTTTCGACCAGTGCCTTGGCCTCGATGTGCTCTGCGTCATTCTGGATGACAATTAGAATCGTCTTCATTGTACGGCCTCGGCATCGACCTTGTCGTAGTCCTGAGGCAGGCTACGGGCAAGCGTGAAGCGTAGATTGAGGAGCTCCCGTATTGAAATCTTACCCGCCGGCTTAAGCCCCGGTTAAATGCTCAGGCATCGACGATTGACGAAAGCCTCCGCGCAGCGGAAGCTTGGCGTCCGGGCGAGCGGCGGGGGCGGCTGCCTACGGGAGTCGAACATGACATTTGGAAGCCCCCTTTCTCACGCCGCCCTTTTCACCGCTCTTTCGGCCTCGCTGGCGCTGTCGCCGGCGCTCGCCGCCCACAAGACCAAGCATCCGCCCTGGCAGTACGGCTCGATGGCGGGGGCCGATCTCGGCGTCGGCGCCAGCCTGAACGGCGCGGTGCCGTTCCCCGCGGACAACGCCTGGAACAAGGACGTCTCCAAAGACGACGTCGATCCCAATTCCGACAACCTGATCGCTTCCATCGGTCTCACCACCGGCCTGCATCCCGATTTCGGCGCCGGCTATTATAACCACGCCATCATCGGCATTCCTTACGTGGTGGTGCCGGATTCGCAGATGTACGTGACCATCCATCTCAAGGCCTACAAGGACGAGAGCGACAAGGGGCCCTATCCCGTGCCGATGGACGCGCCCATCGAAGGCATGCGCAACGACGGCAAGGATTTCGGCGGCGACCGCCACGTGCTGGTGATCGATCGCGACACCGACCGGCTCTACGAGATGTATCGCGCCTTCCCGCGGCCCGACATCAGCTGGAAGGCGGATTCCGGCGCCATCTTCCATCTCGATTCCAACAACGTGCGTCCCACCGCCAAGAACGGCTGGACCAGCGCCGACGCCGCCGGCATGCCGATCTTCCCGGGCCTTGCGCGCTACGACGAAGTGGCGGCCGGCATGATCCCGCATGCGCTGCGCTTCACCGTGGCCAATTCGCGCGAGGCTTACGTGAGGCCCGCGAACCATTGGGCGTCGAGCGATCAGGATGCCAACCTGCCGCCGATGGGCATGCGGGTGCGGCTGAAGGCGAGCTATGACATTCCCACCAGCTTCAGCAAGGACACCAAGGTGATCCTGCAGGCGATGAAGACCTACGGCATGTTCGTCGCCGACAATGGCAGCAATTGGTACGTCTCCGGCGCGCCCGACTCCCGGTGGAACAACGACCATCTGGTGAGCGAGCTCCGGCAGGTCACCGGCTCGGATTTCGAAGTGGTGAAGATGGGCAAGATTCACAAGCCTTAGGATTTCACGCGGAGGCACGGAGTGCGCGGAGCGGCGAGATGCTTCTTCACCTCCCCCAACGCGGGGAGGTCGGAGCATTTCGAACCCGCGCTTCAAGCGGGTGAGAAATGCTCCGGGTGGGGGGATGTTCATTGTGAGTTGCCCCCCACCCGAAGTGTCTCGCTGCGCTCGCCACTTCGACCTCCCCGCGTTGGGGGAGGTAATTTCTTTGTCTGCCTTCTCACCACGTTTCTTGCCGCGGCTATTGTGGCATCCCCTGCCCTCGCTTGGACCTATGGCGACATGCGGGGCGCCGATCTGGGCGTCGGCGCCAATCTCAACGGCGCGGTGCCGTTCCCCAAGGACAATGCCTGGAACAAGGATATCTCCAAGGACGACGTCGATCCCAATTCGGACAATCTGATCGCCTCCATCGGGCTCGACACCAATCTGCATCCCGATTTCGGCAGCGGCTATTACGACCATTCCATCATCGGCATTCCCTATGTGGTCGTGGCGGATTCGCAGATGTACGTGCACATCCGCTTCACCGCCTATGGCGACGAAAGCGATCCCGGTCCTTATCCGGTGCCGATGGATGCGCCCATCGAGGGCCAGCGCGACGACGGCAAGAAATTCGGCGGCGACCGCCACGTGCTCGTGCTCGACCGCGACACCAATCGCCTCTACGAGATGATCAGCGCCTGGCCGCTCAAGGATATCCGCTGGAAGGCGGATGCCGGCGCCGTCTTCCATCTCGATTCCAACGACGTGCGTCCCACCGCCAAGCACGGCTGGACCAGCGCCGATGCAGCGGGCCTTCCCATGCTGCCGGGCCTGGTGCGCTACGACGAGGTGGCGGCGGGCGCGATTCCGCATGCGCTGACCTTCACGGTCGAGCATTCGCGCCGCGCCTATGTGAAGCCGGCGAACCATTGGGCCTCGGACGACGAGAATCCGAACCTGCCGCCGATGGGCATGCGGGTGCGGCTGAAGGCGAGCTACACGATTCCGCCGGGCTTCAGTCCGGAGGTGAAGGTGGTGCTCCAGGCGCTGAAGACCTACGGCATGATGGTCGCGCAGAACGGCAGCAACTGGTACATCCTCGGCGCGCCTGACGAGCGCTGGAGCAACAGGCATCTCGACGATTTGAAGACGGTCTCGAGTTCGAACTTGGAGGTGGTCAAAATGGGCAAGATCCACGGCCCCTGAGAGTCACTAGCGGGGCTGAGCACTCGTGGAGCGGCTCAATTCACATCAAATGGTGGCTGCAGAACGGAACGCACGCTTCGCCCGCGGGTTACCCCATGGGCCGAATGCGGAGACGATCCCATGGCAGCCAAGACCAGACGCGAATCCGACGGACTGAGCCACTCCAAGCCCGGCTCGGTCGATCAGCAGCTCGAAGACTCCTTCCCCACGAGCGACGCGCCGTCTTACTCGCCCGGCGCGGTCGGCGCTCCCAAGGGCAAGACTCCACCCACCGGCGGCGAAAGCCACCCCGTGAGAGAGGCCGAGAAGAAGGTCAAATCCGGCGAGGCCAAGCGCCCCGAAACTTATTGAACAGCGCAACTATCGAGCACCGGCGCGGCCGTTGCGGGCGGCCAGGATGATCCCGCCATGGGCGCGCAGCATGGCGCGGACCTTGGCCAGATCCTCGCATACGCCTTGCCGCTTGGGGCCAACGCTGATGACGGTCTGCACGCAGGCCGCGTATTCGTCGGGCAAGGCGGCGCGGACTTGCGTGACGGCGCCTGCGTCGATCGAGACAGGCGTGCCATCCGGCCGCGTGAATTTCACCGGGGCGCCACGGCCACCCGATCCTACCTGAACGACGCCGGTGACGCGCGCGAGATAGTTGCGCGTCTCCAGCGGCAGGAGCTTCTGATCCAGCAGCCGCTGCTCCAGATTCCCCGGGCCGTCATTGTAGGCGGCGAACATTTCCGGATAGCCGTACTTGCCGTAGAGCCAGTGCAGATAGGCGGTGCCGGCGGTGATGTTGTCCTGCGGATCGAAGGGATCGGTGCCGAGGCGATAGGCCTTGCGCATGTCGTTGTAGGTTGCGGGCATGATCTGCATCAGACCGAGTGCGCCGGCGCTCGATTTGATCGGCTGGTGGGGTCCCAGCATGGTGCGGCCGCCGCTTTCGGCCCGCATGACGGCGCGGATCCAGGCCTGGGGAACGGCGAAGCGCTTGGAGGCCTGGGCGATGTCCGGATCCCAGCGGGCCATCAATTGCCCGTAGCTCATCGCCTGCTCCTTGTCGAACGCGCTCGGAACCGGCGGCACGATCTTCCTGGGCGGCAGCGGCTCGGGCGCGGGCAGCACGAGCTGCAAGGGCCTGGATTCGAGCTTCACCGCGCGATGCGAAAGCTGGGGTGCGGGCTTGGCCGCCACGACGACTGCCGGCTTTCGCGTCGCGAGGATGGCGAAAACGGCGATCCCGCCGACCAGCACCAGTCCAGCCGCCGACGCCAGCGCGAGACGCGGCCGGGATTGCCGGCGCAGAAATCGGCGGAGCTGAACGGTGCGGAACATCTCCAAGATGTAACACGGAAAAACCGTGCGCGCGGAACGCGTCCCTGCCGGAAAAACTTGCCGGGCACCCGCGCGCCGCCCGGACCGCTTGCGGTTGGATTGCTGCCTCTTTCCCGAATTTGTCCGGGTTTTCGTCTTGGTCCGAAGCTTGCGAGAGGCGATCTGCCATGCCCTCGACGAGGAGATTGCCATGACCCTTCTTTCCCACGCGGTTCCCCCGAGCACCGTCATGTCCGTATCGGGAGACGCCTCGCATACCAGGAGCGCCGCGTCCCACGGCCACAAGAACCCCCAGGTCAGCTTCGACCAGATGCTGGCCGACACCACGTCGTCGGTGACGAAGACCGCGGCTCCCGTCAATCCTTCGGCCGCTCAGGGGAACAACATCATGTTCCTGTCGGGCGACACGACGGACAAAGAGGGCGGCACCGTGTCCAGCTCCAAGCACGGCGACGGGCGCTACGAGCGCACCTCCACCGAAGCGGACGGTCAACGGACCACGGAAAAGACCGTCACCTATGCCGACGGAACCACCCGCTCCGTCGAACGCTCGGTCACCGTCAACGCCGACGGCAGCAAGACCATCGTCAAGACCGGCAAGGACGGCAAGACGACCACCATTCAGGAATCCAAGGCGCAGAACGCCGACGGCACCTTCTCCATCTCCAAGGAGATCACCCACGCCGACGGTTCGGTGACCGAGGTCTCCGGCATGGTGAGCAAGTCGGGCGGCGAGACCGAAAAGGTGTTGACCCTGACCAACGCGCAGGGCCAGACCGAGACGCTGGATCGCTGCACCTCTCACAACGGCAACATCACCAGCCGCAGCACCACCGGCACCGGCTACGACGGCGAGGCCATCGACTACAGCTCGACCTGGGCGACCTACGCTTGAGCGGAGGCCGCGGGGCCGCGCCGATGCCTGCACGATTGGCGCGCCAAACAGGATGAACCTGCGGACTCGAACCTGACGGTCGCCCGGCAGCCCTGACGAGCGCTACGGCATTCACTGCGTCGGCTGCGGTGACGAGTCCGTTTTCCATGGCGATAACCGCAAATCTGGATGAAGGCTGGAGACCACAGGCGCTTTTCGGTCGTTCCGATAGACGGAATTGCCTCCCGCGTTGAGCGCGTAGGCAAATAGGCGGTGATCGTTGGAGCCGACATAAACCATGCCGTTCGCGACCGCGGGCGACGACCCGATGTGGTCCTTGGCGTCGATCGAGTACCAGAGGGTATTGAAAAGGTCAGTTGCGTCCAAGGCGTAGAGCGAGTAATCGTGGCATCCAACAAATACCACACCATTTGCAATTGCGGGTGAGGAGTAGACGCCTGCACCGAGAGTGGGGGCGAGGAACATATCGCCAGTAAGGGCGTCAACCTGTTCCATGTAGCCGTCAACCGTTCCGAAAATCAGGGTGGTATAGCCATCGCGTGCCATTGAAACTGCCGGCGAAGACTGGATGGAACTTCCAATTGCCGCTGTCCACAGCGTGGCGCCGGTCGCCGCCTTGATGGCGTAAAGCTTACCGTCGGTCGACCCCACATAGACCCTACCATGCCAAACCGTCGGCGAAGAAAGAATCGACGCTCCAGTCGTTACGGTCCATAGGGCGGCACCGGTCACGGCGTCAAAGGCGTACAATTTCGCGTCACTTGAACCGACATAGACCACACCGTTCGCGACAGCCGGGCTGGATTGGACCGAGCCGCCTGTCGTCACCGGCCAGCCGGGAAGCGATGCGCCGTTACTGGCGTTGAAGCCATAGAGCTTGTGATCGTTAGAGCCGACATAGACCACATTGTTCGCAACCACGGGGCTCGACTCGACGGGGCCGCCTGTCGTCACCGGCCAGCCGGACACAGGTGCGCCGGTACTGGAGCTGAAGGCGTAAAGCTTGGCGTCGTCCGAACCGACATAGACGATCCCCTTCGCAGCCGCGGGAGAAGAAAGACCGATGCTGCCTCCGGTGGTTGCTGTCCACAGCGTAGCGCCGGTCGTGGCGTTCACGGCATAGAGCTTCCCATCTTGGGAGCCGACATAGACATTGCCCGCAAAGACGGTAGGGGACGAAAGGATCTGCGATCCCGTCGTAATGCTCCATGCGAGATCGAGTTGGTTGACGTTATCTGGGTCGAGCACGTTTTCATACGGGTTGAAGCTGCGTTTGGTAGCCCCAAAACGGAACTGAGACCAATCGGTTCGCACGGTGAAAACGTGTTGCGCCGCCAAGCCGCTGTGGCGACCGATGGCGGTGACCCAATGCGTGCCGGGAACCTGAGCGGCGGACACGGGCATCGGAATGTTGGGGAAATTGCCGCTGGCGTCGGTAACGGCAAGCTGCTCGTCCGTGGTGTCAAAATAAAGATCGACAGCTTCCGTCACGCCGAACCCGGTACCGCTGACGTTAAACGTTCCGGCTGGGTGAGTGACGGCTGGCGATGGCGAGATGCTCGGGCTGGCAGACACCCACGCTGAACCGGCGAGCAGCGCCAACAACGCGATAGGAATCTCGCGCAGCGACGCATTCCATAGGCGATGCATACCAGCCCCCCATTTCCCCAGATGAACTCACACCGTTGTCAACAATAGCACTCTACTGAGAAGCGGTGAAGCGAGGTTGGTGTCCCGGCACTGTTACAGTTTGAGGTCGTGGGCCTTAAGGGCCGATTCCCAAACTCTTCGCGTATTCGTGCCCTTGCCCCCGCAATCGCGCGCGGCTTCCTTGGCCTCCACTTCTACGAAGGCGTGGTAGTTGCCGTCCAGAGCCTTAAGGACAAGGTAGGTTTCGTCACGAGTCAGATTGCTCACAGTCGCGATACCGATCCCAAGCCCCCGGCGCTTAGCTGTGTGTTTCTTTTTCATTCTTTCCCCCTTGTTCCCAATCCTCGACCAGCCGGACTAGATCGTCCATTTCCCAAAGCCGGTCTTGCCGATAACATCGGCGGGGCGTTTCTGGCCTTGGGGTCCCTTGGGCATGGGGCTATTGTCTCACAGATGGAATGGCTGAAGAAGAACCCGTGGGCGGCAATTATCGGCGCGGGCATCCTGCTTTTTGCATGGATGTTCCGGTACGAAACGCTTGGCGACGGCCGCTTACATCGGAATAGGCTAACAGGGGCCATTTGCTGGGTCATGCAGGAGTGTTGGATTCCGAACCCAGATCGAGCGCGCTAGGTCAAACTGTAACAGTGCCGGTGTCCCAACAAGCATAGCGGTGCCAATCCCCCCAGATTGGCGCGCCCTAGGGGAGTCGAACCCCTCTTGCAAGATTGAAAATCTTGAGTCCTAACCGATAGACGAAGGGCGCGCTTCGAGCCCGCCGACCTGGGTCGCGCGGGCACGGAGCGGGGCTATAGCGGCGGCGCGCGGAGCGTGCAAGTCAGGCGCCGGCGGGGGCGGCATCTTCCACCTGAAGCTGGATTCGCCGCTCGCCGTTCCACTCATCGGCGGTGAGGCGGCCGGCCACGTGGATGGGCTTGCCCCGGGCCGCCAGCAGGCCTCGGCCGAGCGGCGTGTCGGCCGCGCGGAAGGCGATGGCGGAAAGCCGCGCGCCGTCTCCACCGATCAGCTGCAGGCGGATATGATCGGCGCCCACGATGTCGGCGAAGGCGACGCGCACATTGGCGAAGGCGAGCAGCGGCTCGGAATTGCCGGCGCCGAAGGGCCCCAGCCGCGCGATCTCATCGACCAGCCGATGCGTGCTGCCGGAGGGCGAGGCGACGGCGTCGACGATCAGCGCGTTGGCCGCTTCAATGGAGGAATGCGCCAGCGACGTATGTTCCGCCAGAAACTCCGCGAAAGCATCGAGCTTGTCGCGCTGAAGCGAAAAGCCTGCGGCCATCGCGTGGCCTCCGCCGCCGTCGAGGATGAAGCTTTCGCGCGCCGCTCGGACAATTACACCGATGTCGAAGCCGGCAACCGAACGCGCCGAGCCCCGCCCCAATCCATTCTCGAAGCCGACGGCGAAGGCGGGCTTGTTGAAGCGCTCGCGCAAGCGTCCCGCCACGATGCCGACCACGCCGGGATGCCAGCCCTCGCCATGCACCAGCAGGATGGAGCGGCCGTCCTGCGCCGTGGCCATGGCCGCGGCTTCCTCGAGAATGGTGGACTCGATGGAGCGGCGCTCGCGGTTGTGCATGTCGAGTTGCCGCGCCAGCTCCTCGGCGCCGGTTTTCGCGGTAAGCAAGTCTACGCCCAGGCTGCAGCGGCCGACGCGCCCGCCGGCATTGATGCGCGGACCGAAGACGAAACCCAGGTGGCGCATGGTGCAGGGCGGCGCGATCTCGGCCACGGCCGCCAGCGCCGCAAGACCGGGACGCGACAGGGTGGAGAGTCTCGCCAGCCCGCTGCGCACGAAAGCGCGGTTGACGCCGACGAGTGGGACTACGTCGCAAACCGTGGCCAGCGCGACCAGGTCGACAGAGTCGCGCAGGTCGGGTTCAGCGACACCATTGGCGGCGCACCAGCCGCTTTCGCGCAAAGACCGATTGAGCGCCACCACGAACAGGAACGTCACGCCAGCGGCGCAGAGATAAGTGAGGCCCGATTCATCGCCCGGCTGATTGGGATTGACATGTGCCAGCGCCGGCGGAGGCTTTTCCACCGCATGGTGATCGAGAACGATCACGTCCAGCCCGGCGTCGCGCGCGGCCTGAAGCGGAGCAATGGCGGAGGCGCCGCAATCCACGGTGATGACGAGACTCGCACCCTGCTCTTTCAGCTTGAGCAGCGCCGGCGCGTTCGGACCGTAGCCCTCGGTCATACGGTCCGGAATATAGATCAGCGGCGGCTGGCCGAGCGCGCCGAGGAACTCGCTCAGCAGCGCCGCGGAGCACGAGCCGTCCACGTCGTAATCTCCGAACACGGCGATCCGCTGGCCGCGTTCGATGGCGGCGCGCGTGCGCTCCACCGCCTTGTCCATGTCGCGCAAGGTTCGCGGCTCGGGCAGCAGCCGCTTCAATGTCGGATTGAGAAAATCGCCAACCTCACTCACGCCAATGCCGCGCGCCGTCAGCAGATCGGCCAGCAGTGGAGAGATGCCGGTCGCGCGCGCGAGGGTCCGCGCCAGCTCCGGATCGGCCTGGCGCAACGTCCAGCTGCGGCCGGAAAACGATGTCTCGACGCCGAAGGTTGCAGCGGCAATCCGCTCGAGCGGCTCAGCCAGCATGATCGCGGCGGTGGCGGCCCTTGATCCAGCGCACCGTCCCGGTGGCGGAACGCATCACCACGCTTTCCGTCAGGACGCACTCGGCTTCGACATGCACGCCGGACAGCATCGAGCCGTCGGTGACGCCGGTGGCGGAGAAGATGACGTCGCCCGAGGCCAGATCCATCAGCGAATATTTGCGGTTCAGATCGGTGATGCCGAGCTTGGCGGCGCGGCCCCGCTCGTCGTCGTTGCG
>DATCOJ010000127.1:0-4045 GCA_036564785.1 Rhizomicrobium sp. | reverse complement strand
GGCCTCGGGCGAGCCGAACTTCGCGGTGAGATATTCGTCGCGGCTGATCCCCTCGCGCGGCACCCACGAATTGAGAAAGAACGGCCGCCAATGCACCTCGACCGGCACATCCGGCACCAGCGCCAAAGCGTTCTCGATGCGGCGCTTGCCGATATAGCACCAGGGGCACACCACGTCGGAGACGATATCGATCTTAAGCGGTTTCAGGCTGCTCATCGGGGCCTCCTCGCCGGGAAGCCCCAGAGATAAGCCGCAAGCCGAACCCGGGCAAGGGAGCTATTTGAGATTGGCGGCGATCGCGCGCATCCGCTCGGCGGTCAGGTCGTCCGCGGGAAAAAACGTCTCCAGCGCCAGTTCCGACAGCGTGATATCGACCGGGGTGCCGAACATCATCGTGGTCGAGAAGAAGCTCAGGGTGTCCCGGCCAAGCCGCATCTTGAACGGGATCGCGACGCTGTCAAAGGACAGCGGCGCCGATCGCGCCGGGATCGGGAATGCCTTGAGGTCGCAATAAAGCCGGATCAATTCGGGATCGGCGGTCGCTTCGCACTGCCGATGCAGCCGCTCCAGCAGATGCCCGCACCATTCGGCGAGGTTGACGGTGCGCGCCGCCAGCGCCTCGGGATGAAAGCTCAGCCGCAGCACGTTGAAGGGCTGGCGGAGCAGTCGCTCCGGCACGCCCTCGAGCAGCGGCATCACCATGCGGTTGGCCGACACCAGATTCCAGTGCCGGTCGACCGCCAGCGCCGGATTGGGCTCGTGGGCCCGGAGCACGAGATCGATGGCGGCGCGCGCCGATTTCAGCGCGGGATCGTCCAGCGAGCGCTGCTGAAACGCCGGGGCAAATCCCGCCGCCACCAGCAGCACGTTGCGCTCGCGCAACGGCACCTCCAGCCGTTCGGCAAGCTTCAGCACCATGTCGCGCGACGGCGCTGCGCGGCCGGTCTCGACGAAACTGAGATGGCGCGCGGAAATCTCGGCGTCGCCGGCAAGGTCAAGCTGGCTGAGATGGCGGCGCTGCCGCCATTGGCGCAAATGCGCGCCGATCGGGACGGGCTTGATACGATCGGCCGTGGCAGCGGCTGAGGGTGCGTTCATGCTGGAAGCCTACCACGCGAGTCTCGCCCATTCCATTACGTGGGAGGTAAGGGGTACGCGCTGGCCGGCGGCACCCTTTGCTTGAAGGGGTCCGGAGATTCCCTCAGTTGTTTCCATTCCTCGGCTTCCGCCAGCCAATATTCCATTTCCTTCGCGGCAAGCGCTGCGCGCCCACGGCACATGAATTCGAATGCTGCAAACTGATCCTTTGGATCCATGCGGGCCACTCCAGGAGCGTTGGGTGCAGTCTAGTCGGCTTTCCCCGAGCACCAACTTACGAATTTGTAACCGGTCCTGACGGCTTCGTGATTCAATCTTCCTCCGTTACCGCCGCGGCCTCGGGGGCGCGACAAGCGCGGATTTGGCGCCGGGGTGTATAGTGCCGCCCGTTTGCCGGCTCCTTGCGATGACGAGGAGACATCCGGATGGTCGGGGAGGCGCGAGGTGACACCGGCATGGGTGAGCGGCACGGAAGGATATGCCGACGCGGCCGCCGAGCTGTTCGATCGCTATGAAGCCATCTCCGCCGCCGAAGCCCACCGGACGGCGCGGCATCTGATTCCGGCGGCCCCGAGCCACGTGCTGGACATCGGCTCCGGCACCGGGCGTGATGCGGCATGGCTGGCAGCCCTGGGGCACCGCGTTGTCGCCGTGGAGCCGACCGAGGCCTTGCGCCTGCCGGCCATGGCGCTGCATCCCTCGCCCCGGATCGAATGGCTCGACGACAGCCTGCCCGATCTCGCGCTGCTGCGAAGCCGCGGCGACCGCTTTGACCTCGTCATGCTCACCGCGGTCTGGATGCATCTCGACGTGCAACAGCGCCGGCGAGCGATGCCGAACCTTGCCAGGCTGCTGCGCGGCGGTGGCACCGTGATCATGACACTCCGGCACGGACCGGTCCCGCCCGGACGCCGCATGTTCGAGGTTTCGGCGGACGAAACCGTCGGCCTTGCCGGAATGCATCATCTTCATCCCGTCCTAAACTTGCGCGCGGACTCCAATCATCCGCAAAACCGCGCCGCCGGCGTCACCTGGACCAGGCTCGGCTTCGTCAAAATGCCGGCGCCGGCGGCCTAAAGCATGATGATTTTAGGTTCGGTTGCCGGCTTGGCCGTCATTGCGAGCGAAGCGAAGCAATCCAGCTTTATCTTGCAACCAAGAGGACTGGATTGCTTCGTCGCTTTGCTCCTCGCAATGACGATTCAGGCTATCTCATCGCGCTTTAGCGAACTTCCACGTCAATGGCTTCATCCGTGGAGACGCATCGCTTCGCGATGCTCCTCGATGAGGTCCGTGCGCGTCTCGAAGTGCGAGCCCTCGGGAGAAGCAACAAGGATTCGACTGAACCGGAAAGCGCTTAGGCCGACGCGTGGCCGGCTCCGTTCGCGCGCTTGCCGTTCGGCTTTGCGCCGTTCATGCCCTGCAGCTTCCGGCTGGCCTTTTCCGCCTTCTTCAGCGCCTTCTTCTCGGCCCTGGCCTTCAGGCGCAGCCGTTCCGCCCGTGCTTCGGCGCGCTTCTTCCTGCGTTTCCTTTCACAGGCCTCGCATTTGCAGCCGATCGGCTTCAGATAGGCCTTGAAGTAATCGGTGCCGTAATCGTAGTTGATCTCCTCGCCGGGCTCGATGTTCTTGATGGCGCGGATCACCACCTTGCGCTTGCGCGGCTTGACGTCGGATTCCGCGTTCGGCCTGCAGGCGTGATTGATATAGCGCGCGACGTTCTTGCGCACCGACCCGTCGATGGTCCAGCGGTTGCTAAGCTCGAACAGGTATTTGTTCTCGATCGCGTCGTCTTTCTTCTTTTTGGAATCGAGCAGCGGGCCAAAATAGCGGACGATCTTGGTGCCCTTCTTGATCGGTCTGGTGGCGAAGAGGCCAAGGCCGGTACGGGAACGGCCGACACGATAGGGCTTGTTCGGGGAAACGGCAGGCATGATCGATAAGGAACTGACACTGGAGGCGGCGACAGGATGGCGAAGCCGCTCTCTTAAAACGATTCCGCTCCGATGTCAGGCTTTTCGCGCATTTGTCGGCAACCTTCCCCAGCTTGCGTTGCCGGGACCGCTGGCCGGGTTCCGCCGCCGCCGTGGCGCATTGTCACGATCCCGCCGGCCGGCTGATCGCCGATCGCAGCATGGCCTCCAGCAAGGTTTCGGCATCGGTGCCTGCCGGCGACCGCCGAAGCACGTCGGAAAGCCGGTCGTCGAGCAACAGCATGGTGAAGCCGTGGACCAGCGACCAGGCGCGAACGATGGCGGCAGCCTGGTCGAGCGACAGCGCCTGCTCGGAGATCTGCTCGTGGCGGCTCGCGCCGATCGCGCCGGCCAATCCGGCAAAGGAGGCGTTGGCCGCTTCATGCAGCGACGGCCGCGTCATGTCGAGACGCTCGGTGCGAAACATCAGCCCGTACATGCCGGGATGCCCCTGCGCATAGCCGACATAGGCCTTGGCTCGCGCCAGGGCCTTCTCAGCCGGCAGCGTGGCTGACGCGCCGGCCTGCGTCATCGCGAGGTTGAATTGCCGGAAGCCGATCGCGGCGAGTTCGCTGACGAGGCCGGTGAGATCGCCGAAATGGTGGGTGGGCGCGGCATGCGACACGCCGGCCTCGCGCGCCACCGCGCGCAGCGTCAGCCCGGCCAATCCATCGCGTTCGAGCACGCGCTCGGCCGCCTCCAGCAGGGCATCCCGCAGCGCGCCGTGATGATAGCGAGGCTGTGCCACCGCTCGGGCAGCGCCACGGGAGTTCCGGTTTCCGCTCGCCCGAGCCGGCGCGGCAGTTCGTGGAGCAGACCGGATCCGGGCCGGAGTGTCGCTGCTTCTTCTGACCATGGGCACCTTATACGTTCCGATTTTGACACTGTAAAGATTTCGCTTGACGAATAGGGCGACGGGCCCTAAATCTATCTTTACGATGTAAAGATAATCAGGAGCAACCGATGCAACGGGAC
>DATCOJ010000126.1:0-9250 GCA_036564785.1 Rhizomicrobium sp. | reverse complement strand
GCCATATAGCAGCGCACCTTGCCGCCGCGCGATTTGCAATCGCGCTGTTCCTCGCCGCTCGCCACGAAGCCGAGCTTGTCCAGCACGCGGCCCGAGGCCGGATTGTCGAAGAACCAGCCGGCGACCAACGCTTCGAGCGCGAGCTCCGCGAAAGCGAAACGCGCCACCGCGCGGGCGGCTTCCGTGGCAAAGCCCATGCCCCAATGGGGCTTGCCCAGCCAGTAGCCGAGTTCCGTCTCGCCATTGTCGCGCGGATGCACGCCGCAGGCACCCAGATAGGCGCCGTCCGATTTTTGCGTGACGGCGAAAGTGAAGTCCTTGCCTTCGCCGCGCCGGGATTCCAGCCGCGCGAAGAATTCGCGCGCGTCATCCTCCGTATACGGATGCGGCACGGTGCCGAGATTCCTGGCGACCTCCCATTCCCCGATCAGCGGCAGCATGGCGGGCACGTCGCTCCATTCGGGCGGGCGCAAGATGAGCCTCTCGCTTTCCAATCTGTGCATGGCATTCCCCTCCTTGCGAGGGAAACAAAAAAAGGGAAAGTGGCGGTCCACTTTCCCTCGCCTCGATGGGCCGCCAAACGGTGGCGGCCGGATCGCTTGCCGCCTAAGCGCTTTTCGCCGAATTGCCTTCCGCGGTAACGGAGACATAGGTGCGGCGCTTGAAGCCTTGCCGGAATTGCACCTTGCCGTCGGCGGTGGCGAACAGCGTGTGGTCCTTGCCCATGCCGACATTTTCTCCGGCGTAGAACTTGGTGCCGCGCTGGCGCACGATGACGTTGCCTGCGGAAATCTTCTGGCCGCCGAACAGCTTCACGCCCAGCCGCTGACCTGCCGAGTCGCGCCCGTTGCGCGAGGAGCCGCCTGCCTTCTTGTGCGCCATCGTTTGCGTCCTTCGTTCCGGTTGCGGACCTTATCGAGGGGCCCGCGCTATTCGCTTCGCTCTTAGCCGGCGCTGATCGACAGCACCTTGACCTTGGTGAAGTGGGCGCGGCCGCCGCGCTTCCTGTGCGTGTTCTTGCGCCGCTTCTTCTTGAAGGCCACCACCTTCGGCCCGCGGCCGTGCTCGACGATCTCGGCCTCGACCATGGCGCCGGAAACAAGCGGCGCGCCGGACTTCGGCTTGTCGCCGCCCAGCATGAGGACGTCGGACAGCGCCACCTTGGCGCCCACCTCGCCCTCGAGCTTGGCGACCGAGATCACGTCGTTCTCGGCAACCCGATACTGCTTCCCGCCGCTGCGGATGACCGCGAACATGACCTTAAGTCCTTGAAATATCTATGGTTCCGGAAAGCGCCTGCCCGCCGGAAGCCGCGCAATATACTGACCAAACGAGCGGGGTCAAGGGACGGGGGCGCTACGTCTTCAATGGGACCTGAACTCCAATTCTCTCTTTCGAGAGAACAAACGTCATGGCCGGGTTGCCGGAACGGAAGTGGAGGCAATCCCGGCCACCCAAGCACACTCTGCGAGATGGTGTTCCTGGGTGGCCGACAACTCGCCTCCGCTGCGCTGCGGCTCGGTCGGCCATGACGAAATATTTTGAGAGTTAGACAGAAGGCAGGCTTCACGCGGAGACGCGGAGCGCAATCGCACTGTGTAGCGGCATCTTGCTCTGACTTCTGACAACCCCCTCACCCTTGCCCTCTCCCCCTGATGCGCGGGGGAGAGGGAATCCCTTTTTTCTCCGCGGCTCCGCGTGAGTCCTTTTCTGCAAACTTGTCCTATTGCAGATAGGTTTTCACTGCGGCGAGGGCCCAGCGCAGCAGGGTGATTTTCCGGCGCTTGAGGCCCTGACGCAGTGCGGCCTGGATTTGCGCGGCGCCCATGACGAAGAGCACGTCCTCCGGGTTCAGGATCTGCCCCTTGTCCGCCATGAAGGCGACGTAGTGCGCCGCAAGCTCCTTCTGCAGCGCGAGGTCGAGCAGGCAGAAGCGGCGCAGGCAGCTGCCCGGAACGGCGAAGGACGCGTTCTCCCAGTCGATGAAGATAGGAGGATCGGAGTCCGGAAGTACGATGTTTCGCCCCACGATGTCCTGATGCGAGAAAACGCGGGTGTTGATTTCCCCCAGCCTGCGCTGCGTCCTGTCCGCCGCCGCTTCATAGGACTCCACCTCGGCAAGCAGAGCGCCGCTCTCGGAATCGTCGAATTCCTTCAGCGCCTGCTTCAGCCGGCCAGCCGCGACAACCTCCACGCCGCGGAGCCGCAACTCCGGCAGCCGGCGTCGTGCCTCATCGGTCAGGGCATTCATGGCGCCGACGGCGCGCACGACGCGGCACAAGTCCGCGCGGGCAAGGTGATGAAACCGCTTCACCCGCGGTCCGCTCACATAGGACCAAACGGCGACCGTCAATCCGTCGCTCTCGGCACTGCCGAAGAATTTCGGAACGGCGAACGCATCGGAGGAGACATCTGAGAGGAACCGCTCGAGGGGATCGTTGACCTTGAACGCTGCTCCGCCTTTGCTGAAGGCGAGGATCTCGTGGCCTTGCGAGGTTTCCAGCCGATGTTTCAGGTAGCAGCGGTTCTGTCGTGCACTGTGGACGGCTTCCGCGTCCAGATGATGGACAGCGCCGCCAAGCCGCCGCGCGACCAGCTCCTCCACGATGGCGATATAGGGCGAGCCGATTTCCACTTCAGTAGATTCCCGGGACTATGCGCCAGGGCACGCGGGCCTTGTAGGCGTTCCACAGCGCGCCGTATTTCGCCGCGCAGCGCCGGTCGTCGTCCAACTGGCGCGGGATGAGCAGCGCCAGGTAGAACAGCGGATAGAGCCAGGGCGCGAAGCGGCCGGGATAGCCGAGCGCGAGCGTGAGGCCAACAGCCATCAGCAGCTCGCCCAGATAATTGATGTGGCGCGCCACACCCCAGAAGCCGCTGACGAGAAGCCTGTTGTTCCCAT
The DNA here is from genome assembly GCA_036564785.1 of Rhizomicrobium sp. Taxonomy (GTDB): domain Bacteria; phylum Pseudomonadota; class Alphaproteobacteria; order Micropepsales; family Micropepsaceae; genus Rhizomicrobium. Next base: position 6,348 of record DATCOJ010000126.1, on the reverse strand, counting down.
CGCTCAGCGCCACGGGCACGACGAGGCCCAAGAACTTCGCGCCTGCATCGCGCTTGAACAGGTACTTCTGCAGGTTGGCGCCGCGCGCCAGCACCCATCCCGCGAAGAAGAGAAGCGCCGCGGCGGCGAAGAGTGCGGCCGGCGCGTGGGGATTGGGCAGGTCCGCCGCCGACCACAACCCGATTCCATAGAAGTAGGGATAGAAGACAAGACAGCCCCAGCCGAGCTTGAACCCCACGCGCTCGGCGAAGAAATCGTAGGTGTAGAGATGCACCCGCTCGAAAACGAGATAGTCGCAGAGGAAGAAGCTGAACAGCGCCACATAGAGCGTCACGCCCGGCGAGGGATCGCGCGGGAAGGCCAGGCGATGATGCGCGGCAAACGAAAGGAGGTTGAGCGCGAGCATGGTGGCGCCTGCGAGGTAGAGCCACAGTTTCGCGTCGACCCGGCCGGCGAACCAGCGCGGATTCTCGGCGCGGCCAAGGAACAGATCGGCAAGCAGGCCCTTGCCGCTCGATTGCGCCGGCAGAACGACGCCGAGCGTAAAGACAAGGCCGAGGGCGCAGGCACCGAGAAGTCCCTGCCAGCGCGTGGTCCAGAAAAAGTCCCAGGGTAGCCAGCCACCACGGCAGACAAACGCCCATAACGCGATGGTGAGCAGGAAAACCACGAGCCCGTTCAGCCGATAGCGATAGGGCTTGCCCGTGACGGGATCAGCGACATAGCCGTCGACGCTCCGCGCCGGAAGAACGACATGCAGCAGCATGACGATCGCATAGACGCCGAGCGGCGCGAGGAAACCCGCGACGCTCACAGCAAATCCTCGGTCGAGCGCGCGAAGGTGGCGATGGCGGCGCGGCGCGACAGCATCCGGGTCAGCACGAAGCGCGCGAATTTGTTGACGGCGCCCGGCACCACGATCGGGCCGCGACCCAGCGCCCCGAGCGTTGCTTCCGCGATGACATCGGCATCGAGGGTTCCCAGCGCTTCGCGGCTGGCGGCGGCCGCATAGGCCGGGGTGCGGATGCCGCCGGCGCAGGCGACCACGACGTCGACGCCGTGCGGGCGAAGCTCGCGCCACAAGCCCTCGCCAAGAATGGTGTTGAAGGATTTGGACGCGGCGTAGGCGGCGATGCGGCTGGCGCCCTGCAGGCCCGCCAGCGACGACATCAGCACGAGTCCGCCGCAGCCGCGCGCGATCATGGCCGGCGCCAGCACCCGCGCAAAGACGAGCGGGCCGCGCACATTCACATCGACGACACGCAGGAGATCGTCGAGCGGCCGCGCAGCGAACTCACCGATGGGCGCGCAAGCCGCATTGTAGACGGCGAGCCCGACCTCGAGCCCTGCGGTCATCGCCTCCAGCGCGGCCGGCAGATCGGGCCGCGCCAGATCACAGACTTCGGTTCGGATTTCGATTTTGGCGGTGGCCCGAAGGTCCTGTGCCACGCGCTCCAGCAGTTCCGCCCGCCGCGCCAGCAGCAGCAGATGCACGCCGCGCGCGGCCAGTGCGGCGGCAAAGGCCGCACCCAGGCCTTCGGAGGCGCCGGCGACGACCGCCCACGGCCCGTATTTCGACGCGAAAGATGATGACGCCACCGCCCCGCTCCCCCTTACGAGCGCTGCTACGGACCTTACGGCGTGTTACGATCGAATTGAATCCAAATTGTCCGTCATCACCGGGCCCGTGAAGCGGAGCGGAACGGGGCCCGGCCGCCTTCGCCAAGGCTACGGCGTGCCTTGAGCTAACTCATGCCACGCCGAAGCGAAGCGTAGGCGGGTGAGCTATGAACACCGTGCTCATGGGTGGCCGACAGCTCGCCTCCACTTCGCTCCGGCTCGGTCGGCCATGACGAAATTATCTTGAGGGAAATTTTTCGACTTACCCGCTTCGCGGCGCGTAGCGGTGCAGCGCCGGGCCGTGCTCGCGCAGCCAGGCTTGCGGCCGCTCGGCATCGCGCACCAGCTCGTTCACCAGCCGCCAGAAGCGCGGTCCGTGATTCATCTCGCGCATATGGGCGATCTCGTGCGCCACCACGTAGTCGAGCACGAAGGGCGGCGCCAGGATCAGCCGCCAGGAGAAGGAGAGCGAGCGCTGCGTGGAGCAGGAGCCCCAGCGGCTGGCGGTGTCGCGCACGGTGAGATGGCGGGGCGACACGCCGAGCGCTTCGGCATGCTCGAAGACGCGCGCCTCCAGCGCCTTCTTCGCTTCGCGCTTGAGGAAATCGAGCACCCGGCGGGCCACATGGGCGCTCTCGCCGGTGACCCGGATGATGCGGGCGCCGTCCTCATGGTCGAGCCACACTGGCGTGCGGCGGCCCTCGCCATGGCGGATCACATGTTCGTCGCCGCGATAGAGCAGCCGCGCGCCCAGCGCGAGCGGCACCGCCGGCGGCACCTGCTTCAAGTGATGGGCGATCCAGTCCGTCTCGCCGCGGGCGAAATCGAGCGCATGATCGATGGAGCGCTTCGACGGCGCCACCACGCTCACTTCGCCGGTCGAAGGATGCACCTTGACGATGAGGCGGCGCGCCCGCGGGTTGAGGCGCACGGTCACCGCCACCGGCTTGCCCTCGATGCGGAGCAATTCGCGATGAACGCCGGCTGCGGCCTTGGCGCCGGCCTTCGTCTTGCGCATGGGCTTTTCTTTGCTCACGGACCTTGCTTCTCTCCCACCTCAAACGCGACAGTCACCATCATGTCCAGGCCGCGATTCCATCTCGCCTTCCCGGTTCGCGATCTCGCCGAGGCGCGAGCGTTTTACGGCCAAATCCTCGGCTGCCCGGAAGGCCGCTCGGCGCCCGACTGGGTCGACTTCGACTTCTTCGGTCATCAGATCGTGGCGCATCTAAGCCCTTCGCAGGAGTCTCACCAAGCGCATAATCGGGTTGATGGCGAGGCGGTTCCAGTGCGGCATTTTGGGGTGGTTTTGGCGATGGCGGAGTGGCGGAATCTGGCTGAAAAATTGCGGGGCCTGAAAGTTCCTTTCACCCTGGAGCCGGGCACCCGGTTCGCGGGCCAGCCGGGCGAACAGGCGACCTTTTTCGTGACCGATCCGTCCGGAAATGCGCTGGAATTCAAGGCTTTCGCCGATGAGGGGCGGATCTTCGCCCGATGATGCGGCCGCCGCCCGAGACGGTTGCCATGGCGCTGGGCGGGCTGGCGCTGGCCCTGATCCTGGGGGCGCTGGGATTCCAGTATTTCGGCCGCCTGCCGCCCTGCGAGATGTGCCACTGGCAGCGCTGGCCGCATATCGCCGCGGCGGTGGTGGGCCTTGGCGGCGGGCTGGCGATCTGGGCCGGGATTCTGGACCGGCGCTACGCCGTGCCGCTTGCCCTGGCCACGGCCGCGCTGGTGGCGCTGTCCGGCGCCATCGCCGTCTATCACGCCGGCGTCGAATGGCACTGGTGGAAGGGCCCCAGCGCCTGCACCGGGAGCGCCTTCAGGCTTCAAGGCGGCCCGCTCGATCTCAACGCCCCGGTGGTGATGTGCGACCACGCCGCCTGGCGGCTGTTCGGCCTGTCGCTCGCCGGATACAACGCGCTGATCTCGCTGGGCGCGGCAGCGCTTGGGCTGGCACTTGTTCTGCGTACGGAGAAATCGGCTTGAGCGCGCGCAAGCAGCGGCCGTCGCCGCCCGGCGTGGCGAAACCCGACGACATCGAGGCGATGATCCGTGTCGATCATGCCGGCGAATACGGCGCAGTGCGAATCTACGAAGGCCAGCTCGCGGTGTTCGACGCGCGCGGCAATGCGACCAAGGCCGCGGCCGCGATCCGCAAGATGGCGGAGCAGGAGCAGCATCATCTGAAGACCTTCGACCGGCTGGTGAACGAGCGGCGCGTGCGGCCCACGGCGCTGGAGCCGGTGTGGCGGCTGGCGGGATTTGCGCTCGGCGCCGCCACCGCGCTACTGGGCGAGAAGGCGGCGATGGCCTGCACCGCCGCGGTGGAAGAAGTCATCGACGAGCACTATGCCTCGCAGGTTCCGCGCCTCTCCGGCGATGCCGAACTGAAGAAGACAGTGGAGGATTTCCGCGCCGACGAGATTGCTCATCGCGACGAAGCGCTGGCGCATGGCGCGGAACAGGCGCCCGGCTATCGCCTGCTGAGCGACGCCATCAAGACCGGCTGCCGCCTCGCCATCAAACTGTCCGAGCGGATATGAACGACGAGCGCCAGGCGCTGCTCGCGCGCGCCTCCAATCCGCGCCGGGCCACGCCGAACGATTCTGGCTCACTGGCGCGGCTGTTTGCTTCCGCTTTCGTGAGCGATCCGGTGTTTGACTGGATCGCGCGCACCGGTCCGGGTCGCGCGCAAGGCATCGAGCGGTTCTTCCGCTGGATCCTGGAGGTGCGCGCCATTCCCTATGGCGAAGTGTGGATGGCGGCGGATGGTTCGGTGTGCGCCGCCTGGCTGCCGCCCGATGCGCCGGCCAGCCCCGGCGGCTTGCTCGATCAGATCAAGCTGTTTCCCATGTTCCTGCAGCTCTGCGGAGTCTCACGCATGCTGCGCGGCCAGGCGATGGCCGACGCGATGGAAAACAACCATCCGCACGCGCGCCACTTCTATCTCGCCTTCATCGCGGTGGCGCCGCGCTTTCAGGGACTAGGCCTCGGCTCTACCATGATGGAGGCCAATCTCGCGCGCATCGACGCAGAGGGCCTGCCTGCCTATCTGGAGAATTCCAATCCCAAGAACACGCGGCTCTACGAACGCTCCGGTTTCGTCACGCAGAAAAACATCGCGCCGAAACAAGCACCGCCATTGATCGCGATGTGGAGAGAGGCAGTAGGCAGTAGGCAGTAGGCCGTTACCGTCTACTGCCCATTGCCTACTGCCTATTGCCTACTGCCTCACTTACGGCTCCAGCACGCTGTCCCAATAGAGATAGTCCGCCCAGGAATCGTGCAGGTAGTTGGGCGGGAACAGGCGGCCGTTGTTCCTGAGCTCGTTGACCGTCGGCTTGTGCGGCGGGTTGCGCGGATACATGGCGATGTGATGCGCCAGCCTGCCGCCTTTCAGGAGATTGCAGGGCGCGCAAGCCGTCACCACGTTGTCCCAGGTGGTCTTGCCGCCGCGCGAGCGCGGGATCAGGTGATCGAAGGTGAGGTCGTCCGGCGCGCCGCAATACTGGCACTCGAAGCGATCGCGCAGGAAGACGTTGAACCGGGTGAAGGCGGGGTTGCGCGCGGGCCTGACATAGGTCTTGAGCGACACCACGCTCGGCAGCTTCATCTGGAAGCTCGGCGAGTGCACCACGCGCTCGTATTCGGCCAGGATGTTCACCCGCTCCAGGAAGACGGCCTTGATGGCGTCCTGCCAGCCCCACAGGGACAGCGGGAAGTAGCTCAACGGGCGGTAATCCGCGTTGAGAACCAGCGCCGGGCAATTCTCGGGCGTTCGCTCGGCGGCTAACACGGTATGGCTCCTTTGAAGACGACACCTCTCTTTCGGCCGGCCGGACTTTAGGGGCGGACCCCAAAAAAGCCAAGCAGCGGCTGATTGGGGCGAAAATACCCGATTCGGCGTGACGATTGGGCGACACTCAGCCCAGAAGATGATTCAGGGCGACAGTTAAGGTATCGGCCGAGCGGTTATCGCGCCAAAAACGAGCCAAACGATTTCCGGCGATTGTGCGGGCTTCGGCGGATTTGCGATCAGGAGCATGGCTGCAAATGGAAGTGCTGCGCCAGCTAGCGCAAGCAGGACAAAAAGCGGTCGCAGTCGGGCAGTCACGCTAGCAGTATATCACGAGTTCAGGCTGGTTTCACCGTCCGGGAGCTTCCACCAGCGCGCAGGAAATTTCCGTCTGTCTGCGGACCAGTTGGCCGCGCAAGGCCATGGTCAGGAACAGCCCGCCCAGCGCCAGGCCCTGCTCGTCGATGGAATGGCCGAGGCCGCCCGACAGGTGCCACTGCACCGCGGCGCCGGCGTGGCCGAGCGTTGTCGCCGAGGCGAACAGGAAGTCGGGCGGGATCATGGTGTCGGCGTCGCCATGCACCAGCAGGATCGGAGGTGCTTCGGGGGCAACGCGTGCCAGATCGTCCGACTCGGTCACCATGCCGGAATAGCCGACGATGGCGGCCGGCTTGACCGCGCGGCGCAGGCCCACCTGCAGCGACATCATGGTGCCCTGGCTGAAGCCCACGAGCGCTAAGCGCTCGGCCGGCAGGTCGAGGCGCTTGAGCTCGGCATCGATGAAGCCGTCGAGCGAAGCGGCGGCGGATTGCACGCCGCGTTTCATCTCGTGCGGATCGAGGCGCGAGATGGGAAACCACTGATAGCCCATCGGCGAACCGGCGCAGGGCTCCGGCGCATTGGGCGCGGCGAAAGCGACGGTGGGCAGC
>DATCOJ010000125.1:0-53760 GCA_036564785.1 Rhizomicrobium sp. | reverse complement strand
GACGCCCGAGGATCCGGCAACAGCTCGAAAATCTCGACGAAGCGGTTCATCGGTGTCTCCATGCGAATCGCAAGACACCTTCAGAATCCGTTCAAACAAAGCCGGCAAGCCAAAAATCGCCATATGCGATTCCCCTGCCCTTGAGGGGAGGGGCTAGGGGTGGGGGGCGAAACAAAAACCGTCAGTGGAACGATCTCGCTGCGCGCGCAGACGACGAGCTCGCACAGGTGCGTTGCAATGTGGAGCGGACACAACGCTCGCGACATACGCACAATGCATTCCCCTCCCCCAACGAGGGGAGGGGCTAGGGGTGGGGGGCGAAACAAAAACCGTTAGTGGACCGATCTCGCTGCGCGCGCAGATGACGAGCCTCCACAGATGCGTTGCGATGTGGAGCGGACAAGATTTTTGGAGTCCGCCGGCAATCGCGTGATGCGCTTCTGGAACACAAACGCGAATGAGGAAGCGATCGTGCAACAAGTGCTTTCTTTTTTTGCGCCCCCCACCCCCAACCCCTCCCCTCGTTGGGGGAGGGGAGTTGAGTTTGTTTTGTTGGGACTCTTCAGGGGGACGAGAGTTTGAGTTTCATCCGCGCCATCCCGTTTTGCGATCGGAGCATGCGCGTTCCCCCTGCCGTGACGGCGGGTGTTTCTGATAGGCTGTGGACGTTGGAGGAACTAGTCGAGCAAACGAGTAGGTAGGAGATTCTAGTGCGCTTGGAATTGGAATTTGAAAAAAGGAGGCCTCCCTATCCACCGACGGCGCGGGTCGTACTGGGAAGCCATATTGTCGTGGGCGGACGGGTCAGCGTCACCTCCCAATGTATGAGCATGGAGAAGCTAGAAGACGAACTTCAGGTTTTGGAACGGGCAATCCAGAAAATCCGTACAGAGGCGCAGAGGAAGTTTCAGGTCGCCGAAAAATCAAGTTAGGACACTACCTCTGGTTGACAGCGTGACGCTGGTTTTGTACAATTTCGTCATTCCTGAAAATTGCGGGTTGAGCGGTGCGGTCCTGGTGGCCGCACTTTTGTTTTGCGGACTCGCGTCCGGGACTCGAGGGCTTCTGATGGCCCGGATTCCTCTCGCCAAAAGGAGGGAAACGGGGGGAGGGGGGTACAGCCTCGCCGTGAAAACAACCCCACGGTATGTTGGGCTCGTGCCGGTCTTGGCCACTACATGTTGTGGCTGGATGACGAAGTTGGTGGATAGATTGGTCGAATCTCGCGACGCGATTGCGCAGGTCGAAATGGACCGCGGCGCCGCCGGAACAGGCGCCGACGCAATCGGCAATAAATCTTGTGCCACAACGGGTTGAGCGGACGCGAAGCCCGCGGCTAGAAGGCCCGCAGGTCCAATCGGAGCAAGAATCTTGTCCAACACCAACGCTATTCCCCTCATCGATCTGCAAGCCCAGCGCCGCCGCCTCGGCGAGGACCTCAACCGCGCCATCGCCGCCGCGGTCGAGGGCGGGCAGTGGATCATGGGCCCGCAGGTGCGCGAGGTGGAGGAGCGGCTGGCGGAATTCGCCGGCGTGCGCCACGCCATCGCCTGCGCCAACGGCACCGATGCGCTGATGATCGTGCTGCGCGCCTGGGACATCGGCCCCGGCGACGCGGTGTTTGTGCCGGCCTTCACCTTCGCCGCGAGCGCGGAAGTGGTGGCGCTGGTCGGCGCCGTGCCCGTCTTCGTCGACGTGCTGGAAGACACCTACAATATGGATCCGGCGAGCCTCGAAGCCGCCATCGCCATGGTCAAGCGCGAAGGCAAGCTGAGGCCTCGCGTTGTGATGCCGGTCGACCTGTTCGGCCAGGCCGCGGACTATCGCGCGCTCGAGCCCCTCGTGAAGCGCGAGGGCCTGAAGATGCTGGTCGACACCGCGCAGGCTTTCGGCGCCACGCTCGACGGCCGCCACACCGCGGCGTTCGGCGATGCGGCTTCGACCAGCTTCTTTCCGGCCAAGCCGCTTGGCTGCTACGGCGACGGTGGTGCCACCTTCACCAATGACGATGGGTTGGCCGAACTGCTGCGCTCCATCCGCATCCACGGCCAGGGCGCCGACAAATACGAGAATGTCCGCATCGGCGTGAACTCGCGGCTCGACACCATCCAGGCCGCGATCCTGATCGAGAAGCTGAAGATCTTTCCCGAGGAGATCGAGGCGCGCGAAAAGGTGGCGCGGCGCTACAACGACGCGCTCGGCCGCTCCAACCGCATCGGCGTGCCGCGGCTGATCGACGGCGCGCAGTCGACCTGGGCGCAATACACCATCCAGGTGCCGGAGCGGGACCGTCTCGCGACGGACCTCAAGGCCAAGGGCATTCCAACCGCGATCTATTACACGACGCCGTTGTCGCATCAGAAGGGCTATGCGCATTTCCCCGGCGCGCCCACGCCGGTCTCCGAACGCATCGGCAAGAGCGTCATCAGCCTGCCGATGCATCCCTATCTCGACGAGGCGACGCAGGATCGCATCGTCGCCGCCGTCCTGGAGAGTGTCGGCAGCGCCTAGCCCGCGCTATGACTGGCGCGATGGACGTTTCGCTTTTCGATTTCGACTTGCCGGAGGAGCGCATCGCGCTGCGGCCGGCGAGTCCTCGCGACTCCGCGCGCCTGCTGGTGGTGCAGGCGGACGGCCGGCTGGAGCACAGGCGGGTCGCCGATCTGCCGGACTATCTGGCGGCCGGCGACGCGCTGGTCGTCAACGATACCAAAGTGATTCCGGCGCGGCTCCGCGGGCGGCGGCTGCCGCGGTCCGGTGCCGCCGGCGAGGGGCCGAAGGTCGAGGTGCTGCTGCACCGGCGCACCGCACCGGACCGGTTCACGGCGCTGGCGAGACCGGCGAAGAAGCTGGCGGCTGGCGACCGCGTGCAGCTCGGCCAATCGCTGATGGCCGAAGTGGTGGCGCGCGGCGAGGCGGGCGAGATTGAGCTCGGCTTCGCGCTCTCCGGCGCGGCGCTCGATACCGCCATCGCGGAGCAGGGCGAGATGCCGCTGCCGCCTTACATTGCCGGCCGCCGCAAGACGGACGCGCGCGACCTGAGCGATTATCAGACGATGTTCGCGACGGCGGAGGGCTCGGTGGCGGCGCCGACGGCGGGACTGCACTTCACGCCGGAGCTGCTCGCGCGCCTCGCCGGGAAAGGCATCGCGCGCGAAACGGTGACGCTGCATGTCGGCGCGGGCACCTTCCTGCCGGTCACCGCGGAAGACACCGCGCAGCACCGCATGCATCCGGAATGGGCGACGCTGTCGGAAGCGACCGCGGCCGCGCTCAACCGGACGCGCGCCGCCGGCGGCCGCATCGCGGCGGTCGGCACCACCAGTCTGCGCACTCTGGAAACCGCGGCAACGGAGGATGGGACCTTCGCGGCGTTCTCCGGCGACACGTCGCTGTTCATCGCGCCCGGCTATCGCTTCCAGTCGGCGGAGGTGTTGCTGACCAATTTCCACTTGCCGCGCTCGACCCTGTCCATGCTGGTCTGCGCCTTCTCGGGAATAGAGACGATTCACCGCGCCTATGCCGAGGCGATCGCACGACGCTACCGCTTCTATTCGTATGGCGACGCCTGTTTGCTATTCCGCGCGGGACGATGAGAGTCTGCCGGCCATGGTCGACGCCTTCTTCTTTGAACTCGCCGACCGCGACGGCGCGGCGCGCACCGGCATTATCCATACGCCGCACGGTGATATTCGCACGCCCGCCTTCATGCCGGTGGGGACGGCGGGCAGCGTCAAGGCGATGTTGCCGGAAAGCGTGCGCGCCACCGGCGCCGACATCGTTCTCGGCAACACTTATCACCTGATGCTGCGCCCCGGCGCGGAACGCATCGCTAGGCTGGGCGGCCTGCATCGCTTCATGGGATGGGAGCGGCCGATCCTGACGGACTCCGGCGGCTTCCAGGTGATGTCGCTGTCGAAGCTGCGCAAGATCACGGAGGACGGCGTCGCGTTCCAGTCGCATATCGACGGCGCCGAGGAATTCTTGACGCCGGAGCGCGCCATGGAAATCCAGCGGCTGCTAGGCTCCGATATCCAGATGGTGCTGGACGAGTGCCCGCCGTTTCCTTCGACGGAGGCGCAGATGGAAGCGTCCGTCGCGCGCTCCATGCGCTGGGCGGCGCGTTCGAAGATCGCGTTCGGCGAGCAGCCGGGACGCGCCTGCTTCGGCATCGTACAGGGCGGCATATTCCCGCATCTTCGCGAACGGTCGGCACGCGAGCTCCTCGCCATCGGCTTCGATGGCTATGCGGTCGGCGGCTTGGCGGTGGGCGAGGGCCAGGTGGCCATGCTCGAGACTCTCGAGGCGACGGTGCCGCTGCTGCCGGCAGAACGCCCACGCTACCTGATGGGCGTCGGCAAGCCGGACGATCTCGTCGGCGCGGTCCTGCGCGGCCTCGACATGTTCGATTGCGTGTTGCCGACCCGCTCCGGGCGCAACGGTCAGGCCTTCACTTGGCGGGGCACGCTGAACCTGCGCAACGCACGGCATGCCGAGGATGCATCACCGCTCGATCCGGCCTGCCGCTGTCCGGCCTGCCGGCAGTTCAGCCGCGCCTATCTACACCACGCGGTGAAGGCGAACGAGATCATCGCCTCGATGCTGCTCACCTGGCACAATCTGACGTTCTACCAGGACTTGATGACGGCCTTGCGCGGTGCCGTCGCCGAAGGCCGCGCACAAGCCTTTGCCGGGGAATTCACCAAAACCTATGCTGCGGAAGAGCGGCAGGAGCCCTAGCGCGCGTTGACCCTGGGGGGCGGCGCACCTATGGTCCGGCCGCACGAGCCCGTAGCTCAGGGGTAGAGCATCTGACTTTTAATCAGAGGGTCGACGGTTCGATCCCGTCCGGGCTCACCATGCCGCGATGTCTCCGAAAGATGACGGGAGTCCAACCGCCGCGGACAGAATCAGGCGGCAAATCCAAAGCGACTCGGCCCCTTAGGCTTGAAGGGCCGGAGTACCCAGAGTAAAACCGCTAAGCCATTGAACTCTTTGGCAACGCGACCTTCTGAAAGAGCTGGGGTTATGTCGGCAAGAAAGTTTTTCGCCGCCGCCGCGCGGACGGTTTTGACTGCGGGTTTGGCCTTTGCCGCGTTCGGTCCCACGGCCGCGCCGGCTCAGAACAGCCCCGACGTTCAGAGCATCCTGAATGCCATTGGCGGGCAGGCACCCACCACGCCGACCTCGCAGCAGGTTCCCCCGGTCAGCAACCCGTCGCAGACCACCATCCCGCCGAGCACGACGTCGTCGAGCGGCAGTTCCGCTCCCACGCTGCAGGGCCAGTCGCATCTCGAAGTCCTGTTCTCGCAGCGGGCCGGGCGGCCGCTCGCCCAATTCGGCTACGATGTGTTCGGCGCCGCCGGCAGCGTTTCCGTCACCCAGGTGGGCGCGCTGCAGGACAATTACATTCTCGGCACCGGCGACCAGATCAACGTGGTGCTGCGCGGCCACGAGAATTCCGCCCTCACCACCACCGTGGACCGCGACGGCCGCATCATCCTGCCCGAGCTCGAGCCGATCGTCGGGGCGGGGCGCACCTTCGGCGAGGTACGCGAAGACCTGATGCAGCGCGTCGCCAAGACGATGATCGGCACGCGCGCCTACATCTCCATCGGCACCGTGCGGCAGGTGGCCGTGCTGGTGACGGGCGAAGTGCAGTCCCCCGGCCTGCGCACGCTGACGGGCCTCAACACGGCGCTGGACGCCATTCTGCTTTCCGGCGGCATCAAGAAGACGGGCAGCCTGCGCAATATCGTCATCCTGCGCGGCGGGCGGCGAACGACGCTCGACCTCTATTCGATCATCGCGCGGGGCGGCTCTGCACCGGTCGGCGCCCTGACCGAAGGCGACCGCATCATCGTGCCCCCGATCGGACCGACCGTCGCCATCACCGGCCTGCTGAAGCGGCCGGGCATCTACGAACTGTCGCAAGGCTCGGCGGGGATCACCGCCCGCGCGCTGGTCGAGCTCGCCGGTGGCATTGAGATCGCCGGCGCCAAGCGGCTCACCAAGCTGGAGCTGCAAAGCGACGGCCGCACCCGGATGGTATCGCTGGTCGGGGACGGCGTCATTCGCACCGGTGAAGTTCTGTTCGTCGATCCCGAGCGCTCCGCGTCCGGCGGCGTGGTCACGCTTTCCGGCGAAGCCGCCGTTCCGGGAACGCGGGCGCTTGGCAGCACGCCGTCGATCTCGCGGCTGATCCGCGACGCCGACGACCTGACGCCGGATTCCTATACCTTGTTCGGCGTGGTGGTTCGGCGCGAGCCGAAGTCCAACTTCCGCGCCATCGTGCCGTTCTCCATCGAACGCACCTTCGAGAAGAAGGAAGACCTCAAGCTCGCCGACAATGATCTCGTCTACATCTTCAACCAGGCGGAAATCGCGGCGCTTGCCGAGGCGGCCAGCGCCGACCTGACCGGAAGCACCGCTGCGACCAATCCGCTAGCCGCTCTGCGCCCGGGCAGCAATCAGCAGCCGGGAGGCGGACAGACCGGATCGTATGGCCAGCAGCAGCCTGGCGGCACGGTCCAGCCGTCCGGCCAAACTGGCACCACGAGCACAAGCAGCGGCCAATTGCCGCCGCCGCCGAGCACACAGACGCCGTCGGCCTCGCTGGCGGCCGCGATGCAGGCTGCCGGCGCCACGCCGCAAGCCGCGCCGCCGAGCGGAGGTTCGCTCTCGACCACCAATGCGCCTGTCGTCGGGCAGGCGCAATCGCAGGCCACGCAGAGCGCGATCATCGGCGGTGCCGCGGCACCCGCAGCCGGCAATGCCAAGCAAGTCTCTCTCGATCAGGTCGCCAACAACCTCAATGTCCCGACCTTGGAACTGGTCAATGCCGCGCGCGACTATCTGGTGTGGGTTGGAGGAGAGGTGCGGAATCCCGGCGCCTATCTCGCGGTCCCCGACACCAGCCTCGCTTCGCTGATCGCGGCCGCGGGCGGCGTCCAGCGCGAGGCCGACCTCTCGGCGGTGGAAATCACATCGACGGTGATCAACACCGAGTCCGGCACCTCGCGGACGGTGCGCACCAGCTACAAGGTGACCAACCAGGATTTCGCCAGCATCTCGCTCAAACCGATGGACAGCGTGCGGCTCAGGCCGGTGTTCTCGGACCGCAACGGCGAGACGGTGACCATCGCGGGTCAGGTGCGCTATCCCGGCAGCTTCGACATCACCCGTGGCGAGCGGCTCTCCTCGGTGCTGATGCGGGCCGGAGGATTGACCGACGAGGCCTATCCCTTCGGCACGGTGTTCACCCGCCAAAGCGCGGCGATCGCCGAGGCTGACGGCAACCAGCGCACCGCGCGGCTGCTCGAGGACAATATCGCCAGCGCAGCGACCTTGCCGAGCACGCTGATCAATCCTTCGGGTCTCTCCTATGTCGAGAACATTGCCCAGGCGCTGCGCACCGCGCCGGCGCTGGGCCGCATCTCGGTGACCGCCGATCCGGTGATCCTGGCCACCAAGCCCGAGCTCGACATGCTGCTTCAGGCTGGCGACACCATCTACATCCCCAAGCGGCCCTCCAGCATCACCGTCACCGGCGAAGTGCTGAACAACGGCGCCTTTGCCTACAAGCCGGGCCTTACCGTGCGCGACTACATCGAGCTGGCCGGCGGTGAGAACAGCTCGGCCGACGACGCCCTGGTGTTCGTTGTCCTGCCGGACGGAACCGCGAGGCCGCAGGGCGAGAGCTGGTGGGCGTTCGGCGGCGGCCGGGAGATTCCCCCGGGCTCGATGGTCGTGGTGCCGCGCGATCCGCAGCCCTTCAACTTCACGCTGTTCATGATCAACTTCAGCGACATCGTCAGCAAGCTGGCGGTGACGGCGGCGTCGCTGGCGGTGATCCATTCCAAGCCGTAGGGAGCCTGGAGGGTTTACGAACGCCGTTTGTCGAAGCCGGCGGCAGCTGCGCGGATTTCGGCGAGCATCTTCAGCGCCAGTTCCTTGCGGTCGTAGTCGCGGGCGAGCGCGCGGCAGCCTTCCTTCAGGCGCTGGATCAGTCCCGGCTCCTCGCGCAAACGCCGGACGGCAGCGGCGAGCGCCTCAGGGTCTTCCGGCGGGACGACCAGACCCGCATCGTATCGTTCGACGAGCTTCGCAGAGGCGCCTTCGGCGCTGACGATCATCGGCTTTTCCATCGCCGCGGCCTCGAAAATCTTTGCCGGAATGGTGATCTCGATCTGGTCCGTGCGCCGCAGCGGAATCACGACGGCATCGCAGAGTGCGAGATGTTCCGCCGCCCGCACCAGCGGAACCAGGCCCACGAACCTCACATTATCCAGGTGAAGCCGCCTGGCCAGCGCCATGAGGTCGTTGCGCTTGGCGCCTTCGCCGACGAAGAGGAAGCATTCGCCGCCGCCCTTCATGCGGTCGGCCGCGCCGAGCACGACGTCCAATCCCTGCGCCAGTCCGTGGGTGCCGACATAGCCGACCACGAAGGCGCCGCGCAGCCCCAGTTCGTCGGCCAACGCCTCGTTCCGTGTTTTGCTGGCCAGGCGATCCCGGTCCACACCGTTGGCAACCACGGCAAGGCGGTCGCGGGAAACGCCACGCTCGGCGATCCGGTCCCGGATGCCTTCGCTGACGGCAATGATCCGGGTGGCGTTGGCATAGAGACGCCGCTCCAGCCAGCGCAAGACACGGATGAAAACATTCTCATTCATCAGGCCGACGGCCACGATGGAGTCCGGCCAAAGGTCGCGAATCTCGAGGATCCACGGCCGTCTCTTGGCGGCCCCCAGCAACCACCCCGAGAGGCCGGTCAGCAGCTGCGGCGAGCTGGCCACGATCGCATCCGGCCTCTGGAAAAGCCCGGCCAGGAAGCTTGTGCCCGCGAAGCTGAGGAAGTCGAGCGAGCGGAGCGCGATGCCGCGGTTGGGGGCCAGAAAGGTCCAGACGCGGACCACCTCGATGCCGTCGATGACCTCTCTTTGGTAAAGCCTGTTGCGGTAAGGCGACAGGGGCCGGCCGGTCGGAAAATTCGGAACGGTGGTGACGACCGTCACCCGCTCGCCGGCAGCCACCCAGGAGCGGGCGTGCTCATAAGCTCGCAAGGCCGGGCTGTTGATTTCCGGCACGAAATTGTCGGTCAGGAGCAGAATGTGCATCGACGGGGCTGACAGGGCAAAGAGCGTGAGTACGGGAATTGTCGCAATCTGCAAGGGGAGAGGCAGGAATTCGAGGTCGGTTTGAGGGCCACCGTTGTACAATTAGCAATATCAGCCACTTAACGCACTGCCGGGTTGTTTCGGAAAAAGGAGATTGTTACACTGCGCCAAAGAGCGTTGGGGGATTTGCGTTTTGGATCGCAGTTCTGAGCAGGAAATCCTCCGTGGCCGGGCCCCCTCGGCCATTGTGGAGAAGCCCAGGGTTGCAGCCATCGGCTGTGGCCACTGGGGTAAGAATATAGTCCGGAATTTGTCCCAGCTCGGTGCCCTGTCCGCGGTGAGCGATATCGCTGCCCCGGTGGCGGCGGATTTCTCCTCGCGATACGCCGTGCCGGCGCGCCCTTTCGCGGACCTGCTTGAGGACGACGAGATCGATGCAGTGGCGATTGCCACGCCGGCGTCGTTTCACGCCGATCACGTCCGCCGCGCGCTGGAAGCAGGAAAACACGTTTTTGTCGAGAAGCCGCTGGCGATGAACGTGTCGGAGGGCCAGGTGCTTTCGGACTTGGCGCGGTCGCGCGGTCGGATCCTCATGGTCGGGCATGTGCTGCGTTACCATCCGGTGGTGCGCAAGCTTCTCGAGGAGGTCCGTTCGGGCCGTCTGGGCACGGTGCGGCATATCTATTCGCGCAGGCTGGGCCTGGGAAAGTGCCGCACGGAAGAGGACGTCCTGTGGTCGTTTGCGCCGCATGATGTCTCCATCATCCTTGCGATCTTCGGTCAGCTTCCGAGGCTTGTTTCGGCGCACGGGCGGGCGATCCTCAATTCCGACATTGCGGACATCGCGCGGCTGCATCTGGATTTCGCCAACGGCGTCACCGCCGACATTGCCGTCTCCTGGATCAATCCGGTCAAGGAACACAAGCTGGTGCTGATCGGCTCGCGGGCGCAGGCGATTTTCGACGACACGGCGAAATGGTCGGACAAGCTGCAGATTTTCGATCACGGCTTCGACATGTCGTCGGGTGCGGTGAGCGTGGTCAAGGCGGAGCCTGTCCCCATCCGGGTGGACGAGAAGGAGCCGCTGCGCGAGGAGTTTGCTCACTTCCTGTCCTGTGTTGCCGCAGCCAAAACGCCGCGTACGGACGGTCAGGAGGCGCTGCGGGTGCTCAGCGTGCTCGAGGCGGCCGCCACCTCCATGGCCCTTGGCGGCGAGGCTGTCCGGACGGCCGGTGCGGCCGCGGCCGTGTTGAATACTGCCCTGAACTGACGGAAAATCGTCCGACGAGTCGCGATAGGTTGGCGGCCGCTCTCCTTCAGGAGCAGGCTTGCCGGCCTGCCGAATTTGAGCAAGACCGGTTGCCGATGAACGTCTGTATGATCGTCTACAACAACGCGACCAAGGATGGCCGCGTCATGCGTGAGGCGCACAGCCTCAGGGCGGCCGGTCATGCCGTCACGGTGATAGGAATTCCCGATCCCGACGCCAAGGCCCCGGTTGAATACCTCGATGACGGGGTGCGTGTCCTGCGCGTGCTGTGGCAGGCGCGCGCCTATCGCAAGCTGTTATGGACGGGGCTGTTTCGCGCACTGCCGTTCCTGGCCCTGGTGACGTTCGCCGTTTACGAGCTCTACCGCTTGGCGAAATGGCTCCTCGCTGCCGGCGGGCCGCTGTCCCATTCGTCCAATGCCGTCACGGCAGCTGTCATTGAGGTATGGCCCTCCAATTGGTTGGACGGGGTTTTCAAGGTCCTGATCGTTCTGTCCGCTTTGGCGATTCTGTATCTGGTCTGGCGCATGGCGCGCGTCTATCTGGCGGTGCTGGTGAAGGCATGGGAGATGCGGGCCGCTGAGGACGACACCATCCGCCGTTACGCGGCATCCTTCTTCCGCGAGGGTGCGCTGCAGGGCGAATTCCCCAGCATCAAATCCCGGATCCCGGATTGGGTCCCCGACTGGCTGCTCGAAGTCGTGCTGGAGCCGCTCGATTGGTTCGGAGCCAAGACAGGCCGGTTTTCGCTTTATCGCTACCGCGCGGAGGAAATGGCGGCGCTGGCCATCAAGCTCCGTCCGGACGTGATCCACTGCCACGACTGTGCGGCCTTGCCCACGGGCTGGCTCATCAAGCAGAAGCTGAACATCCCCCTGGTTTACGATGCGCACGAGATTTACGAGGCCGCGGCGACCCGGACCTTCGGCGTGACCGACTACTATATCCGCGTGCATCGGAAGTATCTGTCGCGCGTCGATGCCTTCATCACCATCAACGAGAGCGCCGCGCTCTATTACCGCTGCGCCTATCCGGCGGCGCCGGCGGCCGTCGTCATCCGCAACGCCATGAACGTCGCACCGGTCGGCTCCTACGACGGGCGTCTGCACCGGGCCGCAGGTTTGCCTTCCGGCGAAAAGATACTGCTCTACCAGGGCGGCTTCACCCAGGATCGCGGCCTACCGACCCTGGTGCGGGCCGGACCGCTGCTGCCGGAGGGCTGGTCGCTCGTCATGATGGGATGGGGACCGCTGGCCGGCGAGCTGAAGCAGATTGCTTCCCTATCCGCCTCACGCCTGGGCAAGGGCGAAGGAGAGGGCAAAGTCCACTTCGTCAGAAGCGTGCCACCGGGGGAATTGCTGTCATGGACGCAAGGCGCCGCTGCCGGAATCATTCCTTACGAAAACAACATGCTGAATCACTGGATTTCGACGCCGAACAAGCTCTGGGAATACCCCAACGCCGGCGTGCCGCTGATCGTCCAGCCGTTCCCGGAAATGCGCCGCGTGGTCGAGAGCTACCATTGCGGCTGGGTGCTGCCCGACGAGCTCAGTCCCGGCGCGATCGCGGATCTCGTGGCCTCCCTGACCGACGATATGTTGGCGCGCGCCAAGGAGGGGTGTCGTCGGTTCATCGAGCGCGACAGCTGGTCGGCGACCTATGAGGGGCGACTGCTGGAAGTCTACGAGAGGCTCGCAATCAAAGCGGGGGCCGCTTCGCTGGTTGGCGGCTTGTCTCCGGCGAGGGCAATGACCTGACCATGCGTTCAACCCGCCTCGCCGGCTGAGAAGGACCATTTGCCGATGCCGGATACCGGACTCCTCTGGCTCCTCGCACTGGTGGTCGCTGCCATCGTGGCCGTGGCCGCCATTTGGTGGCTGTCGAGATCGTCCGGCACCGCGGCGCGCCGCCGGATCGGAGAGTATCGCGAAGCCTACGGGCCGCTGTTTGCCGACCTGTGGTCGGATGACATGGCCAAGCGGCTGACGGCCCTTGTCGTGGTGCAGCGGATTGCCCGCTCCGCAGGCGCGTCGCTGGGCGTTGCCGACGTGCTGCTCGCCTTCATCCGCTACCGCCTTTCGGCGCCGGCGGCGGGCGTGTCTGCTGGCTTCGACGACGTAACTCTGGCGCTGACGATCCTAGCCTCCCGTGCGGTCCGTTCGAGCCGCGCGCGCAAGGGGCAGGTTCTCGATCTGAGCGGCGTCAACTTTCGCGGGGCGGCGCTTTTCGGAGCCAACTTGCGCGGCTTCCGGCTGGTGCGCTGCGATTTCACCGGTTGTCAGCTCATCAACGCAAACTTTGCCGAGGCCGATCTGGCTGGTTCCGTGTTCGCGGGAGCGGATTTGCGGCGCGCGGATTTGAGCAAGGCGGACTTGTCGGACGCGAACCTGAGCGGCGCGGATCTGACCGCGGCCCAGCTTCGGGGAACGAAGCTCCTCAGCGCCAACATCGCGGGCACGATCCTGATCGGCACAACAGGCCTCGAACAGGAGCAGCTCGATGGAGCATTCGGGGATGCCGGTACCGCGGTTCCCGAGCGCTTCCGCTTCGTGCCGGTCAAGTCTCAGCGCGCATGAGATCGCCTACTGGGCAGTGGGAGGAGAGCGCACATGCCTGAGACTTACTTCGCGCATCCCACAGCCATCGTCGATGCGGACGTCGAGATCGGGCAGGGCACGAAGATCTGGCATTTCGCGCACATCCTGCCCGGCAGCCGCATCGGAGAACGATGCGTGATCAGTCAAAATGTGATGATCGGACCGAAGGTTTCCGTCGGCCATGGCTGCAAGATCCAGAATAATGTCTCGATCTACGAGGGTGTCGCGCTGGAGGACGACGTGTTTTGCGGACCCAGCATGGTGTTTACCAACGTGCTCTATCCCCGCGCCCATGTCAGCCGGAAGGACGAGTTCTTGCCCACGCTGGTGAAGCGCGGGGCCACCATCGGGGCCAACGCCACGATCCTGTGTGGCCACATCATCGGCGAATACGCCATGATCGGCGCCGGGAGCGTGGTGACCCGCGACGTGGCAGCCCATGCGCTGGTTGCCGGCAATCCGGCAAGGCGGATCGGCTGGGTGAGCCGGACGGGGGATCGGCTCGGCGAGGATCTGGTCTGCCCTCGGACGGGTGAGCGTTATGTCGAGACCGAGGGGCAGCTGTGCCTGGTTTCGCCTTGAGAATTGCGGGAATTTCGACAGCGCGACGGTTGCGGGGGGACTTTGGAAACCGGGCCTGATAGGCTGCCGCCCGGGGCGCGGAGTGTTGGACCGCGCCGCAGCGTTGTGGGTGGAGTTCAGGAATGAAATTGGCCGCTCAACGGGGCGCAATCGCCGTAGACCATTCGGGCGGCCCTTCGCCGCTCGGGCGGATCGACCGGTTGAAGGCAAGTCTTGCCGGCGGCAACGCGACGGTGGGCGTCGTCGGCATGGGGTACGTGGGCCAGCCGCTCGCCATCACCGCCCATCGCAAGGGCTTCCGCGTGCTGGGGTTCGATACCGACCCGGACCGTGTCGCCACATTGAACGACGGCCGCTCCGGCATACGAACCATTCCCGATGGAAAGATCTCGGCGATGCTGGGCGACGGCCGCTTTCGCGCGACCAGCGAGATGAGCGAGCTTGAGCTTGCCGACGTCATCACCATCTGCGTGCCGACTCCGCTGAACAAGTATCGCGAGCCCGACCTCAGCCATGTGGAGCGCACTGCCAAGGCGGTCGGCACCGCCTTGCGCGTCGACCAGCTCGTCTGCCTGGAGTCGACGACATATCCGGGATGTACCGTCGAAATCGTCAAACCGGCAATGGAGAGGAACGGCCTCAGAGTCGGACGCGATGTGTTTCTCGCCTATTCGCCCGAACGCGAGGACCCCGGCTCCAAGTTCCGGACTTCGGAGATTCCGAAGGTCGTGGGGGCGGATGATGACCATAGCCGCATGCTCGCGGAAGCCTTCTACGGCCGGTTGGTCGACCGCATCGTTCCTGTCAGGAACTGCGCCACGGCGGAAGCCGTGAAGCTCAGCGAGAACATCTTTCGCTGCGTGAACATCGCCTTGGTCAACGAGCTGAAGCATATCTATGAACGGATGGGCATCGACATCTGGGAGGTGATCGAGGCCGCCGACACGAAGCCTTTCGGTTACATGGCCTTCTATCCCGGTCCCGGACTGGGCGGTCATTGCGTACCGATCGATCCCTTCTACCTCTCCTGGAAGGCGCGCGAACACGAGGTGCCGGCACGGTTCATCGAGCTTGCCGGCGAGATCAACACAGCGGAGCCATTGCAGACGGTCGATGCCCTGGCCACCGCCCTGTCCGAGCGCAAACAGATGAGCCTCAATGGCGCGCGTATTCTGCTCGTGGGTCTCGCCTACAAGAAGAACGTCGACGACCTGCGCGAAAGCCCGGCCTTGACCATCTTCAAGCAACTGGAGACCAAGGGCGCCTCGGTGCACTACTACGATCCATGGGTACCGGTGATTTCCGAGACCAGGGACTTTCCCCATCTTGCCGGACGGCAATCCGTGCCGTGGGCGCCCGAGCGCTTTCGCGAGGATTTCGATGCGGCGATTATCGTTACCGACCATGACGATGTGGATTATCACCGCCTGGCGGACGCGATCGACCTCATCATAGACACCCGGAATGCTATGCGCGAGATCGCGCGGCCGGGCATCGTGAAGGCTTGACGCGCCGCTGATGCGCAAAAGGCTGGTGCTCAACGCGGGGTTGGGCAATATGCGTCCCAAGGGGGACCGGCCGGGCCGATGATGTATGCTCTGTTCCTGGGAACGCTGGCGATCTGCTGGTTTGCGGAGCCCGTCGCGAACTGGCTGCAGGTCTACGACTACCCACGGGGCGGGCGAAAGAATCACGGCACCCCCACGCCCCAGGTGGGCGGCCTCGCGATCCTGTTGCCGGTGGGACTCTGGCTCACGGCGCGGGCCATGCTGGCGGCCGCGATCGAGCCCTTGGACCTGGCCCTGTTTCTCTGCGGAGCCGGGGTCGCCACGATCGGAATCATGGACGATCAGTCGCACTTGCCGGCCGGCGGCCGGATTGTCGCTCTGGCGATTTTTTCCCTGATCGCCTTCTCACTCGATCCGGGCTTGATCGTCACGGCGGTTCCATCGACCGAGCTTGGACAGTTCCATGTCCCGGCCGCCATGTTCATCGCTTTCGCCGTCGTCGCCATCACGGGGTTCGTGTCCTCCGTCAACATGGCGGACGGGATCAACGGCCTGGTGACCACGGCCTTTCTGATCTGGTGCGCCGGGTTTGCCGTCTTCGCTTCCGGCGGGATTCGGCTGGTGGCGCTGGCTTTGGCCGGCCCCCTGCTGGTCGTGCTCGTGTTCAACGTTCGGGGAAAGCTGTTCCTTGGCGATTGCGGGACCTTCGGCATCGGTTTTGTCGTCGCCCTACTAGGCATCGCCGCTCTGAGTCAGGGAAGCCTCAGTGGAGAAACTCTGCTGGTCTGGTTCTTCATTCCGGTTCTCGACTGCTTGCGGGTGATGGCATCGCGCGTGCGCCGCGGACGTTCGCCGCTTCGCGGAGGCAAGGACCACTTCCACCACCTGCTGGCCGATATTTTCGGCAAGCGCCGGGCACTGTACGTCTACGGATTCACCATGCTCGCGACCTCGGCTCTCGCCGCGTTGTTCCCGGCGACCGCCATCTTCCTTCTGGTGGGCCTCACGGCATTGGGACTCGGTTTCGTCGCGGCCAAGGAGGTGCTGACCGAGCGTGAAAAACAGCGGAGCGTGCGCCAAACGCAGCAAGCTGCGGCACGGCGCACCGCCGGAAAGTTGGCCGGCGGACCCGGCTAGCCAATATGAGAGGCCGCGGTTTGTTCGCCATAATGTCTTGAGTACCACTTCTCGAAAAGCGGGTTTTTCAGGTTGAGGAGGCGTTCGTAAGCGGGTGCAAGTTCTTGGCGCAGGCGATTGTAGGTTTCCGGCTCCATCACCGCAGGCTCGCCCCGGTGAATGCGCTTGTCGAGGCGCTTGAATTTCCCGGCAGCGAAATCGACTCCAAGAAAGGCGCAGACCTGCTGAAGCAGCGCCTCGGGTCGCTCCACCAGATCGTCGAAATAGAGCTCGAGGAAGTTTGCCTTGGAGATTTGCCGCTGGAAACGCTCGAGCGTGGCAGCATAGTCCGCGCGCTCGAGAAATTTCCTGCCATGGGGTCGGTCCCGAATCGGCAAGGGACCTTCGCTGCCTGTTCTTTTTTTCATCATCCGGAGAGCGGACCAGGCGCGATCGATGGGATCGCGCATGATGAAGATGATCTTGATGCCGGGTTGGAGGCGAACCATGTGTTCCACGCCTTGCGGCGGCAGCATGGCATATTCCGGCGTAATTTCCCCGCAGATGGCTTGCGCAGGCGCCTCCTGGAAAATTGCACCGTACCAAGCATCGGACAACTCGCGCACTCCGATGGAGGTGATCGATCTGATCCGGAGGAGTTTCTGCGCCTCCGTGAGATTTCCCTTTAGCGCTGATTGGATGCTTCGGATGGCCGCAGCGCGGCGCGCTGCATCCAGATTGGCGCCAAGTGAGTCGTGAAGATGGACAGCGTCGAAATAGTGCACCTCTTTGAGCGCAGGCAGCCAGACATCCGGGTGCCGGGCCAGCTTCTGATGAAGCCAGGTGGTGCCGGCCTTTTGGGCGCCTATGCAGACGAAATCAGGATAGCGGCCGTTGCTTGAATTCGCCCCCGAATCGCTCATGTCGGAAGTTCGACGGGAAGGGACGTGCGTTCACCCGTCTCGGTGGGGCAGCGCGTTACCCAGGTGTTGTCTCCTTCATAGCCCAACTTTGACAGCACTTTGCCAAACTCACCGACGAATGCCCTGGCGAGGCGCTGATCGAACACCTCGGTCCATTGGCGGGAGCTGCCGGACCGCACATGACTTATCTCACGCCGTCTAGTCGCTTTCTTGCCGAATATCGACATCCGCCAGAACTGCCTGCGGCATTTCTCGATCTCGGGTCCGGAAAAGCCCAGATGGCCCACGATCGCCGCAAAAATCTTCATGTCTTCGTCGGCAATCAGGGCTTCATATTTGCATTCGAACGCATTGCTACGCGCATAGTCCCATTTCGCCATGGAACGGATGACGTTGCCGGAGCTGTGCTGCATCTCAAAGAGATAGCGGGCATGGTCGTCAGGCAGGCCGTTGAGCCTGTCCTGGTATGTGGCGCCGCCAAATTCCTTCCGTGCGACGTGAAGCCACTTCTCGCTCGAATGACGATGATAATGCATGGCCGAAATAATCACGTCACGAGGATCCCGGATCAGGTGGAGAAGGCGATGCTCCGGGTTGTCCAGCAACCATTTGGCGTCCCGAAAATTCGAATCCCACGTGAAAAGGACGAGCGGCGGCCTCACCGCTTCCTCCATTGGAAATCCGTCGCGCCTGAGATTGATGAAGGGAATGTCGAGCGCGCGGCAGATCGCCGTGAACGTCGAGTTCATCCATTTGGTGCCGGTCTTGTGATGGGTGGCGATGATGGCACAGCGATTCATGCGAGTTCGGCTGACGTTCGGCCCCTGCGGCGCTTGACCGTAACATAGCACTTGGCGATAAGACCGTGCCAGATGCGGGAAATTGTCACTTGAGTCTCGCCGACGATGGATACAGCTCGGTAGAGGTCGCCGATCGGCGTCGAGCGGGCCGCGCCCAGGCCGCCCGGGGCACCGTTTGCCGAGGTAAACGAATTTTGCCGCAGTCGAGGGGCGAAGCATTGGCTGCAGGAAGGCGAGACCCGCTTTGCGTCCTGGGGCGATCGCTCCTCCGGCGACCGAGTGCAGACAGGGAGTTTAGGTGACGTTCTACATCCTCGATCCGAATCTTGCTCATGGTCACGGGCACCAGATCGAATGGGACTTGAGCATCGCCGCAGCGGCACAGGATCGTGGCGAAAACAGCGTCATTTTTGCGCATAAGGACTTCGAGCGCAGATCGGAGGGAGGGTCTTCGATCCTTCCGCATTTTTCCCACACCACCTATGAAACCCGTTCCCGGGACAGATTTGCGCGAGCATACGACGATTTCCTGTTCTTCAACGACGTGATCGAGAGGGAATTGTCGACCCTTCCGCGCGAAAGGTTTACACCGGACGATACCGTTCTAATGCCCACGCTGTCGGAAAACCATCTGCTGGGCTATGTCTCCTGGATGAAGACATTCGAGGCTCGGACTGCACCGCTTTTCGTCGTGCATTTGATGTTTCCATCGGGCCTGTCCATCGAGGACAGCGGCAGACAGACGGTCGTTGATCCGATTCGCGCCCTCTTCTACAGCCTCTGCTTCCGACGCGCAGCCCAAGCCGGACCGAGGGTTCACTTCTTCGGCGGAGGCAGGCAGATCGCGCGCGAATATTCGGCTCTGGCCGGTCGCGAGATCGCACCGCACGCGATTCCGCTTTGTCCCGAACCCGTCTCGCGCGCGCAAGGCGACAGACGCCAAGCCCTGCTCTACGCCGGCGACATGAAGATCGACAAGGGGATCGCTTTGCTGCCGGAACTAGCGGACCGGCTGTGCGCCAAATATCCAGAGTGGAATTTTGTAGCCCATGTGAATGCCGGAATCGGCGGCCCGCAGGCCTTGAGATCGTATCATGCACTTGGTGATTTGACTGCGGCGCACCCGAATTTCGTTTTCCGCACTGGTCGGCTGCAGCGCATTTCCTATGTCGAGATGCTTTGTTCAGTCGACTGCATGATTTTCACCTACGACCCGATCGTGTATGCGGGAAAATCCTCGGGCGTGCTGTGGGAATGCATCAGTCTGGGCATCCCACTCCTTGTACCGGCGAGCTGTTGGCTGGCACAGGAAGCGCGAGAGTGGAACGCCGGTTTCCGAACTTATTCTCCCTACGGAGTTGAAGGAATTTGCGAAGCCTTCGGCGCGATGCGGAATGAAACGAACGATCTTTGCGAGCGAAGCCGAAGCGCCGCCGAGCGTTACCGGAGCTCTAACGGGGCCAAGGCGGTCATCGATCAGATTTGGGGGTTGGAGCGGCATGCGGCTGTCGAGTCCTCCCTGCTGAGTGAGTCGAAACCATCGGCGCTGCCCCCCGAAACGCACCCGATTCTCGTGCAAGCGCGAGACGGCATGGCTTCGGCACAGGATGTCAAGCTTGCCGAATATTTCGCACGGGAGCATTTTCGTCACCTCGACATTTCCCTTGTCGCACCCGCGCTGGGCTCGCACGGTTGGCCACGTGTCAAATTCAAATTCTGCCTGACTTCGCAGGGGCGCGCGCTCGAGTTTCGCCAGGCGGCAGGGTGGCCGGAAAGCTTTCAGGAATTGCCTTCCGCGGTTACCGACGCTCATGGATTGGTTCTGCGCCTGCCGGGGGACGAAACCATTCACGAGAAGATCGGATCGTGGCGCAACGAATCGGACCGCGAGCTGCTGGAACTCATCGGGTTGCTTCTGCCGAGCGCCGTGGCGACCGCGCTTGCCAGGATGGAAACAAGACTTGCACCGTCCGAAGAGGAGACGTGGGCGACAGAGGCGCGGGCGATGTCGAAAAGCCTGTTGGATGCGGTGCGCGCAAGCGGGCAGGGGTGATGCGATCGAGGACGAGCGTCAGAAATCGTGCACGAGCCGCTTGCGCTCCGAAACCACGGTCTCCAGATCGCTTGCCACCATTTCCGCAACCAGTTCGCGAAAGCTTGTCTTGTGCTGCCAGCCGAGTACCCGGTGCGCCTTGCTGGGATCGCCCAACAGCAGATCAACTTCGCTCGGCCGAAAGTAGCGCGAGCTGACTTCCACGAGTGTGTCCCCAGTCTCGGCATCCAAGCCCTTCTCGGCTAGCCCTTCGCCCGTCCATTCGATCCGCCGGCCGATTTGCTCGAAGGCGAGGTCCACGAACTCTCGCACGCTGTGCGTCTCACCTGTGGCCAGGACGTAGTCGTCGGGGCTTTCCTGTTGGAGGATGCGCCACATCCCCTCGACATAGTCGCGCGCGTGTCCCCAGTCGCGGCGGGCATGGAGATTGCCAAGGTAAAGCGTGGGTTGAAACCCATTGTGGATGGCCGCCACGGCCCGGGTGATTTTCCGGCTGACGAAAGTTTCGCCGCGAATGGGGCTCTCGTGATTGAACAAAATGCCGTTCGAAGCATGGATGCCATAGGCCTCACGGTAGTTGACCGTGATCCAGTAGGCATAGAGCTTGGCGACTCCGTAAGGGCTACGCGGATAAAAGGGCGTCGTTTCGCTCTGGGGAACGTCCTGGACCTTGCCGTACAGTTCGGACGTCGAAGCCTGGTAGAACCTGGAGTGTGCGCCGAGGCCAAGAAACCGGATCGCTTCGAGCAGTTTGAGCGTTCCAAGCGCGTCCGCATTCGCAGTGTATTCCGGCGTCTCGAAGCTGACTCCGACATGGCTCTGGGCGGCGAGATTGTAGATTTCGTTCGGCTTGATCTGCTGCACCAGTCGAATGAGATTGGAACCATCCGTCATATCGCCATAGTGCAGGTGGAAATCCGCCTTGCCCTGTTCGGCGAGCAGAAGAAGATGGTCGATGCGTGCCGTGTTGAAGGAGCTGGACCGACGCTTGGTGCCGTGCACCTCATACCCCTTCGCCAGCAGCAATTCCGCCAGGTAGGCTCCGTCCTGGCCGGTAACGCCGGTGATCAACGCCACTGTCATGAACACATCCCGTCGATTTGTCGCATCGTGAGGCCGAAGCTAGAGTCTGCGTCTTCTGCTGACAACGGCGCGTTCGTCGCGCAAATCCGTCTTGGCCCCTGCTTCAAAAGCAACTTACGTGCGCTGCCGTCTCGTTTCTACTAATTAAGTTGCCCGTCCATGAAGGACCAAACCCCGCCGGCCTATCCCCTGGCGATGAACTGCCCTGGACGGCAGGAAACATTCCTCCTGCACTTGAATTGTAATGACTGCTGCTCACTATCGCCGCCGGGGATTGCTGGGAATCGTTAGCGCATCGATGGCCGAACTGGTCGCCAAACTCGAATCGGCCGGCCTCAGAGCGAGTTTGAGGTCGCGTTCCGTGGCTCGATCGCCGGGACACCTTAGCGCGGTGGTGTCTCCCCTGACGCCACGTGAGCTTCCGCTTGCCCTTGCCAATCTGGACCGGTGGGCAAGGCTGTTGGGGAAGCGGGTTTCGCCCGCGACGAGTGCCAAGGCTCCGCGACTGATCTTCTCTTTCAACTGCGCGCATGATCCTGGGTTGGAGGGCAGACTGCAACACAAGTTCCAGCGAAGTCCCGAATTGATGTCGTCCTTCGCGAGCCTTGAGGTGCGATTTTGCAACCTTTCTCCCGAGAAGGACGTCTACGTCAAGAATTCTCCGAGAGCTGCCTCGCCCTATGGCAACAAGTCCGGGCCTAATTGGCTATTTTATGAGACCGTGAAAGGCCTGCGTCACGAGTGCGAATTCATCTTTCTAATGGAGACGGACTGCGAGCCCATCTCGCCGGATTGGTTGCAGCGCCTCGAAGACACGTGCGCGATCCACAAGGACGCCTGGATCGTCGGCTCGCACTATCGGGGGGTATCCCCGCTCAGCTGGCGTGTGGCGCGCCACCTCAACGGGAATGCGCTCTATCATGTCGGCGACGCGAGGTTTTGGGAGTTCATGGATGGGCTGCTGTGGCCGTGGATGGTCGATCACATCGCGAAGGTCAATCCCAATTTGGCTTATGATTGCGCTTGGGAAACCTTCCTGAACCGGCCGGAAATGGAGGACGCCAGTCATTACGATTGGATCGTGTCGCGCGCTCTGCTGGACCGCTTCCGCACCTGCGGAACGATTGTGAATATTGCCGGGGAGGCGGAGCAGCGCGGCGATTATGCTTGGACGAAGGAGGAAATCGTGCGGCGCTTTCCGGATGCGGTGGTGGTGCACGGACCGCTGGCACCGGCTACCCGCACCCTCGGCGGTATGGCGCTCGGTCCCTGGCGATTCAATGGAAAGGCCGTGAATCCGCGCAAGCCCATGACGGTTCGTCCCGCGGGTCGGCTTGAGCGCTCCCTGTGGGAGCGGGCGCGGCCGTTGGGACCCGGCGACACGCTGCAGATTTCGGTGGCATTCTCCTGCCCGTCGTCGAATGGGCTAAAGATCGAGATACGAAACCCGATCGGCCGCCTGCTCGAGCGGCTCAAAACGCCTGCCGACGAAGGCGAAACTCCAACGGTGGCAACGATCCGTCATGTCTTTGCCGCACCTCATCCCTTCGTGCGGATCTGGTTCTTGCACCTCAATGCGGGAAAGAACCGGCGCCCCATCGAGCTGAAGCAAGGCACGGCCGAAGTTTGGCGCGGAGGCCGACAGGTCGAGGCGCCAAAAGACATTCTCTCATGAGCGCGGCGGTATCTCGTTTCGAACCGGGCGTCGCGGCTTGCGAGCCGCTTCCCTCATGATCGTCTGGATCGCGTCTTATCCGAGATCGGGGAACACGCTCACACGGATCGTTCTCTACCGCTGCTTCGGCGTGGAGGCGCTATCGCTCGATCTGCGGCGGGGCCCGCCCGGCAAGCTCGTTAGATTCGTCGGTCGGCCCGATATTCCGGGCGGAATGGCGCCCGGGGAGTTTGTACCATTTGCCCGCGAGAGTCCCGAAACCTGGTTCGTGAAGACGCACGCGATACCCTGCGATGATGACCCGTCCGGGCCCCTCGAAAGCGATCCGGCGATTACGATTGTCCGCGACGGCCGTGCATCGCTTTCATCCTATTGGCACTTCCAGAACAGCGTCGGCGGGTGGCCGTTTTCCCTGGAGCAAATCGTCATCGGCGCGCCTCCACTGGAAAACTGGTCCGAGCATGTTCGGCGTTGGCGGAAGCACAAGGGGCGAATGCTGATGCTGCGCTATGAAGACCTGCGGCTCGTCCGACCGCAGGAGATCGCCATGATCGGGCATTTTATTGGCAAAGAGTCGAGTGTCCCGTTTGACGTGACATTTGCCGAACTCAATCGCGAGGTGCCCGACCTCTTTCGGGTGGGAAAGGACGGGCCCGGGATCGCCGAAGTCGAGCGGCGCTGCCCGGCGCTGTTCTGGTCCCTTCACAGTGAAGTGATGCGGGAATTGGGCTACGGAGAGAAGGACCGCCGGGAATTTTCGCCGACCCTGGTGCAGGCCGCGTTCAAGGAAGCGGGACTCGCTCTGCATCGCCAAGCCCATGCGCTGTCGCAAGCCATGGCGGGAGCCTAGGTGTCGTAGTCGCAGGCCGAGCAAATCTCGCGGTAGTCCCGACTGCGGCGAAACTGTCGCAAAAGATCGGCCGAGGCTTTCCCAGTATCGTCCGGCGGGACCGCGTGGTGCAAGGATTTCCCAGCCTCGTGGCCCGTCATCCAAACTAGCTGGGGCAATCGCGTTTGGTAGGAATCATCGTAGGGAAGCTCCAGGCTGCTGACCAACCGCGCAAATTGTGTTTCGAAATCGCGGAACACAAATTCGTATTTGAAGCGCATGGCATCGACGTGAACGTCCAGCATCCGGCGATAACCGCGCAGGAAACTGCGCACGTCCAGCGCATTGGCCAGTTCACGGTGCGATGTGAGACTGAGAAATTGCTGGATCGGATGACGGAGGAGAAGAACGTCCTTTCTCGCGGCCTCTCCCAGCGCGGCGTCGAGGGACGATTTGCCGGAAGCGGACCAAACAAGCGGGACGCCGATATAGTCCACATAGTTGTAGTCGCGAATCACCAGCGCGTGGCGTCTCTCGTTGCAGGCTTCATTCAACTCGGCGAGGTAGCGGCCGAACAGGGCAGGTGAGCCCAGTTCGGCGGCATGCCCGGCATACGCGGGCAGACCAAGGCGCAAATAATTTGCCTCGATCTGCGTCGCGGGATTGAGCTCGAAGGCGAAGAGATTGGCGGTCGAAGGATTGGTCTCGCTGAGCAGGACGACCCGCTCCATCGCTGCCAGCGCCCGGCAGACATAGGTGCTGCCGTTACCTCCCAGGCCCCGAACGATGCGGAAGAGTTCAGTCATGCTGCAAGAAGCGGGATTGAGGGACCGTCGTTCGGCGTCGGCGAGAATCGAATTCTAGACGTCCCTCGAGTTCTGGCAAGCGCGGGGCCTCGCCAGTGCCCGTTCGAACACGCTAGCATGCTCCTCTGGAGGGCATTGGGTGGAAATGCTGGTCGAGGCTCAGGTCGAAGTGGATGGGAGGACGGTTAGGCTCCCCAAAGAGCTGCCCGGCACTGGCTGCGCGGGAGGGTTCGCCTTCGGCCTCTACAAGGCCGGTAGCACCCTGCTGTTGAATGCCATCGAGCGTGTGACCAAAGCTTCCTCTGCCAAGGCCGTGAACGTCCTTCGCATCTTTCACGACAGCGGCGTGTTTCTGGAAGCAGCCAGTCCGTCCGAATCCCTCTCGCAAGCGCTCGAGACCTGGCTTGGTCTGGACGGCATCCTGTTCTTTGGTTGGCGCGGATTCCCTGTGAACTACCATCTGCCGCTGCGGCCCGGCTCCCGCACATTCCTGTTGATCCGCGATCCACGGGACATGATCGTCTCGCACTACTTCTCGATCAAATACAGTCACACGACTGCGGGGCTCGGCGTTGACCACGTCCTGCGGGAGCGCCAGCGTCTGCAGACCATCGACATCGACAGCTGGGCGATGACGCAGATTCGCCGGATCAAAAGGGAATTCCTGCGTTATGAGGCGCTGAACGGAACGGCTCTCAAAGTATGCCGCTACGAGGACGTGATCCTAGACAAGGTCAAGCTGTTAGACGATTTGTGCTCGCAATTCGGGTTGGACGTTTCGCAGGCGGACAAAAAGCGTATCGCACTTGCCATCGACCGCAGGCCCGAGCGGGAGGACATCTACGCCCATATCCGCCAGGTCGTTCCCGGCGATCACCGGCGCAAGCTCAAGCCTTCCACCATTGAGCTGTTAAATCACGGTTTGGCGGACATATTGTGCAAATACGACTATGCACTGGAACCCTAGGGAGTGGCGATGTTCGACACGAGTCTGTTTCCGCTCGAGGGCAGGAAGATCTGGGTAGCCGGCCATCGCGGCATGGTCGGAAGCGCCATTGTGCGCCGGTTGCAAGGCGCCGGCGCAGAGGTCCTGACCGTCGCCCGCTCATCGCTCGATCTCATGGATGGCGCCGCGACGCGGGACTACGTCCGCAGGACGCGCCCCGACGCGATCGTGCTGGCCGCTGCCAAGGTGGGCGGAATTCTCGCCAACGACACCTACCCGGTGGATTTCCTGAGGGACAACCTCGCCATCGAGCTCAACGTAACGACCGCGGCGCACGAAGCGGATGTGCCGCGGCTGATGTTTTTGGGTTCAACCTGCATTTATCCGCGCGACGCCGCTCAGCCCTTGCGCGAAGATGCGCTGCTCACCGGCCCGCTCGAGCCTACCAACGAATGGTATGCCGTCGCGAAGATCGCCGGAATCAAGCTGGCGCAGGCTTATCGGCGCCAATATGGCCGGGACTACATTTCCGTCATGCCCACCAATTTGTTCGGTCCGGGCGACAACTATCACCCGACAAGCAGCCACATGGTCGCGGCGCTGATCCGGCGCATCCATGAGGCGAAGGAGCAGGGTTTGGACGAAGTCGTGCTGTGGGGAACCGGCAAGCCACGGCGCGAACTCATGCATGTCGATGACCTGGCCGACGCCTGCACCTTCCTGCTTCAGCGTTACTCCGACGAGAACATCATCAACATCGGCCAAGGCGAGGACCATACAATTCTGGACATCGCCAGAGCGATCGCCGAAGTGGTGGGCTGGAGCGGCCGGCTGACTCACGACCTGGCCAAGCCGGACGGAACGCCGCGCAAGCAGGTCGATGGCTCGCGCTTGTTCGAAGCCGGATGGAGGCCGCGGTTCGGGCTGATGGATGGCCTCGCAGACGCGTACCGATGGTTTCGGGATAACCACGCTGCTGCGCGGCTGTGATTGGGCCGCCCGATCAATGCCGAAGCCTGGGCACGGGCAGAAAAACGATCGCCAACAAGATGGCGGTGACCGCTGCCAGGGCAATGGCGAGATAGAGAAGGGCGCGCGTTGTCGGAGCCAGCCGCAGGCGCATGATCTTTGCACGAAGCGCCGCCGCCAACTCCATCGAGAGCCCGATAAAGAAGATGAACACTGCTCCGAAGGCCAGAACCCGCAGATAACTCAACGCGCCGTGCCCCGGGATTCTCATTACCGCCTTCATTCCTGCTTTGCGTTGCGCAGGCTGGCGACCAGCTCCCTGATTTCCCAGGCATTCTCGATGTGAGCGTAGATGTCATCGGCAAGAAGCTTTTCCAGCTTCGGCTGGCGGACAAACTTGTCCTCGACCCCCAGGAAAGTACACAGCCGCTCGAGCACGCCCCCTGCGAACTCGCCGCCCGCCGTGCTGTCGAACATCTCCTCGTAGGTCAGCATTAGATAGTTCTTGTAGTTTCCGAAGTGACGAGAGACCGCCTGATAAGCGCTTGCGGTCGTAGTCAGCTCGCGCTTCAGCAGGTTTGGGTTGATGTACACTCGGGCCGATTGCCGCGCCCCCGGCTCGAGCGCCGTGCTGTGATAGATCTTTGTTTGTATCGCGACCTGATTGGAGACCACGAGCCCCACGATGTCGGAGCGGTGAATGTCGATCACCTTCCAGCCGCGCTCGCGGATCAGAAAGAATATCTTGGGCAGGGAGCCGACTCGCCACCACGGATCGTAGATCAGATGGGACTGATCATACTTGACGTCGGCAACGATGATCCGGGCGTTTTTCTTGCGCTCGACCGCCCGTCCACGACACCAATCGAGATATCTCAGGAAATTTGAAATGGAGTTGGACGGCAGCACGGCGGTCGGGTCGCCGGCGAATCGCTGTTGCAGGAAATGGAAGTAGGACTGTGAATTCGATTCGTTGAAGATCTCGCCTGCGCTGTAGATACGGGGATGCGTCTTGAGCATATCCTTGAAGACGGTCGTCCCGCTGCGTGGGCGGCCGATGACAAAGCAGAAATCCACCGCCTTGCCCCGCCCCAAGGTCGCTGTGTCGGAAACCGGTCCGATTTCAGACGTTCCGCTCATGGTGCCGATCTTCGCGACGCCTCATAGGCGCCGCTGGGGAACAAGGTAGTGGGCCAGCCCATTTTCTCGACAGTAGTCCTGCAATTGAGTCCAATTCTGCACGATCAAGTGCGCCTCGGGCGTCACTTTCCTGTAGGGACTCGTGAACTCGGCCGGAACGGGCGACTTCAGAAACTGCGCGACGCGGGCACGAGCCTCCGTTCCCGCTTCCCCATCGACCAGTTCTTCGTAGGTCAGATTCAGCGCTGGAATCCCCTGCATCCACTTGCCGAAGGCGGCCTTCTGGCTGTTCAGCATGGCGATCTGATCTGCGAAATTGGCGAGGTTGACGACGATGGCATCGGATGCCTCAGCCGGCTGCTTGTCGCCGATGGCGTGCCATTGTTTGCGGGATTCGGCCACATAGCCCGAAACCACCGTTTCGAGGGAGTTCCAGCGGAACAGATGAACGATTCGAATGCGCCGGGATCGCGCATACTCGAAGAGAAAGGGCTTGCGGAAGATCGGCCACCAGGCGATCTCGAAATTGTGCACATGGCCATATTTGATGTCGACGATCGGCGCCTTGGGCGACGAAGTTTGAAGCACGAAGCCGAAATACTCGTCGAGGAGCCTGGAAACGGTCTGCGGCCTTCGCCGCAATTCGAAGTCGGGATCGTCTTGGGCGCGGCGATGCCTGAAACCGAAAAATGACAGGGGATTCGCAGCGGGATCCAGCGCATCTTCGTTGCAGACTTCATCGATCATGCGGCAGTTCGCCAGCGCTCGAATGTAGCTTCCGAGGTAATGGCTGCCGGAGCGGTCATGAGAGATGAGCAGCGTCAGGTTGCCAAGGTCGGGTGTTGAAGATGATGACACGCCAGGCTCCACAATCCGTGCCGCCGCGATCTCTGCCGCATGGCTGGCGGTCATCCTATCCGGCAACTATCCTTCCACGCAAAGAGAGAGCACTGCTCCCGGCTTGACCTCTCAGCGCTGGGCCAAAATCTTCCAGTAAGTGCTCCAGCCGGCATCTCCAGCTTGTGCGGAGCCGGGATTGCCGACGAACGTCGGATCGGCCAGTTGCCGTGCCAGATCGGTATATGTGTGGCAGACGCTGGCACTGCCGCCGGAACTGACCAAAAAGGGGAACGTATCCCCGCCGGCATGCAGGCATTCGATGCCGGCCTGCGCCGCCAGGCTCTTCAGCGCATTCACGCCTCTTGCATCTCGGCCGACGGCCACCAGCAGCGAGGGAACAGGGCAGTCTCTGAAGACCTGCAAGGAGAAATCGCCGCGGCCGGAACCCGTGGGAGGATAGCAATCGACAACACGTACCAATCGCCCGCCATCCAAGGTTTCAACCAGCAGATCGACGCCATTCAAGTCGTGCCGGCAGGGATCACACAGTGCCACAAGGATATCGGAGGTTTTTGGCTTGCCTGCCCAACCGCGCATAAAGGGAGGCTCATAGCGAAAAGCCGCCGTGGACAGGATGCGGCCGGCAGCGCGATCGCCTCGCCCCGGTGATAGCCACAGGTCGGCAACTTCATGCCCGGAGCCGTCGCGCGCAACTTTCGCCAGCGATGGCACCCAGCCATCCAGGGTTACGTGGGGATAGTGACGGTGAACGCGATGCCAAAGCTGTTCACCCAATTCGCCAGCGACCGAAATGGCGACTTCGACGACGTGTCGCGATTGGCCGACTTCATTCAATATCGCCATCACGCGTTCGATCGCCTGTCGGTTATCTCGGACTTCGGTACGCAGATCGACAAACGTCACCTGTCGCATGTCGGTCCGCTTGCCGCCTTCGATCGGCCGAGGCGCCACCGAAATCACCACAGTCTTGTAAAGTTGTCCGCACAGCTGGGCCCACTGGGCGACACGTTCCTGCTGAGCGGTTGTGGCATCCCAGATTGACTGATCCGTCACGAACACGATGACTTTGGAGTGCCGTTTTACCGCACGCGCCAGGCTCCGATAGCCATCGGCGCTGTGGCGTGCGGCCAACTGCGCGGCAATGGCGGTTCGCTGCTCCAGAAGCTCCAGCCGCTCGCGATCGAAGGCGAGCGCCGCCAGCGCGCGACAGACGGCGTCGAAATCCTCCAGCGAATGAAACGGATCGGTGGCGGTATAGCCGTCGAAGCCGTTCCTGGTCGCCACTACGGCCTTGCCGAAGCTCAGCGCTTCGCCGACCTTGATCTTGATCCCGGTGGAAAACATCAGGGGTGCGATCACCACGTCGATGCCGCTGTAGAAGTCGGCGATGTCCTCCACGCGCCCCAAGAGGGTTACATCCAGTGCCTTGGTGTTCAGCCGTCCGCAGACGTTTCCCGCGATGTCGAGTCGCAGATGCGGGACATAGATCTGCTGGAACTTCTCGAAGCGCTCCAGAAAGCGCTGCATGTTCAGCGTGTTTACGGTGTTGAGCGCGCCGAGAAAGCCCACTTTCAGTTGGTTGCCGGGCGACAGCCGCTCGGGTCGCGGATGGTTCTCTTTTGGCGGCATGAAGAAGGGGAGAGAGACCACGTCTCGGCTTGTCATCTGCCGGACGATCTCAGCCTCGGCGGCCTTGATGGCGACGACGATGTCGGCGCGGTCGAAGGCGATCTTTTCCTGATCGGGCGTCGTATAGAAGAAGTCCGGCCCAGCACCGTTGGCTGCAAACATTTCGCGGCGGCCGGAGAACAGGTCGTGCGTCTCCAGAATCTTGACGGTTCCGCGCGGAGCGTGCTCGAAGGCCTTGGCCAGGAAGGTGTAGTTCACCAAAAAAACATCGAAAAATTCGCGAGCGAACAGCCAGCTGAGGTAGGTACCGATCTGCGGGTCCCACCATTCGTCGATCTGGTGGTGCTCGCCGATCGCCGCCTGATGCAAGGGCCGCGACGGCGGGATGACTGCGAAGCTGGTCCAAGCCTCCCGCATTTCTTTTGCCGATTCCGGAATACCCTGCATCCAATCGGGCTCGAACGGGTAGAGCAGAAAGTGAATCTCGTACCCGGCGTCTTTGAAGAAGGCGGTGGTGTGGAGGACGCGGTTTCGGTTGCCGTAGTCCTGAGGGTGCGAGGCCACCGGCGAGAGAACAAGCGCCTTGCGGACGATTTCGCCGGTGCTCATGTCTTTTCGGGGTCGCGGCCGTCGTTGAGAGCGAGGTACATGACGGCTTCCAAGGCTTCGCACTGCTTGTAGAACAACTCGGCATCGGGAACATCGAGGAAGAGTCCCCGAACTCCTCTCATTTCCGGCGGGAGCAGCCGCAGATACTCCGCCAACCTCTGCCAGCAGCGCTCTCCTTCGAACTTGGGCGTTCCGGCGAGGAGATCGGAAACAGCCTGCCAGCTGACGCGCCGGCGCAGCCATTGCTGCGTCGCCCGATCGCCATGGACGCGATGCAGCACCTTCGCCGCCGGATCGTAGTATGCGTTGAGACCCCGCTCCTTGATCCGCGCCGCCACGACCAGTTCCTCGTTCGAGAGCAGCGAGATACCGATCCGGCCGAGAGCTTCGTCAAATCCGCCGGCGGCTTCGAGCGCGGACTTGCGAAAGGCGATGTTGGTTCCTGCCAGCCACTCGCCATCCTTGAGAGCGCGGCGGTGTTCGCCATGATCGACGATGGTCAGAAATCCGCGCTGCCATTTGTGCAGCCAGACCGGCGCTTGGCCCGGCCACACCGGCTCAACCGGACCGCCGACAATACCGGCGTCCCTGAGCGTGCCGAACGTATCCATGATCGCGGCGCACCATCCCGGCATCGCAATGGCGTCGTCATCCATATAGGCGATGATCGGCGCACGAGCCTCGTGCAAGGCCGTGTTCCGGGCGCGCGACAATCCCGGCTTCTCGTTCACGATGAGCCGGGCATTGCGGGGCAGCTTGTGTGTCGGCCAGTAGGACGATTGGCTCTCCCGGTCCGTGGAATTGTCGACAATGAGAATCTCTATCGCCTCAGGCGCCGGCGATTGCGTTTCCAGGCTGCCGAGCGCATCTGAAAGCACATCGTAGCGGTTGTGCGTGCAGATAACGGCGGTGATCGCCGGAAGCCCGGCTTGGGCCGCCCCTGCCAACCCCCCGGCGTTGTCGATGGCCATCAGCACGCGCCCTTCAATTTCCGTGGGACGAGCCAATCCGTGCTCGTCATTTTGCTGCAGCGAGAGCTGGCTTGGGATCGGCCGCGATCGTGGCACCGATGTTCGGCTCCAGCCGCAGACCGTAGAAGATCAGGCCAAGCGTCCGCGCATCCTTGACCTTGGGGTCCACGGCGCTGGGCACGAATTTCACGGGCAGATAGAAGGTCAGGGTCGCCATGCCCGAGAACGGCCGGCGTGGAAGAGTTCCGCGAACATACTTGCCGGCCTCAACCTCGACCGGCACCTCGGCATAGTCGACATAGGCGCGCAGCGACGAAGCACTGACATGGGCGTTGGACTTGACCTCCAGCGCGAAGGCCCACTCGAAGTTTCGATCGGCGGGAATGCGAATCTCAAAGAACTCGGTTCGGCCCGTCCAGCGGAACGGCCGGCCTTCGCTGTCCTCCTCGCGCCGGTAGAAGCCACCGGCAAAGGGCGCCACGCCATCCGCATCGATTTCGATCGGCGCAGGAGCTTGCTGCTGGCCGCCCGGCGCGAGCTTTGCCAGGCCCGCGACCGCCTCGGTCAGTTCGCCAATTCGCGCCACTGCGTCGGTCAGCGACCGCTCCAGCAAAGTGACGCGAAACTCCAAGTATTCAGGCGTATTTGCGGCGACCATGGAAAGCCTTGAGGACGCATCGACACCATGCCGAGTTCGCCGACGCTGCGGCGATTGGCGATGATGACTTAGCTCAAGCTTACCGCGTCGGGCAAGAAGGATCTCGGCCCTCCTTGCCCCGACGCTGCGAATGGCGGCGTTGCCGCCTTATGGCGAGTTGGTGCGATCCGACTGCATCCGATGCGCTTCCCGCTTCTGCATCTTCCGCTCGAGCAGGGCCTGACGCACGTTTGCCGGGAGTGCGTTCCACTTGGCCTGCAGCTCGGCCACCTTGGCTTGCCGTTGCGGCTCCGACATGGTGCCCCATTTCCGGCGCAGCCATCCTTTGCGCTGCTCCTTCGGCATGGCCTTCAGCTCGGCCCGGGCTTCCTTGTGCCACATGATTTTGAGTTCGCGGGTGAGGCCGGAGTTCTTGAGCTGGCCGTCATGGTGCCGGGCCGTGGCGGACGAAGCGGCGGGATTGACGGTAGGGCTCGCGGCGAGCGCCGAACCGGCCGCCAGCAGCGAGGTGAAAACGAGCGGTGCAAACAGGGTCCGCATGGGAATCATGAAACTCTCCTAAGCTCTCAACGCCCCCCGCTTCCGTAAGTCTACCAGAGGGAAGGAAAAGATTGGGGCATTTTTTTGTTGCCCGGAGACGTCGCAGGCGCCGCCGCTGCGTCCGCGCGGGCCGCTTCAGGCGTTCCGATGGTCCCGCACGTTGGCCCACATCAGGAACCCGACCAGGTAGGAAATCGCGGCAATCAGGGTGATTGCCGCGATATCGAGCAGCCGCTCGGGGCGTGTGGTGTCGGTGGGAAGCGACGGCAAGGAGATGGGAATCACGAATATCTGCTGCTGGTTGGCGACGCCGGTGGCGGTCGCAAGCCCCTGCTGGGCCGCGGTCAGCCGCAACTCAGCGACGGTTCGCTCTTGCGGCAGCTTTGCCGCTTGGACGGCCTTCACCGAATTCTCGAGTTCGGTCTGCGCATACTTCATGGTTTGCGCCTGCATGATCGCGGACTGCCGGTTCATGAATTGCTGCGACTGCGCGATGATCTGCGACGCCATGTTTT
The DNA here is from genome assembly GCA_036564785.1 of Rhizomicrobium sp. Taxonomy (GTDB): domain Bacteria; phylum Pseudomonadota; class Alphaproteobacteria; order Micropepsales; family Micropepsaceae; genus Rhizomicrobium. The sequence continues at coordinate 20,564 of DATCOJ010000125.1, read as the reverse complement.
GGGCCCGATGCGGATCGTAGTCGAGCACGTCGATCGAAATAATGCTGTTGGTCGTGTCGGGCTCGATCTCCAACATGCTCTGGTAGAAGTCGAGGAACCGGTCGTCCCGGTCCGGCGACCATAGGCGCCAGAAGGGATTGCGGGCCGAAGAGGAATAGAGCTCGCGCAGGCGGAACTGCCGATCCAGGATCTTCAGCATGTCCATGGAATCGATGTACTCGTACAGCTGCTGGGTCTGGCTGCTGCCGGCGACTGAGCCGATCATGCCGCCAAGCACGGAACCGGTCGGAATCGTGGACTTGTTCTGGATCGTGATGATGACCTTCGAATCGTAGAGAGATTCCGCGAAGACGAAATAGTAGACCGTCGACAGGACGGCCGCGGCGCCGACGACGGTCCAGAACGACATATGCGCCCGCAACTGCCGCCAGGTCTCGCGCAGGCCCTGCCAGATTCGCGACAGCGCTTCGCCGAAACTGATGGGCCGCGGCTCGGGCGGCGCCTCGGGCAGGGCGACGCTGGTATTCGGACGCATCGAATCGGACACCGGCGGATTCCTCAGTTGCAGGCCAAGGCTCGGAATGGACAGAGCCGCGGCAGAATAGAGCGGAACATCCTAGAAGTCATCGAACGTCCGTCCCTCGTCTTCCTCGACCAGGTCGGCAACGTCCACGTCCGCCCGCTTGGGCGCAATGCGGTCGAGATGCTCGATCGCCGCTTCCACGTCGTCGTAGTAAACGGCTTGACCGGAATCAAGCACGTAGGCGGAGTCGCAAAAGGTCTGGGCGGCCTTGCCTTGGGCGGTGGCGAGCAGAAGGCCCCGGCGGCTCAGGACGTCGGTCATATATTGACCGAACTTCGCATCGTCGTCCTTGCCCTCGAATTTGGTGTTGGTGAGGATGAAGGTCTCGAAGGGCAGGCAGGCGCCCAACGCGAAAGCAAGCCGCGAGACGGCCGAGCGGGGGCAGTGATCCAGGCGCTCGCCGACGAATTCCTGCAGGCCGCCAACTTCGACGACCTGGCTGAAATAGGTCTTCGGATCGACCTCATACAGCTGAGCGAGAAACCTGGTGCAGGCGCCGATCGACCGGTGCTTGTGAATGAATCCCGTGTCCGGGATCGGCCAGGAGATCATGGAGCCTCGGCGAACCACCCCCGCATCCGGCGCGTCGGCACTGCAAATCAGGTCGATGAGCGCATCCAAACCGGAATCCACGTGTCCGAGAAAGGCCACATGTGCGCCGTCTTCGATGCGGAAGTTCAGATCCTTGAACACCACGGGCCTGATGGTCTTGCGCGTCCGCTTATGCACGCCACGAAAATCGACGATCATGTGTAGGGCACCCGTCGCATGAAGCGCTCAAGCGAGAGTCCGAGCACCAGCAGGCCCAGCGTGCATTCGGCGACGTAGCCGGCATCGGCGATCGGCGAGGTGTAGCTGGAGAACCAGCTGTCACGCATGAACTCGTTCAGATGCAGCAGCGGGTTCCAGGTGAGATAGGGCCAAAACGTGGTGGGAATCATGGTGATGACGAAGAACATCCCGGCGATCACGCGAATGGCCCGGTTGGTATAGGCAATGAACTGGCTGGTGGGCGGAAAGACGCGGAATGGAGCGGAGCACACGAAACCCAGCGCGACGGAGAACACCCAAAGCGCCAGAAGCGTTTCCATGACTCCGAGGGGGTTCTTCGGAGGCCAGGCGCCTTCGTAGATCGAGAGCGGAAGGACGAAGATCCAGAACAGGACGAAGTAGATGCAGAAGGAGGACAGCCCGCAGGAAATCGCCACGTCGACCGGCGTCACGCGCGGAAACTGAAGCAGTTTCGACGACGTTCCGGCGGCGGCATAGACCTCCTTCATGACGTCCATGTAGAGAAAGAGGGGAATGATGCCCAAGGTGTAGAAGGTGAGCGGCGGCATGTCGTTGGGCGGAGCGAGCGGACTGAAGAACTGCCGCGCCAGCCGAATGAAGGCGATGAACATCATGGGCTCGAGAATGACCCATGCGTAGCCGTAGTTGTATTTCTTCATCTGGCCCTGCAGGTCATAGACCGTCAGGGCGCCGATGATGTTGAATTGGGTCCGCAGTTCCGAAAGCATTTGCCGCTATGCGCCGTTCGAACGTTCGCAGAAACCGGTGGCCGTTTGTCCGTCGAGTTTCTAGACCACGCGCCCCTCGTCGTCCATGGCAGAACGGAACGTCACGATCCGGCCGAAACCAGGCGGTTTTCGGCAAAAGTGAACTGGGCGTCGAACTCCGCGCCGCCGGCACGAACGCTCCAGGCGCCCACCCCGTTAACCGATAGGTCCACGAAGACGGGATGATATTCCGGCATCCAGCAGAAGAGGGTGGCCATCGCGCCGTGGACCGTCCGCCTACCCCGCCTCAGATAGAAGTTCGACGCGACTTCCCCCTCGCTGTCGCGAGTCCAGCCGAGCGGATTGGATTCATCGCCGCGCTCGACAGAAGGTGTGTCCTGTCCGTCCACGGCCACGACCAGCGCGCCGCTGCGATCCGACGCAAAGCACAAGGGCTCCTGGTTCGGAGCAAGCGGGGGAGCAAGGTGCCAGAACTGCTCGAATTCCGCGGCCTCTTCGGTTTTCGCCGCAAGCTCGTCGACCACGATCAGCGCATTGTGCTTTTTCAGGTGAATGACCGTTCGCGTCACTCCACCATCCTCATAGGCGCGGTTGCTCGCGGCTGCGGCGGCCCAATCGTCCCCAGTCCAAAATTGCTCAAACGCGATGCCCCGCAGCGCGGCAGATCTGTCGTAACTCTTGCCGTTGACGCGAAAGCTGTTGTGCGCCGCCTGATCCATGCGCGAAGCCTCTCGCACGGCTTCCGAAGCCTTTCGGGTCGTCACGCCGCCGCCGACGAGCAGGTCCGCGGGGCCGATGGAGAAGGATAGCGACAGGCCGCCGATTCCGGTCGCGGCGGGTGGCTGCGCCAATGCGTGAAAGACAAGCTGGGAGGATCGAGGGTGAGGTTTCTTGGCCGAATGGCTGATGAGGTAGCCGGCAGCCGGAAAGACATGCGTGCCGGCAGCGCGCAAGCGCTCGGCGCCTTCCTCGGTCGCGCTGGCTGCCGCATCGGGCTTGTCCGCGCTGCGCAAGGTCGCGCGCACCTGCGTCAGGCTTCGCCCGAAGGACCTGGACGGGTTGTCGTCGAGCGCCGGAGCGCATCCATCACTCTTCAGCATGGCAGCTGCGAACGGTCCCATTCGGCGGATGGCATCGGAAAGAATACTCGCGTCCGAAAGTTTGTGCGCTTGCAAGCCGCTCAGGATTTCAGCCAGTGACGACAGGACGGTGCAGTGATCGCCGAAGCCACCTGCCCACACGCCGTCGGCGGATAGGCCTGCCTCGATCTGGAACCGCTTCAAGCGAGCGAGCGTCTGCGCGATCAGTGCAGAGCCGTACGGCGTGCCGCCGATAAGAGATGCCACCGCGACCAGGAAGCCCTCGTGTTCGATCGCCTCGGGGGATACAGGCTCGCGCCAGTCCGGATGCCGCAGCCATTCCAGTCCGTCGAGCAAGGCGAGCAGCGCCGGGCCGCAACGCGCCTCGTCGAAGTTGATGCGCCGCTGCGAGGCGATCTTCGCGCACAGCAGGAAGAGCATGAGAGCTCGAACGCGTCCGGACACAACTGCCGCATTCCAGGCTTGAGGCGGCAAGTGGGCGGGATTCGCTCCAGCGAAATCGGCAATGATTTCGCCGGCGCGGTTCAGCAGGAAGCTGGCCGTGATTCCTTTCTCCTTGAGGGCCCGATCGATCTTGGCAACGTCTCCGTCCTTGGAATTGCTTGCCCGCAGGAACCAATAGCTCAACACGGGCGCAAGAAATTCCAATCCCAACAGGTATCGTTTGGCGTCGACGCTTTCGTTTTCCAGGGACCAGCCGATCGGAAGCTCCAGGGAAAGTGTCTCGGCTTCCTCGCCCGTCTCGGATTTTCGTGCCCGCCTGCGGCCGGTTCGAATCAAGGCCGTCGATTCCACGAAGGCTTCCATCGCGTTCAGGTCCGGCGGCGCGCGAAGGGACTGCGGCAGGGACTTGCCGTCGGAGGAGAGCGCGGCCAGAAACGCGGCCGGCTTCTCCGCCAAAGCGGCGAGTTCCAAAAGATCGGGTCGCGGAGCTTGATGCGCGGGTGTTGGCCTGCCGTTGCCGACGCCCTGCGATGCGAGGATGTTTCCGATCGCCGCTGCCGCTTGTTCGGCCCAATCCCGGCCCGACTCGGCCAAATCGACGACGACGGCTCCATGCGCGGCGGCCAACCGCAGGATTTCCTGCCCGGCCTCGCCGTCGTCGCTTCCGGCTCGCGGAGCCGGAGGGACGAAGATTCTTTGGGTACGCCGGTGAGTCTGCACTTGCGAGATTTGCTCGCTCAATTCCCGCAGGGTGGAGTCCGACCGCTCCCAAACCGCCACGATCAGATCGGCTCTCGAGTCGCTGTCCGCCTCCACGATTCCATTGCCGGCTTCCGCGAGGACTGCCGTCAGGGCGCTCATCAGCGATTTGGCTGCGACGGCATTCGCAAGGATCGCCACCTTGAGAGCGGCGCCGGCTTCCATCGGTTCGCCGCTCTGCTCCCCCTCATCGCTTGCGTCCCGGCCCGTCTCCGCGCGCCGCTGCTTTTTTTTGCGCTTTTCCTGCTTCGGCTCGGCGGGGACCCGCTCCGGTTGTTCATTCCTCGCCTGTTTGCGACGCTTCGTTTTCTCTTTCGGAGCATCGCTGACTGCGTCCAATTGGCCGGCCGCCGCGTCTTCAGACTTCAGAATTCTTGCGATCGCCTTGGCTTGCAGCTGCAGGATCGGATTGTCCGATCCGGGAGACTCCTTCTTGGATTTCTTTTCCAGCTTTTGCCGCTCGGGCAAGTCGACGAGAAACTCGGACTTGTCGGCATCGAGGGTCGCCAGCACCTGGCGGAACAGCGGACTTGGCGATGCATGAGGGTCATCGTTCGCTTCCACCGCGAGCTTGAGCCGAGCGGGGGCGCGGCGAATGGTCCCGACCGTTCTTTGCGCACTGTTCCTGTCGCAAATGTCCTCGCCGCGCACGAGGTAGATGGCGGCGTCACCTTCACCGTCCTCGGCTCTGACCAGACTCAGTTTCCCTTTCTTCTCGAATTGTGCGCCGAGAGCCGCCCACAGGTCCTCAGCGGCGGCACTGTTGCCGGGAACGATGGAGATCGACAGTCGGCGCCGCGGCGTCGCGGCGGAGTCCGACGAGCCGCGACCGACCTCGGCGACCGGGGAACGGTGAGCGGGCTCGTGGCTGCGCAGGGGCGCGCCGGTTTTATGGCTTGGCATCAGCCTGCCGCTCTGTTGCCCGGATCGTGGCGATCCGGGCGCGAAGGTTCTTTCGAAAGGTCTCCGCCGAATATTTGCTCAGCACGCTCTGCTGCGCCGCTTTGGCGATCCTGAGCGCTGCCTGATAGTCGCCGTGAACGCGCCGCATCTGCTCGGCGGCCGCCTCGACATTGGGGTCCGCCCATTTGGCGCCCTCTGTCTTCCAGTGCGCGACGCGTTCGTCGATTGCGATCAGGTCGTAGGCGACCGGAAAAAACGTCTCCTCGGAGCAGAAGTCGACATTGCCGGAATAGTTGGTGGCAATGACCGGTACGCCATGCGCCATCGCGTCGGCGATGACATAGGCAAAGCCCTCTGCCCGGTGCAGCGAAACCAGGCAGGAGCTCTCCCGGATCAGCTCTTCCATCTGCGCTTCGGGATAGTGCAGCAACAGAAGCTTGATGCGGGCGTCCCCTTCGCACGCCGCCGACAGGCGCTCCCAATGCCGCAGCGCGTTGCTCCAGTGACCCGGATTGACGTTCGAGGTCTTGACGATGAGTTGCACGTTCTCGCCGTTCGGAAAGGCCTGCTTGAACGCCTCCACCGCGGCCAGCGGATTTTTGCGCTCGATGGAGGAGTCGAAATTGAACACGGTGAGAAATTTGAACGGCACGCTCGCGGCGCGCGATTCCGGCCGCGCCGATGCTCCGAGCGAGCCGCGATAAAGACCCTTTCCCACGACCTGCGTCGGGGCAAGGCGGGCATAGACATCGGCGACGTATTGGGTGGGTGTCCAAATCTCGTCGACCAGTTCGACGCCCAGGCGCTGCACGCGGGGCGCCTCGGATGTTTCCCACAAAAAGAAGCCGACCGTATGGGAATTCTCCAGAACGGCGGCGCGGTCCTTGACGAAGATCGCCGGAACGTCCTGCGCATTGACCGCCAGCAACACGACCGGCGATGAGCGGCAAGTGCTTCGCCAGCGCTCCAGTTCGCGGCCCAGGTCGCGCGACTCCATTTCGTAGTCGAGCGTTTGCAGCGCAATGCCGTCGGCCCGCAGGGAGTCGGCCAGCATCTTGAAGTTGCGGCCCAGGCCCGTGTCCTTGGAAGCATGGCCGATCAGCAGGAGGTCCTGGCGCCCGCCTGCGATTTGCCGCCCTTGATCGTCCCGGAACGTGGGAGGCCGCAGCACGGCAAAATCGGCGGGCATGGATTGTCCCGAGCGCGAATCCGAAATCGTCGCGGCCGCGCAATCATCGATGAAGGAGCGGACGGTGCCGTCGCCTTCCGGATGAAGAATGCCGCGCAGAAAAATGCGATATTGCGGCACTCTTGAAATCTCGGAGGATATCACCTCGAGGACGAACAGGGCGGTGTCGACTTCGTTTTGCAGATCGTACCGCTGCTGGTAGGCCTCGGAACTCAACCAGATCATCTGCAGAAAGCGGGTAACCGCCAGGCCGGTGATCTGGTGGCGCGCGATGCCGTGATTGAAGTGGCTCCGGATCGACGGGCTCAAGAGAGCCGATGGAACATGGTTGGCGGGCACGAATTTCAAAACGTACCAGGCGGCCAGGTCCTCGAAACCTGCCGCGGACGCCTTGGCATATTGCGGCCGGTCGCGGGAAGCGGCGTGGGCCATCAGCACATCGACGCGGCGATCCTCAGCGGTCGGCGAGACGCTTCGCAGCAGCCGGTCCTTCAAATCTTGCGATACCGGAATGGTCTCGGCGCCGGTCCACCGCGACAGCGCCGCAAGATATCGCAACGCCGTCTCGCAGAGTTCGGCATCGCTTGTGGGGGCATCGGGGTCCTGTCCGTCGCGCCGCTCGATATGGTGCGCGAAATATCCTTCGCGCAGGCGGCCGGACTTGCTGTCCGCTGCTGCTTCCTCGAGCCGCGCCGCCGCTGCCAGGTCGAGCGCCAGCGAGGCCCATGCGTCGCCGGCAAAGAACTGCTTGACGAGGGGCTCAGCCCACACCGACGTGAATTGCGCGAGTTGCTCGCGAATGCCGGTTTCGGCGCCCAGCTTTGCGGCGATCTGTGCAACAAGCCGCGAGATGCGCTGCTTGTTCTGCGCGTAGTATTCCGCTGTGGCGGACGACGGGACGTTGGCCTTGAGTTCGCAAAGCAAGCGAAGCGACTCCGGCTCCTGACCCAGCCGCGCAAGAAGTTCCGCCACGCCGAGATGCGAAATCCACGCGCGTGAGGCGATTGCGCCCGACGCATCGCCCAGAACAAGGCTCCTCAATTCCTCGGCGGAGCAGGTATCGGCAAGACCCGCCAGCAAATCCAGCACCGCTGGCGAGCCGCCGCCGTAACTGCACCCGGCCCGCAATGCGCGCCGCTTGTCCGAGCGCGTTCGGAAATATGTTACAATTTCCTCTGCCGCACCCTCTTCCAACACGGCCGCCTCGGCGTAGTCCGCATCCATCAATTGGGCAGCTGTCTCGTGCTGTCCGGCTGCAATCAAATGCGGCAGAAGGGCCGGTGCGACGTAACCGTTCGAACCTAGGGTCTGCACCAGGTTTGCCAGGAGATCCGGAGCAAGAGCGCCGGGCTTCATTCGCTGCAACAGTTCGGCGAACTGGCGTGCCAGCGCGGCGTTGTGTCCGCCGATAGCAAGAATCCGCTTCAGCGTCTCGAGCGCATCGACATGGCGCCCGATTGCCATCTGGCAGGCGAACATTCGTTCGGCGGCCTCCGCCGTGGGATTCACAGCGAACGCGGCGGCGAAATAGGGGAGCGCGCGCTCGGGGGAACCGGTTTCCTGAAGCACTCTTCCGGCGTGGAACTGGGCTCGGTAGTCGTGCTTGTTGAGTCGCGAAAACTTCTTCCACAGCGATGACGGAGATTCGGAGGCGCTCTCAGGCGGCGACGTCGGAGCGGAAATGGTTTCCTTACCTGGCACTGGTGCGATTTCGGCGGCTCCGTCCGGCTCTTCCGTCGCGTAGGCCTGCGTTCGCTTCAGGCCGTCGAGCGCCTCATGGCTGTCCGGCGCGATTTCGACCAGAGCTCGCCAACGCCGATGTGCCTCCCCCAGGCTGCCCGCTTTCTCCGCCGCAAAAGCCAGCCGCGCGTGGCACCATTCGATGCCCTGCTTTGCCTCTCGCGAATCTCGATCGGCAGCGGCCAGGCGTGACCAAGCCTCGAGCAACTCCGTGACTCGCTCGGATGTTTCCACATTGCGCGCGAGCGCCCGAGCGCATTGCATCAGGTTGCGCACCGACTTCTCCGCCTCGCCCCCGGCGCGACGATAGGCCGACCACATGCGGCTGGCGGTCAGCCATTTGCGCTCGGCCTGCGCCTGACGCGCCGCGCGCAGGGACGCGCTCTCCAGACCGCGAATGGCCCGGAAATCGTGAGGGTCGAGCTTCAGCAGGGCTTCGAAGTCCTCCGCTGCCTCGAGCCAAGCCTGCGCCTGCATGCGCCGGCGGGCGCGCTGGAGCAGGAGACGGACGATCGCGTTGCGGTCCTGCTCCTCGGCGGGCAAGCCAAGCCAGGCGGCGAGCGCGTCGTCGGGCCGTCCATTTCTTTCCAGTTCGTAGGCAAGGCCGCGGGCGGCGCTGCCCGGCATGAGCCGCGCCTTGAGGCCCGCAAGCCACTGGGCATTGTTTCGCAGAGCCCGGACGGAGCCGCCGACCAGGTTGCTGAATTGACCGTTCATTGCTGACTTACGCTCACGCTCTTGGGGCATCCTGTTTCGCCGCAACTAAGGCTCAATTGCGATCATCGGTTTGTGGCGGCTGCAAATCGTCTCTGCGGTGCGACGGAATATCTTGAGAGTGCGGCAGAAAGCAATGATATCGAGGCTTGAAATCGGCCTTGCTGCGGGCCATAGTGCCCTTCTTCGTTAGCGGAATTTTTTCAGGATCCTCCACCATGAAATCGAAGCAACTCGTCGCGAAGGTCGCCGCGGCGTGCAATCTCCGGCCCGAAACGGCCTCCTCGGTCGTTGACGAGGTTTTCAAGCAGATTGGGACCACCCTTGCCGCCGGCGAACGGGTCGAGATCAACGACTTCGGCAGTTTCGTTTTGCGCGAGGTGTCGCCCGGGCCGGGCGAGCCCGCGAAGAAAGTCATCCGTTTCCGGCCACCGGCAGACGAGGCCGCGAAGAAGGAAAAGGCCCAGCGTCGCCAGGAGAGGGCGGCCAAGCGGGAGGACGACGGGGACACGGACGAGGACTGATCGTTCCGGCGCGCATCTAACCTCATACCTCGCGGGGCCGGTTCCTGATCAGTTCGTAGTCCTCGGCAAACTCGTTTTGGATGTCCTCGAGCTGCGTCTTGGTGAGTTCCCCCCTGCCCAGAATCTGCGGGCTGACATTGGCCATCGGCAGCGACAAGTCGGGAAGGCCGAGGCGCGCGCATATTCGCGGAAATTCCGATTCCAGCTGCGCATAGTCGATCAGGTGGCTCACCCGTAACCTGTTGTGTTCATCGGCAAAGCGCAGATGTTGCGGCTTCGCCTGCCAGCTCTTGGCGCACCATTGCCGGCGGAAATCATCGAAGCTGAGGCCGCGCGTCGAATGCGGGAGGCCGTCGAAAATTTCCTTGTGATGGGAATTGTACAGACTCAGCAGCAGATCTACGGGGTCGCGGATCACGCCGAAGACGAAGAAGTCGGCGTAGGGCACATAGCGCCGCACCCAGGGAAATTTGCGCGAGATGGTCGAAAGCGTGTCGTGCTTGCCGAACTTGGTCTGCGAGATCTTGAACTCCGCGCGTCCGCCCAGAGCCTTCTCGATCGACGAAGACGCCGTCTTCACGTTCGCCACGAAGATGAATTTCTTGGACAGGCTGAGCAGCATCGTGGGGCGTATCGCTGTCAGCCGGGCGCGCCGGCTTTCGCCCGCGACGCCAGGTGCGTGCCTATGCGCGCGAGCAGTTTCAGATTGGTCTTGTTCTCCGGCCTGCTGGCCTTGGCCCGCTCGGCATAAGCCTTTGCCTGGGACCAGCGGCCTTCATTCAAGAGCAGCCGGGCCAGCATGTGATTGGCACGAAAATTGTTCGGCTCCAGAACGGTTACCACTGACAGCGCGGCGATGGCGTCAACCGTTTTGTGTTCCGCGACGAGCGCTGAGGCGATCTCCACCAATGTGCCGGGATTTTCGGTGCAGGCGAACAAGGCGTCGCCGGTGATGCGGGATGCCGGAAAAGGACGCTCGGCTTTCTTGCAGACTTGGGCCAGCAGCTTGTAACCCGGAGCGAAGAAGGGATTGAGCGCAAGAACCTGCTCGAGAGACTCGATCGCCTGGCTGTAGTTCTCGCTATCGAAATCGCGCTTCGCCAGCCGCCACGCGATTTCCGGATGCTCGGGCGCGCGCCGTGCCGCGGCATCCAGCCTGTCGTCTTCCCCCGCCGGCAAAGGCTCCGTCGGATCGAGGGCCAGGATGAGGCCGTAAAGGGCGTCGTCTTCCATGGCGCCCGGAAATTGCGGCTCGAAACCGAATCCCGGACAGCGCCTCAGCACATAGGCTTCGAAACCCGCGAGCAAGCCGGAGTTGTAATGAGGGCTCTCCTCGACCACGCGCGGCGTGAAGCCTATGCCGGGCGCTCCGGACGGTCCTGTCGTGCGCGAGTCGCTCACCTGTTCGATCGAACGCGCAAGCCGCACTGGATCGACATCGCCGGCGGCCCAGCGGATGATCGGCGCCGCGGCCGCGGCGGGATCGTCCACCATCGCGGCGTAATCGAGATAGACGGCGTTCTCGACCCGGTTGGCGAACCATTTGTCGTGAAATTTGCGGTAATAGATGGCCTTTGCGGCCAGCCACCACATGTAGTAGTCCCCGCTTTGCCGATAGCTCAGGCTGCGGCGGCCCAATGCGTCACGCAGATCGAGCTCGCGGTCGGACAGCGCTTCCGGAACCGGGTGACGATATTGGATGACATACAGCGCATCGGCGACGTCCTGCGGCAGCGCAAAGTCTCGGTCATGGCTCTTTTGATAAGTGATGGTGTGGGCGCCCCGCCGTGCGCAGGGCACCTGCTTGCAGCACGTTCGCTGCTGGGAATAGACCTCGCAGTAGAACAGCTCATCGCCGAAGTAGAGCGACAGCATCCTTTGCAGGAAGTGATGCCCGGACCGGGGGATCGACGCCCCCACCAGGGCTCTGGGCCGACGCATGTCCGCGGCTGGACCGTCATAGGCCACGGCACCGGTCGCGATGGGCTCGTCGAGGTTCACGTCGGAATCCGCCAAATTCGTTAACGAGAGGCCATTTCGTTGCGCCACGCCACTGGGCGGCGCGGTTCCGTGTTATCGGCTTCCCGGGAAAATTACAATTTCAACATTTTCGATCCGGAGGCGGCGAGAGGGGGTTGGCGGTCGCCACTTACAAGGAGTTTAATTGCCAATTCGTCTGCCACCAGGAATTTGTATTGTTTCCGGTCGTGCTGCGGTGCTACCGCAGAGGCTGCTCCGGAAGGCTTTCGCGATGCTCGACAGCGCCCTGGCGCTTCATCTTTCCAACAGGCTGGGCTTCGGACCGGCGCCCGGCCAGTTGGCCGAAATCAAGAGCGCGGGTTTCGAAGACTATCTGGAACGGCAACTCCACCCGGAGCCGCGAAAGATGCCGGCTGCGCTTGATCGCCAGCTTCGGGGCATTCCCTCTTTCGGCAAGAACACTTTCGATCTCTATCGCGAGCATTGGTGGAAGCTCGACGCGCGCATGCCTTCGGGGGAGAAGCTCGCCAAGGAGCAGCGCAAGCTGCTCAAGGTCGTGACCAACGAAGTGGCTCCGCAAATCCGCATGGCGCGGCTCGCCCGGTCCATCGCCAGCCCGCATCAGCTTCACGAGGCGCTGGTGGATTTCTGGTTCAATCATTTCAACGTCTATGCGCGGAAGAAAGAAGTCAAAATCTGGATCGGCGCCTATGAGGAGGAGGCGATCCGGCCCCATACGCTGGGCAAGTTCAGCGATCTCCTGCTCGCCACGGCGAAGCATCCCGCCATGCTGGTCTATCTCGACAATTGGCGGAACGTGGCGCCCGGTTCCGGCAAGCAACAAGGCAAGATGTCCGGGATCAACGAGAACTACGCGCGCGAGGTCATGGAGCTTCACACGCTCGGCGTCGATGGCGGCTACAAGCAGAGCGACGTCACCGCGCTCGCCCATATTCTGACCGGATGGACCGTCGGCTTCGAGCGTGGAAGCGACGCCGGCGATCCGCTGCAAGAAAACTGGAGGCACATCGTCAGGGGAGGCTTCCATTTCGGGGCGCAGAGGCACGATCCGAGCCCGCAGACACTGCTGGGCAGGAAATTCGCCGGCTCCGATGTGGGCGAGGGCGAGGCCGCGCTGCTGATGCTGGCGCATCATCCTTCGACCGCACGGCACATTTCGTTCAAACTGGCTCAGTATTTCGTTCTCGACCAGCCGCCGCCGCAGCTGGTGGACTCAATGACCGACACGTTCAAGAAGACGGACGGCGACCTTCGCGCCGTGGTCAGAGCCATGCTGGAAAGCAAGACGTTCCGCGATCCTTCGACCTTCGGCCGCAAATTCAAGACGCCATACCGCTATGTGGTTTCCGCGGCGCGCGCCGTCGGCGAGGATCCGGCCAAAGCGGCGCCGTTGGCCGAGACATTGAAGCAGCTGGGACAGCCGCTCTACGAGTGCGTCACGCCCGACGGCTACGCCTGCACGGAATCGGCCTGGCTCGATCCGGACGCCATGATGCGCCGGATTTCGTTCGCGGTGAAATTCGGCAGCGGCGCCTTCGCCCAGGCCTATCTGACCGATGCCGGCTACGGGACCATGTCGAAGAAGGCCCACCTTCAGCCGGAGGGGGCCGGCGGGACGCCGATCGATCCGGACAAGCTGCTCGACACGCTCGGTCTCGAGATCAGCGCCAAGACGCGAACGGCGATCGCGAAGATGGCGAAAACCGAGCGGGCGGGCGCCATTCTCGGAAGTCCGGAGTTCATGCGTTCCTGAAAGAACGAAGGAGATGAGTATGCGTCGTCGCGAGTTTCTGGGTGCCGCTGCCGCCCTGAGTGGTCTGACGCTGGTTCCCGTTGGCGGTCAGGCCTGGGCCGCGCGAAATCCCGCCGGAGCGCAGCGCCGCCTGGTGGTGGTCTTCCTGCGCGGTGCGGTGGACGGCCTCAACGTGGTCATTCCGTACACGGATCACAACTACTACGCGATGCGGCCGACCATTGCCGTGGCCCGGCCCGGACAAAAGGACGGCGCGCTCGATCTCGACGGCCGCTTCGGCTTGCATCCGCAGCTGGCGCCGTTGATGCCGCTATGGACGGAGCACAGCCTCGCCTTCGTTCACGCCTGCGGCTCGCCCGACGAGTCGCGCTCTCACTTCGAGGCGCAGGCCTACATGGAGACCGGAACCCCCGGGGTCAAAACCACGACCGACGGGTGGCTGAACCGGACCTTGGCGGCGCTGCCGGGGCCTCGCAGCTCGACCGAGGCCGTCAACTTCGGTCCGACCATGCCGCGAATTCTGCATGGGACGATGCCGGTCGCCAGCCTGCCTTCCGCGGGGGGCGGTGGCCATCCGGCTGCGGAACTGGCCAAGCCCGCCATCCACTCTGCGTTCGATGAGATGTACTCGGGCACCGATACGCTCAGCGTCGCCTATCGCGAGGGCCAAAGCGCGCAGGCGCGCCTGATGTCGGATCTCGAGCAGGACATGTCGGAGGCGGGCGGCGGTGCTCCTTCGCCACGGGGCTTTGCCGAGGACGTGGGGCACTTCTGCAAGCTCGCGCGGAAGGATCCCACCATCGAGATGGGATTTTTCGCCCTCAGCGGCTGGGACACCCATGTCCGGCAAGGTGCCGCAGATGGGCAGCTCGCCAGCCACTTGAGAGGGCTCGGGCAGGGGTTGGCGGCATTCCGCTCCGGTCTGGGCGACCAGTATGGAAGCACGGTGATCCTGGTGATGTCGGAATTCGGCCGCACGGCGCACGAGAACGGTAACGCCGGCACCGACCACGGCCATGGCAATGCGATGTGGGTGATGGGCGGCCCGGTCGCCGGGGGCAAGGTCTATGGCGATTGGCCGGGCCTTGCCGCAGAGCATCTGCATGAGGACCGCGACCTGGCAGTCACCACCGACTTCCGCACCGTGGCGAGCGCCGTGTTGGGTGGGCACCTGAAATTGCCGCCGTCCGCCATGGCTGCGATCTTCCCGAAGGCACCAGGCGGCAAGGCGGTGCCGATCCTGCGCGCCTGATGGGAAGAGCTCCGGCGCGAAGAAAACCGCGTCAAGCTTGAATGACGGGAGCGGCAGCGCGCTTGCGGGGCGGCGCGCTCAGCATCTCGACCAAATGGGCTACGATCTTCGGCGCGGCGTCTCCCTGCCCATAGTCGCCGATGTCGCGTCTTTCGCGGTAGTCGGGGCCGCGCCACAGTCGGTTCCAGCCGCATTCGATCGTTTCCACCCACTCGGTCTCCTCGCGCAAGGTCACGCAGGGCACGCGATGGAAGTAGGCCTCCTTCTGCAAGCCGCCGGAGTCCGTGAGCACGATGCTTGCGTGGTGCAGGAGCTGGCACATATCGAGGAAGCCGACGGGATCGATGACCATGGCGCCGGTGCGATGCACGTCGAGCCTGGCCGCGACAGCTGCCTGGGAGGTGCGGGGATGGATCGGGAAAACGATCGGCCGCCGGCGGGCCTCTTCGGCGATGAAGTCGAGCAGCGAGGCCAGGATCGCCGGGTCGTCGGTGTTGTTGGCCCGGTGAATGGTGGCGATGCCATAGGTCTTGGGCGCCAGCGACAGCCGCTCCAGGACTTTCGACTTCCGTCGCGAAAATGAAGTCGCCAGCAAGGTGGCGTCGTACATGATGTCGCCGACGTGATGGACGTTGCGTGAAATGCCCTCCCTCGCCAGGTTGTCGACGGCAGCACGCGTCGAGCAGAACAGAACGTCGCTCAGCTGATCTGTAACGACCCGGTTGATCTCCTCGGGCATGCGGCGGTTGAACGAGCGCATCCCCGATTCGATGTGAACGAGCGGCAGGCCGAGCTTGGCGGCGGCCAGCGCGCCGGCCAGCGTCGAATTGGTGTCGCCATAGACGATCACCGCGTCCGGCTTTTCCTCGAGCAGCGCGCCTTCGATGGAGTTCAGCATCTGCGCGGTGGTGGCGCCATGGTCGCTGCCGCGCACCGTGAAGTGGTAGTTGGGCCGCTTGATTCCCAGTTCGTCGAAGAAGATGGCCGACATATTGTCGTCGAAATGCTGGCCGGTGTGAATCAGGACCTCCTCGATGTCGGGCGCCGCGCCCAAGGCTCGCGAGAGCGCGAACGCCTTGACGAATTGCGGTCGGGCGCCGACCACCGTGACGATCTTCTTTCGCTGCGTGGGAGCGTGCATCGGTCAGCGCTCCGCGTAGCTGCGCAGCTGCAGGATGGCGCCGCAGATGTGATAGAGGGAGCTTGCCGGGGAAGGCTCGGCCACGAACGTGCCGTCGGCGCGCATCTTGTCGTGCCACAGGCCGGGAACGGATGTCTGCAGGTAATGCGCAAGGCCGTTCGCGGCAGCCAGAGCCTGGGCTTCCGCCGCCGTCCGCTCGGCAGCCGAGCCCGCCTGGCTGGCCAAGGCGAGTGCGGCCTTGAGCCTTTCGGTCTGGGGCCACAGCCGCGCCTGCCGCGCCTGTTGCGACATATCGTCCAGCACCGCGTCCACGGCCACGCCGCGGAGCGGGTCGATGCCGTGGCGTTCGCCGATCTCGATCAGGCGGCGCGCGACTTGCGCGGCTCTTGCATCCTTCCGCGGCACCGACCAGCGGAGCAGCAGCCAGGCCCATTCGAATTGATGTCCGGGCTCCACGATGCGGCCCGGCAACCCCGCCGCCGGCTTGCCGTCGTCGCCGAAAAATTCGCGCAGCGCGCCGCTGTCGGCGTCGATGAAGCGCGTCAGGCACAGCTGGACGATGGAATCGGCCAGTTCCGACCAGGTCGCTTCGCTTCCGGCAACCTCGGACCATTCCAGCGCCGCCTCGAGGAGATGCATGTGCGGATTGGATTGGAAGGTGGATCCCTGCGCCGGCTGCTCGGAAAACCCGCCACCTTCGCGCCCGTAATGTTTGGCGACTCGATCTCTTAAAGCGGCCGCAATCTCCTCGCTGGGACGCGGCCCGTCGGCAGCCTTGGCCGCGGCCGCGAGAGCCAGGAGCACAAAGGCCTGGTCGTAGAGAAAAGCGGTGTCGTCGACAGGTTCGCCCTCGTTGGAGACCAGCGTCCGGTAGAGCCCGTCGGGCCGGCGGTAGTGCGACTCGAGCGCCGCCAGGCTGTGCGTCACAGCCGTTCGCCATGGTCCCGGCCATCCGGCCTCCGCCGCCTTGGCGTAGACATAAGCCTGCCGGGCCTGCACACGAACCCGCCGGGGCGCCTGTACCGGGGCGCCGTCCGCATCGAGCAGTTCGAAGAAGCCTCCGCGCTGGTGATCGGCTCCCATCGTCCACCACAGCGGCAAGGCGGAGGTCCACAGCCAGGTACCGAGGGCCTCGGACGCGGCGGCCAGGTTTGGGAAGGTTCTGCCAAGAGGACGCTGTGCGGCGCGCCGCAGTCCTTCCGGCCGGCCCTTGCGCCGCAGCGTGTCGACCACGGACTTGACCTCGGCGCTGGCCTCGCGCCGGCAGACGACAACGCCATCCGGCTCGGCGATGACAGCCACGTCCGACAGTCCGATCACGGCGACAGGCATATGGGGGGCACGGATCAAACAGCGCTCCGAATCCAGTATGACAACATTCTCGCCGGCGACGACGTTGCCATGTTCGTCCTTGGCATGGGCCTGGTAGATCGCGTTCCACGCGCCCAGATCCGACCAGGAAAAATCGGCGGCGACGACGGCCGCTTTGGTGGTGTGCTCCATGACCGCGTGGTCGAGCGATTTTTTCGTCGCCCGCCCGAACGCCGCGGGATCGAGGCGCACGACGTCGCCGTCCCGTTTGGCGCCGGCAACGGCGTCCGTGACCGCCGCGGCCATCGCCGGTTCGAACTTGGCCAATTCGTCCAACAGGACCGAGGGCCGGAAGGCGAACATGCCGCTGTTCCAGACGAAGCCGTCGGTCAGATATTCGACCGCCTTCTCCCGGCAGGGCTTCTCGATGAAACGGCGCACGGCGGCGACATCCGGACAGCCGGGGAGCGCGTCCGCCGCCGAAATATAGCCGTAGGAAGTCTCGGGATGGGTCGGCGTAACGCCGAATGTCACGATGAAGCCTTGCGCGGCCGCGCCGGCGGCCCGCCGTGCGGTAGCGCGGAAATTCTCGACATCGGGAATATGATGATCGGCCGGCTGCATGATCGCTGCGCAGTCGCGGCCGGCGGCAAGCATCAGGGCCGCCGCGGCGGCGGTGGCGGGGGCCGAATCCCGGCCCTCGGGCTCGAGAAGCACGGTCGCGGAGAGGCCCAGTTCGGCCAGCTGCTCGCCGATCGTGACCGCGTGGGCCTCCCCTGCCACCACGATGGGGGAGAGAACCCCCGGCATCCCGTGGAGGCGGAGCACGGCTTCCTGAAAGCAGGAGCGTTCGCCGAGCAGGCGGGCAAATTGTTTGGGGGAGTCCCGGCGGGAAACCGGCCAAAGACGCGTTCCCTCACCGCCGCACAGGATTATGGGACAGATTTCCATCCGCAACTCACCGGGCCCAGAGGGAGCCTCCTAGCATCATCGGCAGCGGCAAAAAACCCCGCCGTCTCAACGTCTTTAATGGTCCCGCTGGGGAGCCTGGCGACCAAGCCCTGCGTCTAGGCCGTCGCTGGCTCGACTACAGTTCGGCGATCTTGTCGCAATAGCGCGACAGGATTTCCCGGTCTTTGTGCATCCGGCCTTCGATCCAGGCGATGTGCTCGTCCGACAAATCCTTCCGGGTAAGCCCATGGGGGCTTTCATTGGTGCGGGGCAGGCTGGTTATTTCGGGCACGTTCAGCCTCTTGGCCACCATTTCCAGGCCGGCATGGAGCTTGTCGTAGGAAATGAGCAGGTTCGTGACCAAGCGGCCCTCCGCGCTGATGAAGCGGGAAGATTGCGGCTTGATCTGATCGGCGTTCTTCGGAACCCACTCCGCGATGAACCGCGAGAAGTCCATGTCCCCCGTGTAGAGCTTCGGGTTGTTTTTGAACTGCTCGCGGCGGTGGGAATTGAACATGCTCAGCGTGTAGTCGACGGGATCGCGAATAACGCCGAAAATGAAGAGATCGTTGACATTGGCCACGCCCAGAAGCCAGCGAAAGCGCTCCGAGAAGTCCACGAAGGACTGATGCTTGCCATAGTTGGATTGCTGCAGGCGCAACTCGGCATGAGGCCCCAGCGCGTGCTCGATCGACGTCGACGCGCTTTTCAGGTTGGCGATGAAGAGAAACTTCTTGGAGAGGCTAAGGAGCATTTCAAATGGGTCCAAAAGATCATTCGGCTTTGATGCGGTCGCCCGGCTGCCGCTGCTGTCGCGCCTTGGCCAGCCGTGCGTTTTGTTTCTTCAAACGTTCGCCCAAGCGCTCGATCTGCGCCTGCTTCTGCTGCCAGAGCCAGGCCGAAATCTCGACCGCGCGCTCCACCGTCAGGTCCGCTTCACGCGTGCGCTCCCGATCGTCGTGGCGCGGCGCGAAGAGAGGATCGTCCGACCCGGCCGCCTCGACTCCGAAATACTCCGTCGCCACCCGCCGGTTGGAATCGAGAAACTGGGCCATGAAGCGCTTCAGATCCTCTTCCGAAAGTGTAGCAAGAGGCCCCTGTGACATTTCCCCAAGCAAAGGTACCACATTGTCGCGAGCCTTGTTAAGCTCGTTTTCTATGAAGCGCGGTACGTGTTTGTTGAAAAGTCTCAGGAATTCAAGAGTATTCGCATCGAGGCTCTCGTTTAGACTTTCCGGCCGTTCAAAGGGCAGGCTCTGGTCGACTTGGGTGGCGTCCAGAAAGTCCAAAATGACATCCCCGCCTTTGAGCGAAGGTTTCTCGTATTTTCGGCAGACGATGGAGTCTTTGCCGAACACTTTCGCCCATCTGGAAATCAGTCCCCAATGGTCGTACCGGGTCTGGACCCGCCGGCCGGTGGGAACAACCAGCGGCCGGGTGCGGCCGCTCTTGATCGTGGTCGAGTAGGTGCTGAGCAGGTAGTCGTCCTGCCGCCGGATGTAGACCACGATAAAGATGCGGTCGAAGAAGGGCGACAGCATGCCCTTCAACCGCTCCACCTCCGACTCGCTGACGAGCCGCGAGGAGCAGTGCTCGCCGGACATGATGGCTTTCGTGTAGGGGCGGACCTTCAGCTCGTCCGCCAAATCCCGGCTCAGCGCATCGCGAAACTTTCGCAGGTCGTCGCGCGTGCGCACCTCGAAGATTTTGCGCAAGGGACCGGTTTTCTTGTCGTCCAGCGCTGCGACCGTCAGGCCGAGGTGGTTTTGCTCGCCGGGCGCGGCCGGGTAGAGAATGCCATGACGGCCCAGCAACTCCCGATTGGCCTTCAGGAAGCGCTGGATGGAGGTTGTGCCGGTCTTTTCCGTGCCGATATGCAGGTAGAGGTCGACGCTCATTTCAGCGCATGCCGGTTGAATGCCCCGCCCTGCCAACCGTCAGCCTGCGACATTCAACGCCATCGGCTCAGGTGTGGAGGAAGAAGTCGAGTTTTGCCGGCCGCTGCCGCGCCAAGCGCTTGTAGTCGTCGAGCGACAAGGCTTCCAGCATCGCCAGCCTGGCAAGCAGATCGGTCTGCTTGCAGGCATAGAACCAGCGCACGCCCGCTCCGCTGATCCGATTGTCCCTGCCTTTGGTGGCAATCGAAAAGTCGGTGGAGGCATTGCAGCCGACCGTGATGACCACAAGCCGCTTGTCCTCGGGATGAGGCGGCAGCTCCATGGCCACGACCTTGTTCTGGTTGGGCTGCAGCGGGACCTCGACGGTCCGGGCGCCTTCCGATTTCAGGGTACAGGTCGCCTCCTTGTCGGTGACGCCGCGCAGGCCGATGTAAACGATCAAGCCTTCGTCCGCGACGCCTTCGACGACGAAGGCGACGTTGACGGGACCGGTCCCTTTGATCCAGCAGCCCCAGGGTTCGGGCCACCACCAGCTCCTGCCGTTGCGATAGATTTCGCCGCTCTTGAGCCCGGCCCACAGGATGGAGTCCGAATTGCCGCCCAGCGTCTGGAGCATTCCCATCTCGGCCTTGACCGGCCAGATTCCCGGCGCCGAGGGCAGGTCCTCGCGCTCATGCACCACGCCCGGCGCGCTGTGCCAGGTCCGCAACTGATCGACGATCTGCTCGCTGATCTCCTTCCAGGTCCGCGGCCGGAACTTGGCGGCGATCTTGTCTTCCTG
>DATCOJ010000124.1:0-1540 GCA_036564785.1 Rhizomicrobium sp. | reverse complement strand
GAATCAGCCTTATGACGCCATCATGGCGACGCTTCCGCTCATCGATATCGTCGGCGCCAGCGGCGCCGCGCTGACCACGCTGTGCTGGCTGCCGCAGGCGCTCAAGGTCATCCGCGAGAAGGAGACGCGCGCGCTGTCGCTCGTGGCGACGACGGCGTTCACGCTCGGGGTGGTGCTCTGGCTGATCTACGGGCTGGCCATTCATGATTGGCCGCTGATCGGCTCCAACGCGATCACGCTCGCGCTGATGGCGCCGATCCTCGTCCTGAAGCTGCGCTACGGCTGACCCTTGCTTTGCGCGCCCGGGACGGCGGCCTTCGCCCCAAGAATCGCGGCCAATCGGGCAAAAAATGCGGTCCCGGAGACTAGGGGTCAGCCCGGCGGGACCGCAAAAAAGGGGATCGCTCGAACTCAACGACGACAGAAGCATTGTCTGGGTAGCCCAAGCCTGTGACGCCGCCATGACATTGGCATGGCGGCTGAATATTGTGGGCATTGCTGCGCAATCCTTCCGTCCCAGGGGAAACCATGCCCGCCATTTCGCCCTATTTGCTGCCGATCGTGATGCTGGTCGGCTCCAACGTCTTCATGACCACCGCCTGGTACTGGCACCTGCGTTTCAAGGAGGTGCCGCTGTTCAGCGTGATCCTCATCAGTTGGGGGCTGGCCTTCGTCGAATATTGCCTAGCGGTGCCGGCCAATCGCTACGGCAGCGCGGTCTACAATCCG
Source organism: Rhizomicrobium sp. (assembly GCA_036564785.1). Classification (GTDB taxonomy): domain Bacteria; phylum Pseudomonadota; class Alphaproteobacteria; order Micropepsales; family Micropepsaceae; genus Rhizomicrobium. Next base: position 811 of record DATCOJ010000124.1, on the reverse strand, counting down.
GCCCAGCTCAAGACCATTCAGGAAGTCATCACGCTCACGGTCTTCGCGGTGTTTTCGACCGTCTATCTCAAGGACCCGCTGACCTTGAGCCAGGGCTTCGGCTTCGGACTGATCGCGGCCGGCGCGTTTTTCGTGTTTCACAAATGGTGAGTCATTTCACCGGCGCCACGCGCAGGATGCGGCCGGCGGAATTATCGGTGAGCAGATAGAGCGCGCCGTCCGGGCCCTGCCGCACGTCGCGGATACGCTCGCGCAGGCCTTGCAGCAGGCGCTCTTCCTTCACCGCCGTATCGCCCTTGAGCGTGAGCCGCGACAGCAATTCGAATTTGAGCGCGCCGTTGATCAGGCTGCCCTTCCAGCCGGGAAAAAGGTCAGCGGTATAGAACGCCATGCCTGACGGCGCGATCGACGGCGTCCAGTGCCAAATCGGATCCTCTACGCCCGGCATCTGCGCCTTGCCGGAGCCGACCGGCGTGCCGTCGTAGTTGACGCCGTAGCTGACCTTGGGCCAGCCGTAGTTCTTGCCCTTCTCGATGATGTTGATTTCGTCGCCGCCTTTGGGGCCGTGTTCCTGCTCCCACAAGGCGCCGTCGGCCGGATTGAACGCGAGGCCTTCGGCATTGCGCAGGCCGTAGGCCCAGATTTCCGGCATGGCGCCCGGCTTGCCGACGAACGGATTGTCGGGCGGCACGCTGCCGTCCGGGCGGATGCGAATAATTTTGCCGATGTGATTGTCGAGCGTCTGCACCATCTCGGCCGCGGAAAAATGATCGCCGAGCGTGACGAACAAGTTGCCGTCCTCCGCCTGCAC
>DATCOJ010000123.1:0-2807 GCA_036564785.1 Rhizomicrobium sp. | reverse complement strand
GCCGATGTCAGCGCTGTACTCGATCTCATGATTCACGATATCGATCTGATCCATTGCCTGATCCCGGGCGAGGTCGCCGATGTGGAAGCGCGCGGCCGCGCAGGCGTGAACCGTCGCTTCGACGATGTCACGGCGCGTGTCAAGTTCGAGGATGGCGCGCAGGCGCGACTACATGCGAGCCGCATTTCGCCGATCCGCCGCCGCGGCATGCGCGCGCTCTACGCCGACGGCCTGATAGAGATCGATTTCATCACCCGCCAGGTGAAGAACACCACCGGCCGGCCGCTCAACCAGTTGCAGCTGGACGATCCGCTGGGCGAATCCATCGCCGCCTTCGTCGAGGCCGCCCGCCAAGGCGCCGCCTCGCTGGTGCGCCCCGAGGAAGCGCGCCGGGCGCTGGAGACCGCGCTCCTCATCGACGAGGCGGCCGCACTGCCGATGCTCGACCTGCGCATCCCCGGCGAAGTCGCGCTGTACGCTTAAGGCGCACCGAACCCGAACACGCCAAAGAACACCGAGCGCGCGGCGCGGAGGAAGTCACCTTCGGCATTGCCGATCTTTCCCACGACGACGCGTTTTTCGAGTGTCGCAAGTTTGTCGAAGCGGACAACAGACGCCACCTTTAGCCCGTTTCTTGAGCTAGGGTTGATTGGCAGCGAATCCTTGTGTGGCGTTGCCCGCGAGCTGATGAAGGCAAGGACGATGTCTGCGCGGCTGTCGTTGTCGCGAGAAACGACCAGAGCTGGCCTCACCTTGGCCCCGGACATGTCCGTAAATGGAAACTGCGTCAGGACGATGCTGCCGAATTCGAACATCACGAGCGCCGGATATCGGCCTCGCTGTAGAGATCGGGTTCGTCGGCCAGGAAGCGGAAGGCGCCGCCTTCTTCGGCCAGATGGGCAAGCGGAAGCTCGTTATCCAGGGTATCGATCACGACGCGGACCGGCTGCCCCGCCGGAACGCCGCGGCGTTCCATCTCGGATGAAATCCTGCCTGCCGCAATCTTTTCAAGCACGTAGCGCATTGGCCGATCCACCGGTATTCATGACATTATAGTCAAGCGAACCGGCATTGTCTAAACACCCGCCCATGACCGACCGTTTCCGCATCGCGCTGGCCCAGCTCAATCCGGTGATGGGCGATATTCCCGGCAACCTGCGGAAGGCGCGGGAGGCGCGCGCCCGCGCCGCCAAGGCCGGCGCCGATCTCATCCTTTTCTCCGAGCTCTACATCGTCGGCTATCCGCCGGAGGATCTGGTGCTGAAGCCGGCGCTGCAAGACGACGCGCGTGAAGCCATCGAAAAGCTCGCGGCGGAAACGGCCGACGGCGGCCCGGCGGTCTTGATCGGCGCGCCCTGGGTGGAGGACGGCAAGCTCTACAACGCCTGCCTCCTGCTCGACGCCGGCCGCATCACCGGCCGCACCTACAAGCACGACCTGCCCAATTACGGCGTGTTCGACGAGAAGCGCGTCTTCGCCGTCGGTCCCATGCCCGGCCCCTTCGCCGTGCGCGGGGTGCGGATCGGCGTGCCCATCTGCGAGGACATCTGGACGCCGGACGTGGTCGAGTGCCTCTCCGAAACCGGCGGCGAGATCCTGCTGGTGCCCAACGGCTCGCCCTTCGAAGCCGGCAAGGAGGACGAGCGGCTCAATCTCATCGTGGCGCGGGTGAAGGAGAGCGGCCTGCCGCTCATCTATCTCAACCAGGTCGGAGGCCAGGACGAGCTGGTGTTCGACGGCGCTTCGCTGGTCTGCAACGCCGACGGCTCTCTCGCGCATGCGCTGCCGGCCTGGGAGGAAGCGCTCGCGATCACGGAATGGACACGCGGCCCGCGCGGCTGGGTCTGCGCCAAGGGCGATTGCGCGCCGGGCGAGGACCGCTCGCAATCCATCTACCACGCTATGATGCTGGGCCTGCGCGACTACGTGAACAAGAACCGCTTTCCGGGCGTGGTTCTGGGGCTCTCAGGTGGCATCGATTCCGCGCTCTCCGCCGCCGTCGCCGCCGACGCGCTGGGGGCGGAGCGGGTGCGCTGCGTGATGCTGCCGTCGAAATACACATCGCGGGAATCGCTCGACGACGCGGCGGAAGTGGCCCGCCTGCTCGGCTGCAAATACGAGACCGTGCCGATCGAGCCGGCGGTCGAGGCCTTCACCCGGTCGCTCGAAGGCACTTTCGCCGGCCGCGCCGTCGATACTACCGAAGAGAACATCCAGTCGCGCATCCGCGCCGTCATCCTCATGGCCATCTCCAACAAGTTCGGTCCCATGGTGCTGACCACCGGCAACAAGAGCGAGATGAGCGTCGGCTATGCCACGCTCTATGGCGATATGTGCGGCGGCTACAACGTGCTGAAGGATGTCTACAAGACCGAAGTGTTCCGCCTGGCCCGCTGGAGGAACGAGAATGTTCCCCGCAACACGCTCGGCCCCAAGGGCGCGGCGATGCCGGAGAACGTCATCACCCGTCCGCCCAGCGCCGAGCTGCGCCCCAACCAGAAGGACGAGGATTCGCTGCCGCCTTATGCCATTCTCGACGGCATCCTCGAAGGCCTGGTGGAGAAGGAGATGCGCTTCGAGGACATCTGCCGGCTGGGCTTCCATCCCGCCACGGTCAAGCGGGTGGAGCAGCTGCTCTACACGTCCGAATACAAGCGCCGCCAGGCGCCGCCGGGGGTGAAGATCACCCGCAAGAATTTCGGCCGCGACCGCCGCTATCCCATCACCAACGCGTTCCGCGATGCGCGGGATGTTTGACCAGATGAATCCCCTCTCCCCCTTTGAGGGGGAGAGGGTTAGGGTGAGGG
>DATCOJ010000122.1:0-8074 GCA_036564785.1 Rhizomicrobium sp. | reverse complement strand
CCGCACAGCATGCGGATGGTGGTGGTCTTGCCCGAGCCGTTGGGCCCGAGGAATCCCCACACCTCGCCTTGCGGCACCGCGATGTCGACATGATCGACCGCGGTCTTGCGCCCGAAGCGCTTGGTCAGGCCCTGGACGTCGATGGCGAAATTGTCCGCCATCTCACAGTGGCCGGACTTCGACCGGCTGGCCGGGATGCAGCGGCAATCCGCCGGGTGCACGCGCCTCCAGCTTGAACACCAGCTTCTCGCGATTGCCGACGCTGAAGATGACGGGCGGCGTGAATTCCTCCTGCTGGGCGATGAAGGTCACGGTCGCTGTCATCGCCTTGCAGCCGTCGCAGGTGATCCGCACCCGCTCGCCCAAGTGCACCTTCGCGAATTCCGTCTCCGGCACGAAGAAGCGGATATAGATGTTCTTCGGCGGCAGGATGGAGATCACCGGCGTTGACGCCGGGACGTATTCGCCTTCGCGAAAATAAATGTCCTGCACCGGGCCTTCGACGTAAGCCGCGATGTCGCGCTGGGCGAGCGTGTAGCGCGCGCCCGTCAGCACCGCTTCGGCCTGCCGCTCCTGCGCCTGCAATTGCTCGAGCGACGCCACCGCCTGGCGGTAGTTCGCCAGCGCCTGGTCGAGCGCGCTGGGCACGCCGGCATTGGCGCGGGCGAGGCCCTGCTGACGCGCCAGACTCTTGCGCATGAAATCGAGATTGGCCACGGCTTGCGCGATTTGCGCCTTCATCTGCGGAAGAACGGCGGCGGCCTGATCGCGCGCGGCCTGCTCGCGCGTGTCGTCCAGGGTGAACAGCAACTGCCCGCGCTTGACCGGATCGCCGCGCTCCACCGCGAGATGGGCGAGCCAGCCCGGCTGCGGCGCGGAGATGAAGGCGTTGTCGCCTTCGGCATAGCCTAGCCAGCCATGCGGCTCGCTCTGTCCGCAGGCGGAGAGGAGGAGAAGGAAAGCTGCACTACCTGCCTTCCGCCACCATCTCCCCCCTCCCCTTGCGGGAGGGGGCAAATTCGAGCGCCGTCGGCGCGAGAATTTGGGGGAGGGGTTTGGCGGTGTATCCCCCCTCCCCCAATTCGGTTTCGCTGCGCTCAACCGAATTGCCCCCTCCCGCGAGGGGAGGGGGGAGCGCGTCGCTTGATTGCTGACGTGATTCACGCTGCCTCCAATCCCTTGAGGAAGACCGCGAGATGTGCCTCGATCAGGCCTTCGAGGTCGTAAGGTTCGGCCTCGAGCGGCGCGAAGGTGGTGCGCCACAGCGCCGCCAGCAGCACCGGCGCGATGGCGAGCCGTGCCGCATGCTCCGGCTTCACGTCGCTGCGGAATTCGCCGCTGGCGATGCCGCGCGCGAACACGGACGACAGCAGCGCCAGTCCCTTCTCGATGATCTCGCTGCGGTAGAAGCGCACCAGTTCCGGGAAGTTGCCGGCTTCGGCCAGCACGATCTTGGGCAGCACGATCCGGTCGCTGGTGAGCATGAAGCGGCCGACTGTTCGCAGCACGAGTTTCAGCAGCGCCCGGGCCGAGCCCTCGAAGGCGCCGGCATTCTCGATCACCGAGGACAGCGTGGTGCCGATCGACTCGCGCACCAGCGATTTGAAGACCTCTTCCTTGGATTGGAAGTAGAGATAGATGGTGCCCTTGGTGACGCCGGCGCGCGAAGCGATGTCGTCCATGCGCGTGGCGGCGAAGCCCTTCTCGGCGAACAGCGACAGCGCCGCGTCGAGGATCTCCTGCGGTCTGGCATCCTTGCGCCGCTGCCAGCGCCGCTGGCCCGAGGGGGCATCCATCATCCTCAGAAAATAACTGACCGGTCAGTTATTTGCAATCTTCCCTAAGGCCCTGGAAATATTAAGTTATTTCGATCTCTTGAGCCGAAGCCGGCTCATGGCGTCGGCGCTCTCGCTGTTCACCACCTCGTATCCCTCCTGGTGGCACATGTGGGGGATGTCGATGGCGGCAAGCGGATCGTCGGCGAGGACGAGGATCGTCGTGCCCGGTGCGGCGCGCTCCAGCGCGCGCTTGGCGAACAGCGCCGGCAGCGGACATTTCAGACCGCGCAGATCGATGGTCTCGACATCGTCCGTCACACGGCGAACTCCGCCACCGGCGTCCATTTGGTCTTGCGGCGGGCGATGCGCGCGGCCAGATCCTCCGCGTCGAAATCGTGCGGCACGATGGGAAAGTCGAGCGGCGGCGGAGCGCGGAAGGAATTGACGTTGACCGTCATGAAGCCGCCGCCTTCATCCGGCAGATAGGCGCCGATATAAACGCCGCACTCGGCGCAGATCAGAAAGTCCGCGGTCTTGAGTCCGAAGCGGTAGCGCACCAGCTTTTCCGCATCGCGTACATGGATGCGCACGACCCCGTTGGGATCGGAGGTGTTGCGCGCGCCATGGGCCCGGCAGAAGCTGCACATGCAGGCGCGCAAGCCTAGAACGTCCAATCCCGCGCTCGCCTCGAAGAGGTAGGCGAGATTGCCGCAATGGCAGCCGCCTTCGAACGACATCACTGCGGCGCTTCCTCCACCGCAGCCGGGCTTTCAGGCACCAGCGCGCGATAGGCAAAGGCGCTGATGCCCGCAAACAGCGCGTACACGATCAATGCGAAGAGAAGACCCAGTGGATAGACGATGTACCAGTAGCGCTGTGTGACTTCCATGCCGTGGAGCGAGAGCTGACGGTTGTGCTGCTGCCACTGCGCCATACCCTCAGCCGACCCCAGGGTGCCGGGTCGCGGAAAGAAGTCGGTGCCGTACAGCGCGAGAATGTAGACGATCTCCAGCAGGAGCAAGGGAAGGAGAACGGACAGAACGATCAGGAAGATGCGCCAGAAATTCCCCCGCGTGAGCTCCCAGCCGCGGATCAGGGTGATGCGCTGCTCCGCCACCGCCACCGGCGCCAGCAGAAACGACAGCCGCGTGGCGATATAGATCAGGCCACACGACACGGCGATCGCAAGAGCTGCGATGGCGAGCGCGACGATGGGCTTGCCGGCCGGGGTGGCAGCTTGTCCGGCCACCACGCCGAGAACGATTCCGCCCACGATGGCCGCGATCGCGACAATCACATAGATGACGAGCATGGCCAGAATGAAGAGAACGTAGTTCGCCAGCAGGCGCCACATGGCCGCGCCGAACGGAAATTGCAGGAACGCATTCCCGGTCCGTAAGCCCAGCGCTTCCTTGGTCAGCGCGGCGATCTGCGCCGTCAGCAGCAGGAAGGTGAGCAGGAATACGACGCCGACAAACCGCATCGAATGCAGTATGGCCTGGGGATCGCCCGAGCCTGCCTGGAGCGCGTGCTCCATGTAGGGCCAGTAAAAGAAAAAACTCGCGGCCCACAGAATGGCGACCGGCACCCAGATCGCGCCAAGATTGTTCAGGATGTTTCCGAATGCGAAGCCGTAAGCGCGCGTGATCGTTGCGCCGACCGGTATCTTGTCCGCCATGATAGCCCCCCAAACAAATGGACGGCCGAGCCTAGCCGATCGGCCAGAACTTTTCTAACCTGGGATTGGCGCTACTCCGCCGCTTTGGCCGCGGCGCCGGCCTTGCGCGCCTCTTCCTCCTGATGCTTCTGGATGGTGCTCATGGCAGCCCCGATGGCCGCGCCGATGAAGCGCTCGCGATTGTCGCGCGCCCAGGCGAAGGCTTCTTCGCGGCCGACATTCGCCTTGTTGATCACCGGCGTGACATGGCGCTGCCACAGTTCGTAGGACTTCTTGGTGTGCTCGAAATTGGCCCAATTGTGCGCCAGTTGCAGGAAGCAGCCGAACTCGCCCTGCTTCTCTTGGAGACGGCGGAGCTGGGCGATGGCGTCGTCGGGCGTGCCCACCACGATGACGCCCGCCTTGATGAGATCCTCGACCGACTGGTCGTTCATGCCCTCGCGGCCCGCCACCGCGGTGATGCCGGCGAAATAATCGCGCCATTTGTCGAAGCCGAACTTGATGTTGGCGAAGGCCTGTTCGCGGGTCTCGGCGACGTGCACGGGACCGACCAAGCGCAGCCGCTCGGGATCCATCCTGCGGCCGTGCTCGGCGGCGGTGTCGTTGGCCACCTTCCAGTTGATGCCGAGCGCGTCATAGCCGCCGGTCTGCGTCGCCGCCACGCACAGCATGCCGAAGCCATGACGGCCGGCAAGCTTGCCGCCCGACGGCGTGACGCTGGAGGCCACCGCGATCTCGGGATGCGGCCAGGTGTAAGGCCGCACCTGACAGGTGGCGTCGACCAAAGTGAACCAGTCGGTCTTGTGGGTGACGCGCTCGCCCGCGAACAGCCGCAGGATCACTTCGATGGCCTGCACCATGCGGTCGCGCTGGACGCTCGGATCGATACCCATCTGGAACGCGTCGGAAGGCAACAGGCCCGGGCCCACGCCGAACATCACCCGGCCCATGGTCTGGTGGTCGAGCTGGATGATGCGGTTCGCGGTGGTGAGCGGGTTGTGATAGGGCAGCGAGACCACGCCGGTGCCGAGCTTGATGCGCTTGGTGCGCTCGGCGGCGGCGGCGATGAAGAGCTCCGGACTGGGGATGATCTCGTAGCCGGCGGAGTGGTGCTCGCCCACCCAGGCTTCCTCATAGCCCAAGCGATCGAGATGCTCGACCAGCTCCAGATCGCGCTGGATGCACAGCGTGGGATCCTCGTCCACCGGATGGAAAGGCGCGAGGAAGATTCCGTTTCGCAGTTTGATGGTCATGCCTGGCCCCTGAATAGCGTTCAGACTGTTATGACATACTGTCAGGAGCCGCTCAAAGCGGCGGCGGCGGCAAGGGGCCGAGCGCCTCTTCCGCCGCCGCGGCGAGATCGAACAAGCGGTCTTCGCCGTTGAGCGGCCCCACCAGCTGCGCGCCGACAGGAAGGCCGGCCGTGGTCGGTCCGGCGGGAAAGGCCAGCGCCGGCAGGTGCAGCACCGTCGCCAGCGCGATCCAGCACAGCATGGTCACGTAGGAGACGCTGTCGCCGTCGACCGCGAGCTGGCGGGCGAAGAACGGCTCCGACTGATCGTGGGGAAAAGCCACGACCGGCGCCACCGGCATGAGAATGGCGTCGTAGTCCTGGAAGAATTCCGCCATGCGGTCCTGCAGCTTCTGCCGTTCGGCAAAAGCGCGCGCCACTTCATAGAAGCGCGCCGTCCAGCACACGCGGTTGAAGGCCGCGTCCCACGGATCGGGATCGTCGCCGATCGCCGCGAGGTCGGCTGCGCGGGTTTTCTCCATGGCCTGCAAGAGGCTATCCGGAAAGCCGCTCGCCAAGGTGGGCGCCAGGATCCAGCGATAGGTGACGAGGAGGCGGCGCGTGTCGAGCGGCGAGTCGATGCGTTCGACCTGCGCGCCTTGTTCGATCAGCGCTTCGGCGGCGCGCGCCACGCCGGCTTTCACGTCGCGCGACACAGGAAAATTCGCGTCCTCGTCCCACAGCGCCACGCGCATCTGCGCGATGGGCTTGCGCGCCGATGCCTTGCCGCTCAGCACACGCCACAGCAGGCGCAGGTCTTCGGCATTGCGCGCCATCGGCCCGCCGACGCCGAGGTCGCATTCGTAATACTGTTCGGGCAGCGGCGGCACGTGGCCGCGCATGGGCAGCACGCCCCAGGTCGGTTTCAGCGCGCAGACGCCGCAGAAGCTGGCCGGATGGCGCAGCGAGCCGCCGATGTCCGAGCCGATCTCGAGTGGCGTGATGCCGGTGGCGAGCGCCGCGGCCGCACCGCCGGAAGAGCCGCCGGGACCGCGCGTCCCGTCGTAGGGATTGTTGGTGGTGCCGTAGATGGCATTGTAGCTCTGCCAGTCGCCCAGCATGTAGGGCACATTGCTCTTGCCCCAGGGAATGGCGCCGGCGGTGCGCGCGCGTGCGACCAGCTCGGCGTCACTGCAATCCTTGTCGCGACCGACGAGGCCGGGACTGCCGGCGGTGGCCGGCATGTGCTCCACGTCGAAGCCGTCCTTGATGGTCATGGGTAGGCCGGCGAGCGGGCCGAGCGTCCTGCCTTTGGCGCGGGCCTCGTCGATGGCCTGCGCGTCCCTGTAGGCGCGCTCCAGGTCCGTCGCCACGATGGCGTTGATCTTTTTCGCCAGCGCCTCGTTGCGCGCCACATGGGCGTCCAGCAGTTCGCGCGCCGAAATCTCTTTGGCGTGCAGCTTCGCCAGCAGGTCGCGGGCGGTCATGCGATTGAGCGTGGTCGTCATTCCTGGCCCCGTTTGCCGTCGGCTGAAGATGCCATAAGCTCGATGGCGATAGGCAATCGAAATCTCGAAGGGGCTTCATGCGCGCCGCGATCTTCAAGGAAATGGGCAAGCCGCTCGCCATCGAGAGCGTGGGCGAGCCTGCGCCCGGCCCGCACGACCTCATCCTCAAGGTGAAAAATTGCGGCATTTGTGGCTCCGACCTGCACATGACCGAGCCCACCAGCATCATGCCGCTCGCGCTCGGCTCCATCATGGGCCACGAATTCGCCGGCGAAGTGGTGGAAGTGGGCCGCGAAGCGGCGGCGCGCTGGAAGCGCGGTGACCGGGTGGCGGGGTTTCCCTATATCTGCTGCGGCGATGCCAGCCCCTGCAAGAATTTCGTCTTCGGCAGCGCCATGTGCGGCAAGGGCATCAGCATCGGGCTCGGCCAAAGCCCCGGCGCCTATGCCGAATTCGTGCGGGTGGGCGCGAGTGGCGCCTATCGCCTGCCGGACAGCGTCTCGTTCCGCGAAGGCGCCATGGTCGAGCCGCTGGCGGTGGGCCTGCACGCCGTCGACATGGGCAAGATGCCGCGCGGCGCCACCGTGCTGGTGGTGGGCGCGGGACCGGTGGGTCTTGCCACCATGCTGTGGGCGAAGTTTCTGGGCGCGCGCCACGTCATCGTCAGCGAGCGCGCCGAGGTGCGGCGCCAAATGGCCGCGCGCTTCGGCGCCACGGATTCAGTTGATCCTTCGATGCCGCTCACGCCGCAGGTGGAGAAGATCGCGGGGCGCAGTCCCGACATCATCTTCGAATGCGTCGGCGCGCCGGGCCTCATCGGCGCCGCCATGATGGATGCGCCGCGCGGCTGCCGCATCGTGATTGCCGGTGTCTGCCAGCAGCCCGACACCATCATGCCGCTGATGGGCATCATGAAGGAGCTGGAGCTGCAATTCGTGCTGGGTTACCGGCCGGCCGATTTCGACTACGTGATCGCCATGATCGCAGCGGACCGCATCGACGTGGCGCAGATGGTGACCGACGTGGTCGATCTCGACGGCCTGCCCGCCGCCTTCGAGGCGCTGCGCAAGCCCACCCACCAATGCAAGGTGATGCTGGAGAATTGATCTCCGCTCAGCGGATGTGCGCCTTCATATAGGCGCGCAGGACGGCGTTGATGCGGGTCTGGTAGCCCTTGCCGAAGGAACGGAACCAGATCAGCACATCGGGATCAAGCCGCAGCGAAGTCAGCTGCTTGTTTTCCGGCATTACGAGCTTCGCCTTGGCGAACCAGGCAGCGTCGAGCTCGGGCGCGGCATCGGGATCGGAGGCGATTGCGGCGCGGATTTGCGCGTCGCTCATCCGCTGCACCCGGCGCCAGTTACTCCTGCCCGCCGACTGTGCTCCAGTAGAGGCGCTGCTCGCTTCTGGTCGCTGGCCGCGCCGAGAGGATGCGGCGCGCGTCTTCGCTTTCTTCGACACGCGCGTCTTCTTCTTCGCCATATGCGAAGCGTCGCGCATTCGACGTGTATCTACAAGTCGTAGCTACGGCCCCAGGCGGCGCTCGGGGATGGGGTCCCAGGCCGCGCGGCGGGTTTCGTTGGGGCGCTCGACAACATGTGGGCTGCCGTCGCCGAAGATCATGACGGGACGCGCGGCCGTGTCGTAGCGGGGCCAGGGGGCGGCACGAGCCGCGGCGGGGTTGCCGCTGCGCGCGAAGGCGACCCAACACTCCATCATGGCGCGGGAGAGCGCGTCCGCCGCGGAGCCCATGCCGAAAAAGGCGCCGGCCAACTTGGCGTTGTAGGTGCCGAAGACGAAGCCCAGTTCGAGGGCATGGCAGGAGCCCATCAGCCCGCCCAGCAGCGGCGAGCGCCAGTCGAAGCGATAGGCATAGGAT
>DATCOJ010000121.1:0-20404 GCA_036564785.1 Rhizomicrobium sp. | reverse complement strand
AAACAGCGGGCCGCGGGAAGCCGCCGCTTCCGCCGCGCAACGCCCGTGGACGATGCCAAGGTGCCTGTCCGCTCCCGCTTGTCCGGGTTTGGCTGGCCTGCCGGCGCGATCGGAAACCGGGGCCGAGCGGCCTTCGCGAAGCTTGCGGCGAGAAAAAAGAAGCCGCCTCGCGCAAGGCTTTCGGCCCTCGCTTTATGGGAGACGCCGGTTTGCAATGCATGGCATGGCTGGGCGCGGCCTTGGAAATCGCACACGTCGTGATTACAAACCAGGACAGCTTCTCAAACCGTCAGGAGTTCTCAAATGGCTTTCACCATTTACGACGCTTCCATTCCGCCTTTGGTCCGCTCGCTGCAGAATCTGTCGAAAATCCTGGACAAGGCGGTGGCCCAGGCCAAGGCGCAGGACAAGGACCTGAATGCGCTGCTCGAGGCGAAGCTCGCGCCCGACATGTTTGCCTTCACCCGCCAGATCCAGATCGCCTCGGATTCGGCCAAGGGCTGCGGCGCCAGGCTCGCCGGCATCGAAGCGCCGGCCATGGCGGACACCGAGACGACGTTTCCGGAGTTGCAGGCGCGCATCGCCAAGACCATCGACTTCCTTAACGGCCTGAAGCCGGAGCAGCTGGCCGGGGCCGAGGATCGCGAGATCACGCTGAAATTTCCCCAAGGCGAAATGAAATTCACGGGCCGGGATTTCCTCACCGGCTTCGCGCTGCCGAATTTCTATTTCCACGTCACCACGGCTTACGCCTTGCTGCGCCACGAGGGCATCGAGATCGGCAAGATGGATTATCTCGGCGGCGCCACTTGATTGTCGGAATGCAAAGAGGGCCGGAGTCGCCTCCGGCCCTCTTTGATCCAGTCGGATCTATGCCGCGTTAGTTGCCGCCCGGCGGATCGAGCGTGCGATGAAGCATGTCCGGCGCCGCCGGATGCGTCAGCGGCGGATGAGTCGCCTGCGAACCGTCGGCACTCTCAGTGCCGCCCAGCCCCATCGGATGCGTCGTCGGCGCATTCGGCTGGGTCTGCGGCGAGCCGCTTGGCGCAGTCGCCTGCGGCCCCAAGGGATGGCTTACCGGCGAACTCGCCGCGCTGTCGACGCCGCCCGGAGGCGGATCGAGCGTGCGCTGCTGGAAGGTGACATTCGGCGACGCGTTCGCCGGACTCGGATTGCCCGGTGCCGCGGAGGGATGCGACTGCGTCAGCGGCGCATGAGATGGAATCATACTGCCGGTGATGGGCGTACCGCGCATGCCGCTGCTGCCCATCGTGCTGACACCGCGCGCGCCTGTTCCGGCGCCCGCGAATCCTCCGCCACCGCGCGCCGAAGCCGCGGTCGACGACAGCGCCAGCGCAATCGCCAATGCGCCGGCACCCGCTAAAAGCTTGTGTTGCATTGACATGATAGAACTCCTTCCACGTGGGTCGTTCCGGTTGGGTCGTTCCGGAACTCGGGATGTTCCCGACAATCCCCTCTACCATTCTCAACTCTTCGCAGCGGCGGCAGTTCCGGTTTTGCAGCGGCATTGAATTGTGAAGTTTGCAAGGCAGATTGCATGAAATGAAAACATGCTGTTTCATCGCCTCAAATGATTCCGTCATGGGATAATGCGCAACCAAATGAGAGAACGAATCTGGCGCGATTGGGCAGCAATGTTGCACGGTAAAAAAATCGTTGCGAAGACGCCCCGCACGGCGTTGTGCGTTCTTTCGGTTGCAGCGGTGTCGTTTGCCGCGCAGGCCGCGTCGGTAAGTTCGGCGAGCTTGGGATTCGATCCGGCGCGGTTTGGGCTTCCGGTCTATCCCAACGCCACCGTCAAATTGGGCAGCGCTGCCTCCATCCGCGATTTCTCCGGACACACGCAACACAGTGTGGTGCTGGAAACGCCCGATGCCGTGCCCGCCGTCGCGGCGTGGTACGCGGCGCATTGGAACGGTGCCGCTCTAAAGTCCTATCCCAACGCGCCCGTCATCATGATGGCGAAGGAGTGGGGCACGACAAACATTTCACTCAGCCTCAGCCGCTCAGGCGCAGAGACGGAGATTCGAATTGTGGTTCCCGGAGCCTATTGATCGGCTCCTCCTTCGCTTCCCGCGCCTTGCGGGCCGCGGCGAAAGCTTCCAGCCAAGGCGCATTCCAGCGGCGGTAGTAGCCGGCGGCGAGCAGCGCGAACATCAGCGGATCGGCGAGCCAGTGCATCAGCATCTTCCGATCGGCGCTTTGCGGACGCCGCAGGCGGAGCAGCGCGCGCAACATCGCCTGCGGTACGCGAACGTCTCGGTCATCGAGTCTCGCTGCGTCGTCTCCGCAATTGTCCGGATCGGCAAAATTCATCCCTGCCACCATCGCCACGTCCATGTTGAAGAAGAAGCGCGGATTGCATTCGATCATCCACACGCGGCCTTGTCCGTCGATGCGGGCGTCGAAATTGAAAACCCCGGTCAGCTTCAATTCGCGCGCGATTTCGCCGACCAGCTTCTCCAGCGCAGGCTCCTTGCGGAAGCGGAATTCGCCCTCCGGATGCTCGTAAGCCGCCGCCTTGAGCACCGCGCCGTCCCGACAGAAGATGGAGATCGAGCGATCCTCGCCCTCGACGAAATCCTGCGCCAGGATCGGCGCGTAGTCGACTTGCCAGGCAACGGCTTGCGCATTGGCCGCGTTGATTTTCACCACGCCGATGCTGCCGGCGCGATCCACCGGCTTGAGCATCGCCGGTAGCCGCAACTTGCCGCGCGCCAAGGCCTCGATCAGCTCCGCTTTGCTCGCGTAGACATTGCCTTCCGGATGGGGAATCCCGAGACGGCGACTGAGCGCCATGAAACGGTCCTTGGTGGCCAGTTCGTCGAAGGCGGCAAGCTCCGGCACGGGAAAGCTCGCCGTGGAGAGCAGCGGCCGAACGGCAGCGAGAAAGCGCGTGGTCGGTGCGTCACTGGGCAGGATCAGATCGATACCGTTGCGCTCGGCGTAATCGTCGATCGCCCGCGCCGCCGATTGCAGATCGCGGCCAAAGTCGAAGGGCCGATAAGCGTGGCAGAAGCGAGACAGCGCCAGCGACGGCGCCGCCCCCGATCCCATCACGTGGACGCGGGCACCTTGTGCCGCGGCGCACCGCATCACCCGGTACTGCGCCACGAAACCGGCGGCCAGCAGCAGGACATCGCGTCCTCTTTTCGCCGGCCGCTCCTCCTGCCTCTCGTCCGCAAACAAGGGTCGGCACAGGCGCTCGGCGTCAATCCTGAAATCCGCCTCATAGGCCTCGAAAGCGTTAACGCCGGATCGAAGTTCGTGCATTTGCGGCTCAGGAAGGGGCTTCCAGGCCGGTTCGAAGCAAGAGCCGGACCAGCAAATCTGTCGCGGGAACCGTTTACCATCGCAAGCCGTTTCAATCTTGCCGTCTTTTGCGCGCATTTGGAGAACCACGATCATGAGAAAATCCGCATTGCTGGCCCTGAGCGCTGCCTTGCTCACGGGTATTTCCCTTCCGGCGCTGGCCGATTGGGACCGCATCGGCAGCTACGACATCGGCTATGGCCCCGACCGCGAATCCCATTCGCCGGATTTCGGCGGACCGGTGGAGCGGCTGCGCTTCACGGCGCGCGAAGGTGACGTGCGCTGCGCCTATATCCGCGCCACCTTCGGCAGCGGCAATACCTGGGACCTCTACAGCGGCGAGCTGCGCCAGGGCGCGGACAAGGTCGTCGACTTGCCGGGCGACAAGCGCGAAGTGAGCCGCATCAGTTTCAACTGCCATGCTTTCTCCCACGGCGGCGCGCACCTCGAGGTGGCAGCCGACATCGGCTCCTACCGCTCGCGCTGGATGCAGAATCCCAATTGGGACCGCACCTGGTCGCGCTTCATGCACTGGTCGCGCGAGACGTATCGGGACATCACAGCCGGCAACACAGGTGGCAACTGGCAGTTCATGGGCTCCGAGCAGTTCCGCGGCCGCCGTGACGAGCAGACGAGCTTCACCGGCTGGCGCGGCCGCAACGTCACCGCGATCGGGCTGAAGCCCCTCCACGGCGATGCCGTCTGCCGTCGCGTCGACGTCACGTTCGGCCAAGGCAGCACCCGCAGCTTCAGCGCCAACAATGGCGAGCCGATGCGCGAAGGCCGCGTCTACGCCATCGACATGCCCGGCGATCTGCGCAATGTCCGCCGGCTCGATCTTCATTGCCATGCCGTCGGGCAGTATGTCGTGACGCTGAATATTCTCGGCCGCTAAGCCGCAAGCGATACGATTGAAGAGGCCGGAAGCCGACGCTTCCGGCTTCTTTGCTTGGCGCCTATCCGAGCAGCCGCGCCAGGAAATCAGGATGGATTGAGGATTCCGCAAAGCCGGCAAGCGCCATCAGCACGCCGCAGGCGCCGAACCCCCAACCCACACAGAGCAGCCAGAACAAATCGGTCAGCGCAGCGACGGCGGAGAGCGCGATGGCCACCGAGTTCAGCGCTTCGGCCATGTCGAACTGGTCGTGATGCAGCATCAGTGCCTCGTAGCGGGCATCCTCCCCTTGCGCCTTCACCATCAGCTGACCGGATTCCGAGGTATATCTCGCGATCTTGTCTTCCAGCCGGCTGGTTTCCGCGACCCGCGCCGCGTCACTGCCGTTGCTGAGCGTGACGGCCGCCAGAGCGTCCTCGTCGACATGCAGCTTGATGCGGGTGGCCTGATACTCGTTCCACGTGTCCACCGCGGTGGCCTTGGCGAAGGCCATGCCCTGCACCAGATTGCTGTTCTTGATATTGCTGACCGCCATCAGCACCGAGAGGACCGCAACGGTCACCGCCACCAGCCCGTTCAGCCGCGCGTTCTCGGCCTTCATTTCGACTTCCATGGATGGGTCCCTATTTGAAGCGTGAGAAGGAAAGCATGTCGCCGCGGTCGACGTTGTAAAGCTGCAGCGATTGCGAATTGAGCGCCGCGACGGCGAAGATCAGCACATCGCCCTGCTGGTCGAGTTCGACATAAAAGGCGTCCGCGATCAGCTTGCGCCCCTGTGCGGCCTTGGGCGGCGCCGCACCCTGGAAGGCCGACCAGCGGCCGGCGATCACGTCGTTGGGCGTGCCGTCGTAGCGGTCGGCGGCCTTGCCGTCGGCATCGAGTTCGCGGGTGAAACGGGTGTCGCCGAGACTCTGCCAGGTGCCGATCAGCGCGCGCTGCACGGAATCGAGCGATGGTGGCGGCGCTTCGCCCGCGCGCATTGGCCCGGCAAGCAGGATCAGCACCACGGCGCCGACGGCGAATCGATTCATCGAAGCCCCTTTCGGCCGCGCCTACTATTCCCCGCTTCGGCGCAAACGAAAAGGGCCGGACTCGCGGTCCGGCCCTTTCCCGCGGCATAAAAGCTGCTCAGTACGATGTGTGCACCGGCCCGGCAGACGGGCTGAAGCGGCCGAGCGTGCAGACCTCGCCGGTGCGGATCACCCGAATGCCGACGGCGTTGGAGCAGATCTCATCCGAAGCCGAGGTGAAGCTGAAGCCATGCAGCTGCAGTCCCATGCACGGACTCTTGAGGTCGTTGCGCCAGATCTTTCCGTCCTTCATGTAGAACAGCACCGTGTTGCGATCGACCACGTGGGTGTGGTCGATCTGGCGGGTCCACAGGCAGGTCGTCGCCGCGCTGGCGCCATATCCGGCTAGAGCGGCGAAGGAGAAGGCCGCCGCGGCCGCCACCGATTTGAATCTCATCTCAAGCTCCCGAAGCCAAGCGCCCCTCGCGCATGGGCATTGTCGCCCAATTTCACGGCACCGCAATCACGGCGCACGAGAAAGTGAGGCTGCTAGTAGGCGCTGCCGCTCTTGGGCCCGATCGGCACCAGCGGGCCGAGCAGGCACACGGAGCCGGTGCGAATCACCCGGATTGTCTGCAGATTTCCGCAGATTTGGTCCGGCGGCGTCGGCATATAGGCAAAGCCGTAGATACTCAGTTCGGGGCAAGTGCTGGAGAGGTTGCTTTGGTAGCGCGCGCCGTCCTTCATGTAGAAGACCAGCGTCTTGTCGTTCCGCGCCTTGGTGTGGTCGATCTGGTAGGTCTTGATGCAGATGTTGGGGGTGCCGGGCGGGGCCGCAGCCTGAGCTGCGCCGGTTGCAACGATCCCCGCGAGCGCGCCCGCCAATGCCAGTGCTTTCATGTCATCCTCCTGGAGGCCCTCCGCAACAATAACGCCTGAAACCGCTTGCCCGCTCAACGCGGCGGCGGGGCATTGTCATCTTGCGGCGGCCCGCTATCGTCCTGCGGCGGCTCGTCCGGCGGAGGCTGGTCGCTCCCGTCGTCGGCGGCGCCCATGTCTTCGTCCGAAGGCGGCTGATCGTCCGGCGCGGCCTGATCGGGCGGCGGTTCGTCCGCGAAATCCTCGTCGTTCAGGTCCCCAGGGGCGCCGTCCTCATAGGGCAGGCCCGGATCCTGGGCTTCCGGGGGCGCCGGATCGCCAGCCTGATCGTCGCTGTTGCTGTCGCTGTCGTAGCCATAGCCGTGGTCGCCGCCGGACGCATTGTCGTAACCGCCGGACGCACTGTCGTTCGCCTGCCATTCGGGATCGCGCGAAACGCTGCCCTGTTCCGTCACCGTCGAACCGCTACGCCAATTCCGCAAGGTTGCGACCAGGGAATCCAATTTGGGCGAGGGGTCGGTCTCCTGCATCACCCGGGCCCGCTCCAGACAGGAATCCACCGCGCTGTCAGGCAGATCGCCGCGGTCGCAATCCGCCAGGATGGCCTGCTCGCTGTCCGGACTCTTGGGTGAGCAACAGGCCGCACTGACGGGCACGGCGAGCGCGACGAGCATCAGCGAAAGCCAAGTCGGCCGTGCAATGACTGACATCCCACCCTCGCCTTTGCCTGGCTCGCCCCGCCGCCATCTTGAACCGGATTGTGGCCCGCGCAAGGCCGCCTTGACTTGCAAGGTTACCTTCCCGATGGTCCGCGCTCCTTGAAGTTTTGGAGAAAAGCCCGTGTCCGCGCCTGTTTCCGCGCCGAATGCCGCCAATGTGACCGTCACCTTACCGGATGGTAAGGCGATGACCTACGCGCGCGGCGTGACACCAGGCGAGGTCGCGGCGTCGATCGGACCGGGCCTCGCCAAGGCCGCGCTCATCGCCGAAGTCGACGGCAAGCAGTGGGACCTGTTCCGGCCGTTGGAGCACGACGCCAAGCTTCGCATCGTCACCCGCAAGGATCCGGAAGCGCTGGAGCTGATCCGGCACGATGCGGCGCATGTGCTGGCGATGGCGGTGCAGGAGCTCTATCCCGGCACCCAGGTGACCATCGGCCCGGCCATCGAGGATGGCTTCTATTACGACTTCGCGCGCAACGAGCCGTTCACGCCGGAGGACCTGCCCAAAATCGAAGCCAAGATGCATGAGATCGTGAAGCGCGACCTGCCGACGCGCCGCGAAGTGTGGCCGCGCGACAAGGCGGTGAAGCACTTCCGCGACATGGGCGAGCAATACAAAGCGGAGCTGATCGAATCGATTCCGCCCGGCGAGGATGTGTCGATCTATTGGCATGGCGACTGGAACGATCTCTGCCGCGGGCCGCATTTCGCCTCGACGGCCAAGATCGGCGATGCCTTCAAGCTGACCAAGATCGCCGGCGCCTATTGGCGCGGCGACGCCAAGAATGCGCAGCTGCAGCGCATCTACGGCACCGCCTGGCGCGACCGGAAGGAACTCGACGAATATCTGAAGCGCATCGAGCAAGCCGAGAAGCGCGATCACCGCAAGCTCGGCAAGGAGCTCAACCTCTTCCACATGCAGGAAGAAGCGGCCGGGCAGGTATTCTGGCACCCCAGAGGCCAGGCGCTCTACCGCACGATCGAAGCTTATGCGCGGCGCAAGTTTCAGCGCCACGGCTATGTCGAGGTGAAGACGCCTCTGCTGATGGATCACAAGTTCTGGCAGAAGTCGGGCCACTGGGACTGGTATCACGAGCACATGTTCGCGGTGGAGATCGCGGGCGAGGACAAGATCCTCGCGCTCAAGCCGATGAACTGCCCCGGCCACATCCAGATCTTCAATCAGGGCCTGCGCTCCTACCGCGAGCTGCCGATCCGCATGGCGGAGTTCGGGTCCTGCAGCCGCTACGAGCCGTCCGGCGCATTGCATGGCCTCATGCGCGTACGCGGCTTCACCCAGGACGACGCGCATATCTTCTGCACGCCGGAACAGATGGTCGCCGAAGCTGCGGCCGCCTCGCGGCTGATCTTCGAGGTTTACAAGGAACTCGGCTTCGACAGTGTCGACGTGAAGCTCGCCACCCGGCCCGAGAAGCGCATCGGCACGGACGACGTGTGGGACCTCGCGGAGTCCGATCTCGCCAAAGCCTGCGCCGAGGTCGGCGTGCCCTACGCGCTCAATCCCGGCGAAGGTGCGTTCTACGGACCAAAGCTCGAATTCACGCTTTACGACGCCATCGGGCGGGCCTGGCAATGCGGCACCGTGCAGGTGGATTTCAACCTGCCGGGCCGGCTCGGTGCGGAATACATCGCCGAGGACGGCTCGCGCCGCCAGCCGGCGATGCTGCATCGCGCGGTGCTGGGTTCGATGGAACGCTTCATCGGCGTGCTCATCGAGCACTATGCCGGCGCCTTCCCGGTGTGGCTGGCGCCGGTGCAGGTGCAGGTCATCCCGATCAGCGAGAAGGCCAACGCCTACGCCCAGCAGGTGCGCAAGACGCTCTCCGAGGTCTCCATCCCGGATACCGGCGGCGGCCTGCGCGTCGAGATCGACGACGCCAACGAGCGCATGCAGAAGAAGATCCGCGACGCCCAATTGCAGAAGATCCCCTACATGCTGGTCGTCGGCGAGCGGGAGGCGGCGGAAGGCAAGGTCGCGGTGCGCCTGCGCTCCGGCAAGGATCTCGGCCCCATGCCGCTTGAAACTTTCATAAACCGCATCAAAACCGAGGCGGAATCCCGCAAGGATATGGCGGAATAGAGCTTGCGAAACCCGCGGGTTTGCCTATCCTTCCGGCGGAATCGGGGCCGCCTGGCGGCTCCGGTTCGGTCAAGCGCAACCAGTGCTCACGCGCCATTGCACCAAGAGGTATCCACCCGCCCATGAACTGCACGATGTTTCGCGGGGCGCCGGTAGAAACCTCGCGGAACGCGGTCGCGCGCAGGCTTTAGACAGGAGAGAGTCATAGTCCCCAGACGTTTCAATCAGCCCGCCGCGGCTCCGGCCAAGGACGGGCCTCGCGTCAACGAAGAGATTTTCGCCCGCACCATCCTCCTCATCGGAGACGACGGCCACAAATACGGCGAACTCGGCACCGACGACGCCCGCGCCATCGCGGAAGAGAAAGGCCTCGACCTGGTCGAGGTGTCGCCCGAGGCCAAGCCCCCCGTGGTCAAGCTGATGGACTACGGCAAATACAAATACGAGCAGCAGAAGAAGGCGGCGGAAGCCCGCAAGAAGCAGAAGGTCATCGAGATCAAGGAGATAAAGATGCGCCCGACCATCGACGATCACGATTACGACGTGAAGATGAAGTCGATGAAGCGTTTCTTCGGCGAGGGCGACAAGGTGAAGGTCACCCTGCGCTTCCGCGGCCGCGAGATGGCGCACCAGCATCTCGGCATGGAATTGCTCAGCCGCATCCAGAAGGACACCGAGACCTTCGCCAAGATGGAGCAGTTCCCCAAGATGGAAGGCCGCCAGATGATGATGGTGCTGGCGCCGCGGTAATCTCTCAGAACAGGCGGGCGGCGGTGTGGACCGTCATGTCGCCGATGTCCTGCAAGGGACCAAGCGGCTGCACCCTGTCGTGGAAATCGAGAATGTGCGGGCGGCCCGACATCACCTTGTAGGCGACGCGTCCGTCCTGCACCAGCAGCACGACTTCCGCCGACCAGCCGTAGTTCACAGTGGTACGCTTGAAGCCGAAAATGTCGAGCAGGAAGTTGCCGGTGCGCTCTTGATGCAGGCGCTCCGGCCGGAACACGTAAGCGGTGCAGCGGTCGCGCGCCTGGATGCAGGATTGCACGGGCGAAGCAAGCTCGTCGAACTTGATGGAATCGCGCGGCATGAAGCGCTCCATCACGCCGAGATAGGAAAGCACCTCGACATTGGGGGAACGCGCCGCGTCGAAGCCCATGTCGGCAAGATTGGAGGCCGGCGTCGCGCCGGGCTGGACCGAGGCGTAGGCGCTCTCGACGTCCTTATAGGATCGGAAGTTGGTGTTCTGGATATCGGTTTCACGCGGCAGAAGCCCCAATCCGCCGCAGCCCACCAGAGACACGGTGACAAGGACAGTACCAATCGCTTTGGCGTAGCGGCGTGTGCCGCGGCTCCCCCAACTCATCGCCCCACCTTTATTATTGCCCTTATCCACAGCCTAGCGAACTTCCCGGCAATAAGGAAGCGGGATGCTTGCCGTCCGCTAACCATGTAGAAGGATCGCCGCGGGGACGGACCTTTGTGCAAATGCGAAGAGCACCGATTCCCCGCAGGCCGCGCCTAGGCTGGAGATTCCCCGGCATGCGCAATTTTGTTTTCCTCCTTGCGGTTGCAGCCGTCACCGCACTGACATCTTCGGCGGCCGCCGTGCCGCGGGTGCTGGCCAGCATCAAGCCGGTCCATTCCCTGGCCGCGTCGGTGATGGAAGGCGTGGGCCAGCCGGAACTACTGATCGGAGGCGCGGCCTCGGAGCATGGCTACAGCCTGAAGCCGAGCGACGCCCGCAAGATCGCCCAAGCCGATGTGATTTTCTGGATCGGCCCCGATCTCGAGACCTATCTGATCGCCTCTGTGCAATCGCTGGCGCCGAAGGCCAAGCGCGTAGAGCTGGAACACGCCAAGGGGGTGGAACTGCTCCCGGCGCGCCGCAGCGGGGTCTGGGCCGCGAATGACGAGGAAGATCGCGCCTTGATCAATCCGCACATCTGGCTGTCGCCGGACAATGCGATGGCGATGACGCGCGCCATGGCCGAGGCGCTCTCCGCCAGCGATCCGGCGAATGCAAAACGTTACCAAACGAACGCGGCGAAGACGGTCGCCGCGCTCGAGCGGCTGAAGCGTGCGATCGCGGCCGAGCTCGCCCCGGTGCGTGGGCGCCGCTACGTCGTTTTCCACGACGCCTATCAATATTTCGAGCACGCCTTCGGGCTGTCGCCGATCGGCACGGTGACGGTGGCGCCGGACCGGCCAGAGGGACCGCGCACCGTCGCGGCCTTGCGCCATCTGCTGCTCTCGGGCCAAGCGGCATGCATCTTCGAGGAGCCGCAATTCTCTCCGGCGCTCGTGACCAGCCTGGCGGAAGGGACGAAGGCGCGCATCGGCGTTCTCGATCCGCTGGGCGCCGATCTCGCGCCCGGGCCCGGTCTCTACCCCGCTCTCATGAGCAACCTGGCCCGCTCGCTCAAGGACTGCCTGGGAGCTCCGAACCGCTAGGACTGCAACTTTCGGGGTTGCCAAAGCCCCTCGCCAGCGCCCATATGACGACCGTATGGCCGCTCCTCCGCGGGGAGAGGCCCTTCACCGTTTCAACCGCCAGACCGTCATCCGAGGCCCGGCATGCTGAAGAGCTATCAGCTGCAGAACGGCGGCGTCCGGGGCGCCGTGATCGCCGAGGGGAGCGACATCCCCGAGGGCAGCCTGTGGCTCGACCTCATCAATCCCACCATGGAGGAGCGCCGCGCGGTCGAACGCTATATCGGCATGGAAATGCCGACGCGGCCGGAGATGGAGGAGATCGAAGTCTCGAGCCGCCTCTACCAGGAAGAGGGCGGCGTGTTCATGACCGCACTGGTGCTGTCGCACACCGATTCCGATCATCCCGTGGCGGACGTGGTGACCTTCGTGCTGGCGCGCGACAAGCTGATCACGGTGCGCTACATCGACCCCCAGCCGTTCCGCACCTTCGTGGCGCGCATCGACCGCGGCGTCGTCACCGCAACCCGCGCCGAGACCATCCTGTTCGCCATGCTGGACGTGATCGTCGACCGCATGGCCGACGTGCTGGAGCGGGTGGGCGCCGAGATCGAATCGGTGTCCCAAGACATTTTCGACGTCGAGCGGGCGCGCGCCATCGGCGCCAAGGACTACCAGGGCGTGCTGCGAACGCTGGGCCGCAAGCACGACCTTGCCGGCAAGATGCGTGAGAGCCTGCTCACCATCGCCCGCATGCTGACTTTCCTGGCGCAGGCTCTCGACACCAAGCCCAACAAGGACCTCAAGGGCCATCTGAAGACGCTGACCCGCGACGTGCAGTCGCTGCAGGACCACACCTCCTATCTCACCAGCAAGCTCAGCTACCTGCAGGACGCGACTTTGGGCCTCATCAACAACGAGCAGAACAACATCATCAAGATCATGTCGGTGGCGGCGATGGTGTTCCTGCCGCCGACGCTGTTCGCTTCGATCTGGGGCATGAACTTCCGCTTCATGCCGGAGCTCTCCTGGCCGCTGGGCTATCCGCTGGCCGTCGTCGTGATGATCGTCTCCGCCGTGGTGCCCTATATCTGGTTCAAGCGGCGCGGCTGGCTCTGAGCCAATGCATCAAGCGTCCACCGGCATCGCGCTGAAGTTGGGCGCCACGCTCGCCTTCACGCTGATGTACGCGGTGATCAAGCTGGCCGGGCCCGCCCCGGTCGGCGAGGTGATCTTTTTCCGTGCGCTGTTCGCGCTGGTGCCGCTGTTCGCGCTCGCCCATTGGACTTCAAGTCCGCTGCACGTGGTGCAGACCAGCCGTCCGCTGTTCCATCTGGCGCGCTCGCTGGTCGGCGTCTGTTCCATGTTCCTCAACTTCGCGGCCCTGGCCCGCCTGCCGCTTGCCGACATCACCGCCTTCAGCTTCGTGGCGCCGATCTTCGCGGTGATCCTGGCCGCACTGTTCCTGCACGAACAGGTTGGCCCCTACCGCTGGGCCGCAGTGGTGGCGGGCTTCGCCGGCGTGCTGCTGATGATCGAGCCGCATGGCGGCCTGCTCCACCTGATGACGGCCGGCGTCACCTCCGGCGCCAGCCTGGCGCTGCTGGGCGCGCTGTGCTCGGCACAGGTGGTGATCTTCATCCGGCGGATGAGCGCCACCGAGAAGAGCGAGACCATCGTGTTCTATTTCATGCTGACCTGCGCGGTGGCCGGCGCGATCACCATGCTGTGGGACTATGCGAGCCTCTCCTGGGCGGCCGTGGCGTGGCTGGTGCTGTGCGGAATCCTGGGCGGCATCGGGCAGATCTGCATGACCTACAGCTACCGCTTCGCGGAGCCGTCGCTGCTGG
Organism: Rhizomicrobium sp.; assembly: GCA_036564785.1. Lineage (GTDB taxonomy): Bacteria > Pseudomonadota > Alphaproteobacteria > Micropepsales > Micropepsaceae > Rhizomicrobium. Next base: position 7,181 of record DATCOJ010000121.1, on the reverse strand, counting down.
CGCCCTTCGACTACGCCGCGATGGTGTGGGCGGTGGGGCTGGGCTATTTCGTGCTGGGCGAGGTGCCCAAGCCGCTGGTGCTGGTCGGCGCCGGCGTGGTAATCGCGGCCGGGATCTTCATCGTCTGGCGGGAGCGGCGGCTGCACCACGCCGCCATCGCCGACAGCGCGGCGGAATCCCTGGTGGTGAAGGAGCCGTGAGCGGCGTTCAATTGCGGCAGGCGGCGTTGAGGATCGTCTCGACCAGCGCCGCGTAGTCCAGGCCGATCTCGCGCGCGGCGGCAGCAAGACCGGCGCCGGGCTCCAGGCAGGGATTGGGATTGAGCTCGAGAATCATCGGCCTGCCGTTTTCGTCGAGGCGGAAATCCACCCGCGCAAAGCCGCGCATGCCGAAGCGAATCCAACACTGCTCGACCAACCCGCGCAGCTCTTCCGCCAGTGAGGCGTCGCCGGGGGCCAGCGCGAAGTCCCGCCGGGTGTTGTCGAGATCGGAGGACTCTTCGTCCCACTTCGCCGCGTAGCCCACGATGCGGACGCGGCCGGCTTCCCAATTGTGGAAGCGCATCTCGGGAACCGGCAGCACAAGCGGCCGTCCATCGACCTCGATCGCCGAGACGTTGAACTCGCGGCCGGGCAGATAGGCCTCGGCGAACCAGCGGCCTCCCCAGCGCTTGGCACTTTCAGCCGCGCGGGCCGGCACCTCATGGCCGGAGACCACGGAGTTGTCGTCGAGGCCGATGGAAGCATCTTCGGTGGCGTGCTTGACGACGTATTGGCGCGAGACCTCGAGGCCTTTCCACTCCGGCCCCACCGACCAATCGGCCGTGGGCAATTCCAGCGTGCGCAGGAGCGATTTGGTCAGCGGCTTGTCGCCGGCCAGCGCCATGGCGCCGCCCGGCGTTCCGGTGAAGGGCACGCCAGCCATCTCCAGCAGTTGCGCCGCCACGATGGCGAACTGCCCCAGCCCCCACACTGCCTCCACCAGATTGAACACGCTGTCGGGCTTGGACCGATCAAGCAGCGCGCGCAGGTGATCGGGCCGTGGCGCGAACGCCGCCATCTCCGCCTGGTGGCCCCGGCCGACCAGCGCCTCGCGCACGGCCTCGGCGGTGTAGAGCGTGTCCAGCTCGTCGGCGGGCGCATCCGGCGGCACGTCCGAGTGCAGGACCAGCACCCGCACTGGATCACGCCGCCGCGCGACGCTGCTTCAATTGGGGATAGCGCTGCAGGAAGGACTCCATGATGCGCCCGATCAGCTGGCGGTAGTTGAGACCTTCGCGGGTGGCGATGAAGCACATGTCGGAATAGTCGGGGCGCAGGCCCGCCACCGGATTGACTTCGATGAAGTTGGGCCGGCCTTCCGCGTCGTTGCGCAGATCGACCCGGCCGCCGTCGCGGCAGCGCAAGGCCCGCCAAGCCGCCAGCGCCACTTTGCCCGCGGCTTTGGCGCTCTTGGGATCGGCCCCGACGATATCGACCTTGTCTTTCCAATATTCCTTGTTCTCGTAGCCGTAGCCTTCGCCCACCCAATTGGCCAAGCGGCGAATCTCGCTGACGCCGAGCACGCTCGCGTCCTCGCCGGTGCCGAGAATTGCGACGGTGAACTCACGGCCCGGAAGGAAGGTTTCGACCAGCACCGGTTGACGGAAGCGGGCGAGCAGCGAGCGCGCGGTGCGGTCAAGTTGCGCCTTGTTGTCGACCTTGGACTTGGCGTCGACGCCCTTGCCCGAGCCTTCCGCCACCGGCTTGAGGAACAGCGGGAACGGCAGATCGATGTTGCGGATGTCGGCCGCGCGCTCGATCACGGCGAAGGCGGGCGTGGGAATACCGCAGTCGCGCACCACGCGCTTGGCCATGGCCTTGTCGAGAGTGAGCGCCAAGGTCAGCGGGTCGGAGAACACGTAAGGAATGTCGTAGGCCTCGAGCAGCGCCGGGGCCTGCGCTTCCCGCGACACCCCGTTCAGCCCTTCGCAGAAATTGAACACGCCGTCCCAGCGCTCGCCCCGCGCCAGGGCTTCGGTCAGCTTGCGGATGTTCCCGATGCGGACCGGCTTGTAGCCGTGGCTCGCCAGCGCATCGCAGATGCCCGCGATGGTGAGTTCGGAATCGAACTCGGCCGTGTCCTCCTCGCTCATGCCCATGGCGAGATAGTCGGCACGAAGGTCGTAGGTGACGCCGATACGCATCAGACCGAGCTCATGGCGTCTTGCCGGCGCCCAGCGTGCCGCCCGGATCGGGGTAGCTGTAGACCTTGCCTTCGAAATTCTTGAGCAGCAGGTCGTCGCCCCGGCGGCCGACCACGAAGTCGGGCGCGATCTGGATCTTGCCGCCGCCCCCCGGCGCGTCGACCGCGAAGATCGGCGTGGCATAGCCGGTGGTGTGGCCGCGCAGGCCTTCGATGATCTCCAACCCCTTGTCCACCGTGGTGCGGAAATGGCTCGAGCCGCGGATAGGGTCGGTCTGGTAGAGGTAGTAGGGCTTCACGCGGTTCTTCAGCAGACCCTGCATCAGCGGCTTCATCACCGCGATATCGTCGTTGATTCCCTTCATCAGCACCGTCTGGCTGCCCAGCGGAATGCCGGCATCGGCCAGGCGCGAAAGCGACTCCGAGACTTCCGGGGTCAGCTCGCGCGGGTGAATGACGTGCAGGCTCATGAACAGCGGATGATGCTTCTTGAGCATCCTCACCAGGTCCTTGGTGATGCGCTGGGGCAGCACGATGGGGATCTTGGTGCCGATGCGGAGGAACTCGATATGCTTGATGGCGCGCAGGCGGGTGAGCAGCCAGTCGAGCTTCTCGTCGGCGATGGAGAGGGGGTCGCCGCCCGAGAGCAGCACGTCGCGCACTTCGGTGTGGCGCTGCAGATAGGCCAGCGCCTGCTCCCATTGCTTGGGGGTCAGCTGGTATTCGCCGCCCGGCTTGCCCACGGCGCGGGCCCGGGTGCAGTAGCGGCAATAGGTCGAGCAGGTGCCGGTGGTCAGGAACAGCACCCGGTCGGGATAGCGGTGGACGATGCCCGGCGCCGCGGTGTCGTGATCCTCGCTCAGGGGATCGTCCGACTCGCCCGGCACCAGGAGGTCTTCCTTGGTGGTGATGACATGGGTGCGGCGGAGCGGCTCCTCGGGATCGTCGCGGCTCATCAGGCTCGCGTAATAGGGGGTGATCCCGACCGGCAGGGTGCCGCTGTGGCGGGTGGCGGCGTTGCGCTCGTCCTCCGACAGGACGAAGACCTTCTCGAGGTCCGCCAGGGAGCGGATGCGGGCCTGGAACTGCCAGTGCCAGTCGTTCCACTCCGCGGTGGTGGTGCCGGGATGGAAGCGCCGATAGAAGGCGCGGGTCTCGGGACTCACAGGAAAACGAAGGCGCGGCTTGGCTTTCGGCTTGCCGATCCGAGGGAGGCTGTGGGTCTCGTTCCTGAGGAGTGTTGGGCTGACGATCGGCTTCTCGCGGCCGTTTCGCAACGGAGGCTTGAGCTCGCGCCCCCGAACCAATTGGAGACTCATCGTTGGTCTCGTCGATCTCCTGGCGACGCCTCGCTAAGCCCCAGCGACTTCGAGCGGCGTTCGAGTAGGATGGATATTTGAAGGTCTGCGCCGATTGTCAAGTCATCGCGGGCGAATACTGGAATTCGGGCAGGAATTCACCAATAAAGCTCTATAGTAAAGCCCATGGATTATTGAAGTTAGCTCAAGTAATCACGGCGGCGAGGTCGCAAGCGCGGCGCAATCTGTTTTTCGCTCAAGGGGTTGCATCGCAAGACGAAACGCGCGCGTGGCCCGCGACAACTCGCATAGCTTTCGCAGCGAAGCGCCTCTCATGGGCGAGAATGCCTCTAGGATTTTCAAAAAACATCGCGAGGACTGACTCACGCGCATCAGCGCGTCGAAAGCGGGCGATGAAAATCTTGTGCATCGTAGAGCTCGACGGTGCGCATGCGATGGCCGCCGACGGGAATCGTGATGACGCGAACGCGTCGATGCGATTCGAAGGTGGCGAGAATCGGGGGTGCCTCGTCGGGCATGAGCACCAGCAACACGCGATGGGAGGCGGGCGTCAGCGGCATGCTCATCTGGAAGTGATCGTGCGGGGTGGTATCGCGGTCCCAGGCCCGGATGGGGATGGTGCGCGGCCGCGCATAGTAGAGCAGCTCCGCCAGGAGGCTGCGGTTGCGGGCGGCAATCGCATCGTAAGGCAAGCCCCTCGCCTCCGCCGCGACCACTCCGCCGATGGTGCGCCAGCCCTGCTGCCGCTTGAAGGCATTGCCCTGCCCCATCGCGTCGGCGGTCGAGGGCGAGACCGCGATCATCCACAGGGCGAGCATCGCCACGGCGTGCAGCCCCAGCGAGGTCCACAGCAGCAAGCCGCGCCGCCATTCGAGCAGCGCCGCCACCGCCAGCGGCACGGCGGCGATATAGGCTGCGGCGGCCCAATTGGCATTGGCCTCGGAGATGAACGACTGGATGAGGATCAGCACCAGCACCGGCACGGTGAAGGCCGCGAGCACGAGATCGCTGTCGCGCCGCGGGCGTGAGCGGGTCATGCGCCACAGCGCGAGGGCCAGACCCAGCATCATGAGAGGTCCGAAGACGCCGAACTGGCCGCCCACGAACTGCAGCGCATTGCCGAGGCTGTAATGGGCGTGGCGCCAGTCGGCATTGGCGGCCGTGTGGGCCACCGTCGGGTAGTGGTGGGCCGCGTTCCACATCAAGTTCGGCGATAGCAGGAGCAAGCCGATGGCGAGGACCGCCGCGCCCCTGAGGCTGAACACCAGGCGGCGCACCTTCGGCACCGCGAGCGCGGCCAGGATCGCGCCCAGCGCGAAATAGAGCATGGCGTATTTGGAGAGCAGGCCGAGCCCGAGGGCCGCGCCACAAACGAGCGGCCAGCGCCAGCCCGGCTCCTCCAGGCTGCGCAGGAAGGCGTAGAGCGCCAGCGCCCAGCAGAAGAGCAGCGGCACGTCGGTTGAGATCAGACCGGAGGAGTAAGCCACGCCGGGCAAGGTCACATAGGCGATGGCGCTCCAGAAACCGATGCCGGCGTCGTAAGCCAGCCGGCCGATGCCGTAGAGCAGAAGCGCAGTGGCCATATGAAGCAGAGGCGAGGCGAGCCGGATTGCCCACTCGGCATCGCCGAACGCGGCCGTCACCGCCCGCACGATCCAGGCGATCATCGGCGGCTTGGAGAAGTAGCCCCAGTCGGGTGTCTGCGCCCACCACCAATATTGTGCCTCGTCCGGATAAAGCTCCAGCGGCGAGACGACCAGCACCGCGATGCGCACCACCGTGATCGCCATCACGATAATTGCGGCAAGGCGGAACAAATCCCGCTCGTTGGTTGGAAGCCGCACGGTCATTCCGCCGGCGGGGCGGTGACGATGGGGGCCGGCGTCACCCGGTAGAAAGTCACGTGCTCGGGCCGACCGCGGGAATAGTTGAAGCCCGAAAGCTGGTCAACGGCCACCGCCTTGCCGTGCAATTGCGCCAGGCGATCGAGGAAAGACTTGCGCTGCTCGTCTTCGACCAGCGCCAGCCCACCCTGCTGCGCCACGATGGCGGCGGCCGAGCTGCCGTGCTCGATATGGGTATTGGTGCCGAGCAGGAAGATCAGGCTGGGCTCGACATAGCCGGCCAGCACCACCGGCGGATCGTCGGGCGCGCGGTCGCGCCACACCTTCTCGGCCAGGTGCGGGCTCATCCAGATCTGGGTCAGCCGCGGCGACACCCCCCAGATGATCAGCGGATAGAAGATCACCGCGGCGAACACCGCGCACAATGCCGCCACCAAGGTCCGCCGGCTCAGGATCAGCACCACGGCGGCGAGCCCGAAGGCGGCGGCGATCCCGGCACCGGCCATCAGCCACCACGGCGTGCCGTCGCCGAAGCGCTGCGGCAGATAGATCGCGGCGACGGTGAAGGCCGCCACCCCCAGCACGAACTGAACCGCCGCGACGATGCGCAGCACCGTCTGCCACCATGGCTCGGTCTCGTCGCGGGCCCGAACGGCCCACAGCGCGCCCAGGAACGCCACCGCCGGATAGGCCGGCAGGATATAGTGCGGCAGCTTGGTGGGCACGATCTCGAACATCAGCCAGGCCGCGGCTGCCCAGGCGAGCAGGTAGCGCACCGCCGGCTCGCGCCGCCGCGCGATGCCGGAGCCGATGCCGGGCAGCGCGAACAGAGTCGCCGGCCACAGGGTGATGCTGGCGAGCGCGAGATAGTATCCCGGGGGCGCACCATGACTCTCCTGCCCGCCCAGAATCTTCGCCGCGAAATCGTGGCCCAGCGACTTCTCGTAGAACTCTCCATGGCTGGCGAAGGCGATGGCGATGCCCCAGGGCAGAACGATAGCGAGCATCAGGGCCACGCCCGGTCCCCAGCGCAGGGTGCGCATCCATTTCCAGTCGCGGTCCCACAGCGAGATGGCGAGCACGGTGACGCCGATCACCGCCACGATGATGGGTCCCTTGAGCAGGATGCCGAAGGCGAAGGCGGCCCAGCCCGCCAGCGCCGTCCATAGCGACGGCTTCACCGGCAGCTGCTCGCGCGCGAACAGATAGGCGCGCATCAGCAACGCCTGGGAGCCCAGCACCATGGCCAGCAGCACCGCGTCGGTCTTGGCGATCTTGGTCTCGGCCGTGAGGGACACGGTGAAGCCGATCAGCGCCGCGGCGATCAGCGCAATAGGCGGCGAAGCGAACGCCCGGGCGCACCAATAGGCGAGGAAGACGGCGAGGAAGCCGCCCAGCAGCGACGGCAGGCGATAGGTCCAGATCTCGTTATAGGGCGGCTTGCTGAGAGTGAGCGTGGCAGCCGCCTGAAGCCAGTAGATGCCGACCGGCTTCTTGTAGCGCGGGCCGACGCTGTAGCGGATGTCGACGTAATTGCCGCTCTCGATCATCTGCTTGGAGGCCTGGGCGAAGCGGCTCTCGTCGCGGTCGAGCGGCGGCAGCGTGAAGAAGCCCGGCACCCAGGCGACGAGGCAGAGAACAAAGAGGACCAGGATGGGCTGCTGGGCGAGGCGGTCCAGCAGGTTCGGCGCAGGAGGCCCAGCGGCGGTCGCGGCTGTCATCTGGAACGCCTCTTGAACGGTCCTGTCCGGTGAGGGTGTCCGGACGAGGGAGGGCGCGGGATGCGCCGGATTGGCACAGGCCTGTTTTCCGCGGGCGCGGCTCTGTATAAGGC
>DATCOJ010000120.1:0-2618 GCA_036564785.1 Rhizomicrobium sp. | reverse complement strand
AAAGCATTTCGGGTGGGGGGCTCACGATCAACACCCCCCACCCGGAGCGTTTTTCGCGGGGCTCAAAACGCTCCGACCTCCCCGCGTTGGGGGAGGTAAAGGCCCAGCGTGGGGAGATAGAAGGTCCCCGCGCTGGGAAGGTAAGAACGATTTTCAAGCCCGAGGCCGCCCTGCGGGACGCATGGCGGGGGCGCCCTTGACGCCGCCGCGGGACTGGAACTTTTCTATCAAATGAAATGTTATCTGCGCGAGCCTTGACGCGGGTGTCGGGCGGACCAGTGCCAGGGTGATCGATGAACCTCCGTCCCAGGACGTGGCGTTCGGACGCCGCCGGATCGACCCCGGGCGGCGAAGCTTCGCTCGCGGAGCGCTTCCTTTCGGTTCGCGATGCGACGGAGCGGCTGGCCGCGCCGCTCGGCGCCGAGGATCAGCTCCTGCAGTCGATGCCGGATGCCAGTCCGGTGAAATGGCACCGCGCGCACACCACCTGGTTCTTCGAGACCTTCATCCTGAAGCGGCAGCCCGGCTACCGCGAATTCCACCCGGCCTATTCGTTTCTGTTCAATTCCTATTACGAGGCGGTGGGGGCGCGGCATCCGCGGCCGCAGCGCGGGCTGCTGTCGCGGCCGCACGCTGAGGAGATTTCCGATTACCGCCGCCACGTGGACGAGGCGATGTGCGCGCTGCTTTCCGGCGCGATCGACGAGGAGACGGCGCGGCTGATCGAGCTCGGACTCAATCACGAGCAGCAGCATCAGGAACTGATCCTGACGGACATCCTGCACGCCTTCGCGCAGAATCCGCTGCGGCCCGCTTATGCCGAGACGACGCCATCCGATTCGGGCGCGACGGGACGCGCGGGCTTCGTCGCGTTCGACGGCGGCACCGTCGAAATCGGACATGCAGGCGAGGGCTTCGCCTTCGACAACGAAGGCCCGCGCCATGCGGCGATCCTGCTTCCCTATCGCCTGGCCGAGCGGCTGGTCACCAACGGCGAGTGGTTGGAGTTCATTGAAGCCGGCGGCTACCGCGATCCGGCGCTGTGGCTGTCGGACGGCTGGCAATGCGCGACAGCGCAAGCGTGGGCCGCGCCGCTCTATTGGGAAGAGCGGGACGGCGCCTGGCTTGAGATGACTCTCGGAGGCCTCAAGCCGCTCGATCCCGAAGCCCCGGTCGCCCATGTCAGCTTCTACGAGGCCGATGCCTTCGCGCGCTGGCGCGGCAAGCGGCTGCCCAGCGAAGCGGAATGGGAGAATGCCGCGCGGGGCCTCGATCCGCACGAGGGCAATTTCGTGGAGTCCGGCGCGCTGCGGCCGCTGCCGCCGTCCGATGCGGGCCCGCGCCAGATGTTCGGCGACGTGTGGGAATGGACGCAGAGTGCCTATGCGCCCTATCCCGGCTATCGGCCGGCTGCGGGCGCGGTCGGCGAATACAATGGCAAGTTCATGATCAACCAGATGGTGCTGCGCGGCGGCTCCTGCGCCACGCCCGCGAGCCACATGCGCGCCAGCTACCGCAACTTCTTCTATCCGCATCAGCGCTGGCAGTTCAGCGGCTTGCGATTGGCGGAAGACGCCGCGCCGCGCGCAAGCAAGCGGACGGACTCGGAAGCGTCGTCGCAATTTTTGGCGGACGTCTGGAATGGCCTGTCGCGGCCGCAGAAACGGCTGGACAGCAAATATTTCTACGACGGCCGCGGCGCCGAGCTGTTCGAGCAGATCTGCGGGTTGCCGGAATACTACCTGACGCGCACCGAAACGGCGCTGCTGCATAAGCTGGCGCCGGAGCTGGCGGCGATGGTCGCGCCGGGCACGGTGCTGGTCGAGTTCGGCTGCGGCTCCGCGGTGAAAACGCGCGTCCTGCTCGACGCGCTCCGCCAGCTGTCGTGCTATCTGGCGATCGACATCTGCGGCTATTCGCTCGAACAGACGGCGTCGGGCCTCAAGCGCGACTATCCCGCTCTCGACATCCGCTCGCTGGTCGCCGATTTCATGGAGGCGATCGCGCTGCCCGGCGATCTCCGCGCCCGGCCGCTGCTCGGCTTCTTCCCCGGCTCCACCATCGGCAACCTCACCGATGCGGAAGCCGAGCAGTTTCTCACGCGCGCGCGGCAGACGCTGGGGCCGCAAGGCCGCATGCTGATCGGCTTCGATCTGGTCAAGGCGCGCGAGACCTTGCTCGCCGCCTATAACGATTCCGCCGGCGTGACGGCCGCGTTCAACAAGAACGTGCTGGCGCGGATCGAGCGCGAGCTGGAGACGGACGTCGATCCCGGCGCCTTCGAGCATCGCGCGCTGTGGAACGAGGCGGCGCAGCGCATCGAGATGCATCTGGTGTCGCGGCGCGCGCAGAGGGTGACGATCGCGGGGCGTGAATTTCTCTTCGCCGCGGGCGAGAGCATCCACACCGAGAACTGCCACAAATACACGGTGGAGGGATTTGCGGCGCTGGCAGCGCGGGCGGGGTGGTCTGTGCAAGCGCGCTGGCAAAGCCCGAAGCCCGAATTCGCCCTGCTGCTCCTGGGGTGAGAGACCCGTCCTTACCTCTCCGAACGCGGGGACCGGTCGCGACATACGCTCGATGCGTTCCCCTCCCCCTGCGAGGGGAGGGGCTAGGGG
>DATCOJ010000119.1:0-4360 GCA_036564785.1 Rhizomicrobium sp. | reverse complement strand
CGCATAAGCGAGTGCTGCGACGGAAGGGGGGTGTTGCGTAAGCGCCCCGTACACGATGTCGATGACTTCATCCGGTCGCATGAAGACGTCGCGATTCCAGAACCGAATCACGCGGCAGCCGTGCTTCTGAAGCCATCGCGTGCGCACTTCATCGCGCTCGTGGGTGTCTTCCTGCCCGTGACCGCCGCCGTCCACTTCGACGATCAAGGCGGCTTTGGGACAGAAGAAATCCGCGAAGTACGGTCCTATCGGCGCCTGCCGCCGAAAGCGGAAGCCAGCCAATTTCTTTCGCCGAAGCAGCGCCCACAGACGCCGCTCGGCGTCCGTCATGTTCCAACGCAATTCGCGGGCGCGCGTGTCCGCCATCGACCCCCCTTCCGTCTGGCTTCGCGGCGCTACCCGCGCCGCTCGCCAGCCACCTTCCCCCACAAGGGGGGAAGGGGAACGCGATGGTACAAAACGAGCGAGCGAAAAACGAGCGCATCGACCTTCCGACAGTGAACCCGCGATGAACGTTCCCCACCCGCCCCGCCTGTAAATCGCGCCGCATCGGTACCGTCGATCTGAGTGCGCGATTTACTGGCGGGACGCCTCCCCGCGTTGGGGGAGGTAAAGATGCACGCTGGCGGCCGGGTGATGACGGATGAACGCCCTTCAGGCCGTAGGGACGGTGCCGCCATCGATGACGTACTCCGTCCCGGTTATGGATGCGGCGCGCGGCGACGCGAGAAAGACGACAAGGTCGGCGACTTCTACGGGCTTGGCAGGCCGGCCGAGAGGAATGCCGCCCAGCCCCTGCATGATGATCTGCTTGCCGCCTTCATAGTCGGCGCCGGCTTGCGCTGCGAGACGTTCCGCCAGAGCAACCGCCGCTTCGGTTTCCACCCAGCCGGGGCAAACGCGGACCACGCGCACGCCTTTCGGACTCACTTCCTTGGAAAGACTCTTGCTGTATGTCGAGAGAGCGGCTTTGGCGGCGGCGTAGGCCGTGGTCGAGTCCGGCAAGGGCAGCATGTGCTGGATCGAGGTGACGTGAATGACGACGCCCGAGCCCTGCTCGATCATGACGGGCAGCAAGGCCCGATCCAGCCGCACGGCCGGCATCAGATTGCGGTTCAACTCGTTCCACCATTCCTCGTCATCGAGCGCCGCAAAACCGCCGGCGGGCGCGCTGGAGCCGCCAAGCACATCCACGATGATGTCGATGCCGCCGAGATGCTTCAGAGCCGCGTCGGCGACCATCGCGCACCCGGCCGCAGTCGACAGGTCGGCAGCCAGGTAGCGAACGCCGTCGATGGGCTGCTCGGGTGTCGAACGGGCCGTCGCGGCGACCCTCGCGCCGGCTTCGTGCAGCGAGTGCACGACGGCCGCGCCGATCCCTTTGGTGCCGCCGGTCACAACGGCGCGGCGGCCGGTCAGCTCGAGAGCGAAGCTCATGGCATGATCTCCAGGCTGGAGATCTTGCCGCGTTCCAGCCGGAAGAAGAATCGCAGATCGGCCTGGCCGCCCGGAAAGTTGCCTTCGAGGTGACACGTCACGACCGACACATCGCCCGTCTGCTCCAAGCGCAACGGCTCGCTCGTGTATGTGTATTTGGCGGACGCTTCCTCTTTCCATTGCCGGATCGCCGCAACGCCCGCATGCGTGCGGCCTTCATCCTTGACGACCGCATCCTTGGTGAAGCAGCGCGCCACGGCCTCGCCGTCGCGCCTGTCGGCGGCGAAGTAGGCCGCAATCGGTTCCGGAAGATTGAGGGACATCGCAGGCTCCATCGTTCGGGACGGGAGCAATCTGCGGCGTTCCATCGCTTTAGATAATAGTATATAATCTGCCAAGCCTATTTAGCGTCTGGTGTATAATGCGGGGCTCGGAATTCGCCGAACTCAAGGCTTTCGCCGCGGTGGTGGAGCGAACCAGCTTCTCGCGCGCGGCCGCTCATCTGGGCCTTTCCGCGTCGGCCTTGAGCCAGACGATCCGCCAGCTCGAGACCCGGCTTGGCGTTCGGCTGCTGAACCGGACGACGCGCAGCGTGGCGCCGACCGAAGCCGGGGCGCGCCTCTACGACCGCATCGCGCCGATGATGCAGGAGATGGATGCGGCCGTTGCCGAAGCCGTGGCCGCGACCGGGCGGACCGCGGGCACGTTGCGCATCAACACATTGGGGATGGCCGCGAAGAAGATCATCGCGCCGAGGCTCGGCCGTTTTCACCGCGAGCATCCCGATGTGGTGCTCGACATCGTCATCGACGATGGCATCAGCGACATCGTCGCCGGACGGTTCGACGCCGGTATCCGCATCGGCGAGCGGCTGGAGAAGGACATGATCGCCGTTCGGCTCACCCCCGACAGGCCGATGCTGGCCGTGGCCTCGCCGGACTATCTGGCACGACATGGCGAACCGAAAGTTCCGGCCGATCTGCATCGTCATGCCTGCATCAATTGGCGCTTCCCCGGCAGCGGCGCGATCTATCGCTGGCCGCTGCGGAAGAAGGCAAAGGCGATCGAGTTGAGCGTCGAAGGGCCGCTGATTTCCAACTTTCAGGACGTGGTGGTGGAAGGCGCGCTGCAAGGTCTCGGCATACTCTACGCCTACGACGATGACCGCATCTCCGAGGCTCTCGCCGCGGGCAGGTTGAAGCGCGTGCTCGCCGATTGGTCGCCGACGTTTCCGGGCCTCTTCCTCTACTATCCCAACCGCCGGCATTCGCATCCGGCACTGCGCGCTTTCATCGATTGCCTGCTCGACCGGCCCGCAGCGGCACCACCTTCCCCAACGCGGGGAGGTAAAGGATGCTAAGCCGCCACCTGGCGCTGGGGGCGGCGGAGATCGGCGGCGAGGCCTTCGCCCATGAGGTCGATGAAGTTGTCGCAATAGAAGCGCTCCACCGCGCGCGCCGGCAACCCTGCGAGGCTGTCGTTGAAGCGCTTGAGCGGATTGCGGCCGCCTTCGACATGGGGGAAGTCGGAGGAGAACAGGCAGACCTCCTCGCCCGAATTGGCGACGATCCAGCCGGAATCCTCGTGGCAGTAGGGCGTGACGCGCACCTGGCGGCGCACGATCTCGCTCGGCCGCGCCGAGAGCTTCTGCAGCCGCTCCTCGTTTTTGAGGAAGGCCTGCGCGGCGGAATCCATGTTGCGCATCCAGCCGGGCAGCCAGCTCGCGCCCAATTCGATGGCGCCGAATTTGAGGCGGGGATGGCGATCGAGCACGCCGTCGAAGATGAGCGCGGCCAGCGTGGTCATCACCGAATAGGGAATCGGCATGTAGCTGACGGAGGTGAAGTTCTCCTCGCCGCCGTGGAAATCCTTCACCCGCGGCAGGCCGTTGTCGAAGTAGTCGGGATTGAGCTTCTCCTCGCCGCCGACATGAAAGAGGATCGGCAGCCCGGCCTCCTGCGCCATGGCCCAGAGCGGCTCGAAGCCGATATGGCTGGGCGAATGGCCTTTGGGACAGCGCGAGGGGATGATGAGCGCCTTGGACCCGAGATCGATGGCGGCCCGCGCGGTGGCGATGGCGCGGGCGAAATCGGCGAGCGGCACGTAGGCGGTGGCGAGGAAGCGGCGGTCGACCGCGCAGAAATCGACCATCATGCGGTTGTGGGCCTCGGCGGTGGCATAGGCGAGGGCGGGATCGCCGTCGTCCAGCCCGAAATTGCCCAGGCACCAGGTGGTGAAGACGAGCTGGCTCGAGAAGCCCAGAAGGTCGAGCGCGCGCGGACGGTCGGCGCGGCGGAAGGCGCCCAGCGCCTCGTAATTCTTGCGCAGCAGAATGTTGGCGTCGGCGCCGGCGCGGAAGTCGGGATCGTCGTGCTGCTTGTTGGCGTGATGCACCAATTTGCCGTCGCGCGGCCAGGCCTTCAGCTTGGGCAGCTCGTCGTAAGCGGCGCGGGATTTTGGGTCGAGATAAGGATCGAGGCAGTCGCTCAATTCCATCAGGTGCGAATCGGCATCGTGGACGATGCGGTTCTCGACATAAGCCATGGCGGCGCTCCCTTCCCTCGGGCGCAATCCTATCACGTGAAGCGGGCGAGACCGAAGGGCTTCAGATCGAGGCGGCTGCCGCCCTCCAGCGCCCATTCGGCCAGCGCTTCGCCGATGGCGGGGGAATGCTTGAAGCCGTGGCCCGAGCAGGGCGAGGCGATGAGGATGCGCTCCGAGTCCGGATGGCGGTCGATGACGAAGCCGAAATCCGGAGTCACGGTATAGAGGCAGGCGGTGGCGCGCAGGCAGCGTGGACCGACGCCGGGCAGATTGGGCGCGACGAGCGCGCGTATGGCGGCGATCTCGCCTTCGCTCGCCTCGCGGCGGGCGCTTTGCGGCGTCGTGGTCTGCTCGAACCGTTCGCTGGCGAGCTTGATGC